>DATJAE010000263.1:0-35717 GCA_035516595.1 Kofleriaceae bacterium | reverse complement strand
GGTCGACGTGCTCGGCACCGCGCTCGGCACCGAGCTGCGCCGCACCGACTACCACAAGGTCGCCGAGGGCTACGGCGGGGTCGGGCTGGTGCTGTCGGATCCGGCGCGGGTCGATGCCACGCTCGCCGAGGCCAAGGCGATCGCGAAGGGCGGCCGTCCGGTGTGCGTGAACGTCCACCTGCGCCGCAGCGACTTCCGCAAGGGCGCGATCTCGATCTAGCTCTCGCGCAGCGCCGCGAGGAACTCGTTCGCCCATGCCGCCGCGGTGTGCTTCCACACCGACTCGCGCAGCGCGGCGTGGCGCGCGACCCGCTCGTCGCGGCCCATCCGCAGCGCGTGGTCGAGCTCGCTGGCGAGGCCGTCGGCGTGATACGGGTTCGCGAGCAGCGCGTGCGGCATGGTCTCGGCGGCGCCGGCAAACTTCGACAGCACCAGCACGCCGGGCTGCTCCGGGTCCTGAGCGGCGACGTACTCCTTCGCGACCAGGTTCATGCCGTCGCGCAGCGGCGTCACGAAGCCGACCGCGGCCTGGCGATACAGCCGCGCGAGGGTGTCCTGATCGTAGCTGCGGTACAGGTAGCGCACCGGCACCCAGTCGGCCTCGCCGTACGCGCCGTTGATCCGGCCGACCAGCGCCTCGACCCGCTTGCGCAGCTCGCCGTACTCCGGAACGTCGCTGCGGGTCGGCACCGAGACCTGGACGAACGAGACCTCGTTGCGCCACTCGGGGAAGCGCTCGAGCAGGCGCGCGAACGCCTCGAGCCGCTCCGGGATGCCCTTGGAGTAGTCGAGCCGATCGACGCCGAGGATCAGCTTGCGGTAGCCGAGCATTGCGCCGAGCGAGTCGTTCGCGCTCGCGCGACCGTGCGCGGCCTCGGCGAAGCGCTCGGGATCGATGCCGACCGGGATCACGCGGATACGCTCTCGCGCGCGCGCCTCGGCCTCGGCGCCGAGCAGGGCGCGCACGCTCGTCGTCAGATTTTCGGCCCAGCGCTGCGCCTGCAGGCCGATCCGATCGTAGTCGAGCAGCGCGGCGCACAGCTCGCTCGCCCACGGCATGGTCTCGAGCACGTCGAGCGGCGGGAACGGCACGTGGAGGTAGAACCCGACCTTGCCGCGATGGCCGGCGCGGCGCAGCTCGCGCGCGACCAGCATGAGGTGGAAGTCCTGGATCCACATCTCGGCGCCGCCGTCGCCGAGCTCGATCAGGATGCGCGCGTAGGCGCGGTTGGCGTCGACGTAACACCGCCACTCGTCGTCGATGTAGCGCACGTGCTCGGGAAAGCCGTGGAGCAGCGGCCACAGCGCGCGGTTGCAGAATCCCGAGTAGAACAGCTCGCGCCAGCTCGGCGGATAATCGAACTCGGCGCGCCCGTGGGCATCGCTGTCCTCGACGCGCACGCGCAGGCCGGGCTCGCGCTCGGCGCCGCTCCAGCCCAGCCACAGCCCGTGGGTCTGCTCGAGCACCGGCAGGAGCGCCGACACCAGCCCGCCGACCTGGCGACCGCGCTCGGCGCTCGGCGCGGCGGGCAGCCGGTTCGACGCGACGATCAGCTGCGGCGCGGTGCGCCGGCTGGGCCGGCGCGCGACCACCAGGTCCTGCGGCTGCGGCGCCGGCATCGCGCGCCGCGCGTCGACCAGCCAGCCGAGGAAGCGGTGCACCGCGGTCACCGACGGCAGCGTCAGGCTGGCCTCGGTGCGGCGCGGCGCGTCGGTGACCAGGATGCCGATGTCGCTGTCGCGCAGGCTGGTGAACATGTCCTCGTCGGTCGCGTCGTCGCCGATCGCGAGGATCGGGGTGGCGTCGGGGATCCGCGCGCGCAGCCACGCGATCGCGGTGCCCTTGTGCGCGGCGCGGTGCCGGATCTCGATCGCGAGCGTGACCGGCAGGCGCTCGAGCTGGGGCTGGGTCTCGAGCCACTCGTCGACCGCCTCCTCGGCGAGCGCGATCAGCGCGGACCGGCCCGGCGGCTCGACCTGGCGGTAGTGCAGGCACACCGAGCACGACTTGCGCTCGACCAGCGCCCCGGGATAGCGCCGCGCCAGCTCGCGCAGCTTGGCCTCGATCTCGTCGAGCTGGGCCACCGCCGGCAGCGCGGCCTGCCACGTGCTGCCGCTGCCGTGCCACGCGCCGTGCTCGGCGGCGATCGCGATCGTCGGGAAGCGCTGCGCGATATCCTCGACCAGCTCGCGCGGTCGGCCCGACACGAGCGCCAGGGTGACGCCGGGGGTGGCGACCAGCGCGTCGAGCAGCGCCGCGGTGTCGCGATCGATCACGGCCTCGCGCGGCGTCGGCGCGAATGGCAACAGCGTGCCGTCGAGGTCGAGCGCGAGCGCGACCTGCGGTGCGGTGGCGAGCTGTTGCCATTCTGCAGACACGATCGAAGCCTAGCTGCTGGTGGTCCAGCCTATCGAACGCGCGAGTCGTGCCTCACGTCGCCCGATCGCAGCGACTCGCGGTACGCTAGGAATAACATGGCGGTGCGCCTCGACCACGGCGTGATCGGTAACGGACGCGTGCTTTCGCTCGTGGCGCCCGACAGCGCGATCGAGTGGCTGTGCCTGCCGCGCTTCGACTCGCCCTCGCTGTTCGGCTCTCTGCTCGACGCCGAGCGCGGCGGCGTGTTCCGGTTTCGCGTCGGCGGCGAGCCGCTGGTCGGCCACTCCGCGTACATCACGAACACCAACGTGCTGCGCACCGAGTTCGCGGCGGGCGACGCGCGCTGGGAGGTGATCGACTTCGCGCCGCGCATCCTGCGCGGGAGCGGGATGATCGACGCACCCCACGAGCTGGTGCGCATGGTCCGCCCGCTCGCCGGGACGCCGCGGCTGACCATCGAGTTCGCGCCGCGCCCCGACTACGCGCGCTCGCCGGGCCACACGATCGCGACGGTGCACGGGGTCGAGGTGCTCGATGCCGGGGCGCCGCTGCATCTCTACAGCAACGTGCCCGGCGACCAGATCTGCCAGCAGATCGAGATCCCGGTGCGCCACCCGCTGTTCTTCGTGCTGAGCTACGGCAACCGGCCGAGCGTGCCCGGGATCAACGACGTCAACTTCATGCTCGACGAGACCATCCGCGGCTGGCGGATGTGGGTGCGCAGCTGCGCGCTGCCGAGCTTCGCGCCCGAGAGCGTGCTGCGCTCGGCGCTGTGCATGAAGCTCCACGCGTACATCGATACCGGCGCGATCATCGCGGCGGCGACCACGAGCATCCCCGAGACGCTGGGCACGCAGCGCACGTGGGACTACCGTTATTGCTGGCTGCGCGACGCGGCGTTCGTGGTCGAGGCGCTGCGCCGGCTGTCGCACCTCAACGAGGGCGAGCAGTTCATCAACTTCCTGCGCGACATCGCCGAGGCCGCGCCGCTCCAGCCGCTGTACGGGCTCGCCGGCGAGCGCGAGCTGCCGGAGATCGTGCTCGAGCACCTGTCGGGGTTTCGCGGCAGCGGGCCGGTGCGGGTCGGCAACGCCGCCGCGGCCCAGCAGCAGAACGATCTGAACGGCGAGCTGATCCTGTGCCTCGAGACCGTGCTGTCGGATCCGCGGATCGTGCTCGACCAGCCGCACGGGTTCTTCCCGCTGGTCCAGCGCCTGGTCGAGCAGGCGATCGCGCTCGCGCCGCTCGCCGACACCGGGATCTGGGAGTTCCGCACGCTGCCGCGCCACTACACGTTCTCGCGCGCGATGTGCTGGGCCGCGATCGATCGCGGCGCGATGATCGCGACCCACTTCGGCAAGCACGACATCGCGGCGCGCTGGCGCGAGATCGCGATCGAGGAGCGCCGGATCGTGCTCGCCGGCGCGTTCAACGAGCAGGCCGGCTGGCTCACCCAGGCGCTGGGCGGCGAGCACGGCGACGCGTCGAATCTGCTGTTGCCGTCGATCGGCATCATCGACGCGCGCGATCCGCGCTTCCTCGCGACGCTCGACAACTACGGCCAGCGCCTCACCCGCGGCGGCCTGATGATGCGCTACACCAACCCCGACGACTTCGGCCAGCCGACCAGCGCGTTCACGATCTGCTCGTTCTGGTGGGCCGAGGCGCTGGCGCTGGCCGGCCGGCTCGAGGAGGCGATCGCGGTGTTCGAGCGGGTCCAGCGCTTCGCGAACCCGCTCGGGCTGTTCTCGGAGGACATCGATCCCGACAGCGGCACCTTGCTCGGCAACTTCCCGCAGGCCTACACCCACGTCGGGCTGGTCCACGCGGCGATGACGATCGGCGCGCTGATGGACGTGCGCGACGGCCGCGTCCGCGCCTGGGCCTAGCCCATCGAATCGTTCGGGCTCGCGCTCGCCATGGTCAGCGCGCGCACGATGTCGGACTGATCGACCATCGCGATGATCTGGCCCTGATCGTCGAGCACCGGCGCGGCGCGCAGGTCGCTGCGCACCAGCGCGATCGCCGCGCCGCGCACGTCATCGCCCTCGCTGAACGTGACCGGCGCGACCATCACGTCGGCGACGATCGCGACCTCGATCGCGGCGCCGTCGGCGACGAACGCGCGCAGCGCCTCGGCCGAGAGCAGGCCGCGCACCTTGCCGGCGTCGTCGACCACCGGGAACACGTCCTGATCGGGCGCGGCCTCGATCGCGTCGGCCGCGGCGTGGATCGAGTCGCGCATCTTCAGCGTCACGGGACGGCGGTCGCGCGACACCACGTCGCCGCAGCGCATCGCCGTGAGGCTCGCGTGGACCGGCGAGTCCTTGATCGCGCGCGGCTGGGAGCGGTACAGGTTGACCTTGCGTAGCGCGATCATCGCGATCGCCTCGGTCAGCATCAGCGGCACGAGCAGGTCGTAGCTGCCCGCGACCTCGCTCACGATCACGAGCGCGGCGAGCGGCACGTTGGCGATGCCGGCGTAGAACGCGGCCATGCCGACGAGCGCGAACGCACCGGGCTGGATGCTCGGATCCCCGAGCAGGGTCTGCGCGGCGGCGCCGAACGCGCCGCCGATCAGGCCGCCGATCGCGATCGACGGCGCGAAGTCGCCCGCCGATCCGCCGGAGCCGATCGTGAGCGCGGTCGCGATGATCTTGGCGACCGCGAGGACGACCAGCAGCTCGACGGTGCGCCAGCCCGGCGACATCCACGCGGCGCCCGAGATCGCGATCTGGCCGGCGCCGTAGCCGCCGCCGAACACGCCGAGCCCGAGGTGGCCGTGGCCGACCAGCGGATCGAACGTCACGAGCAGCAGCATGCCGAACACGCCGAGCGACAGCCCGCCGGCGGCGGGGCGCAACCAGTCGGGTCCGCGCAGGCGCGCGAACAGCTGCTGCGCGGCGCGCATCGACTTCTCGAACATCACCGCGCCGACCGACACGACCAGGGCGAGCAGCGCGAACAGCGGCAGCTGGCCGGCGTGGAACGGGAACTGCGGCAGCTTGCCGAACAGCGGCTCGAAGCCGAACACGGCGAGCGCGACCGAGTACGCGATCACGCTCGCGAGCACCGCAGGGATCAGCGCCTCCGATTCGAAGTCGTCGCGGTACAGCACCTCGATCGCGAGCAGCGCGGCGCCGAGCGGCGTGCGGAACACCGCCGAGATGCCCGCGGCGATGCCGGCGACCATCAGGGTGCGGCGCTCGCGCGCGGTCACCCGCAGGTAGCGCGCGACGAACGAGCCGAACGCCGCGCCGATCTGCATGGTCGGGCCCTCGCGCCCGCCCGAGCCGCCGGTGCCGAGCGTCGCGATCGAGGCGATCGGCTTGGCCCACAGCACCCGGCTGGGGATGACGCCGCCCTTCTGGTGAAAGGCGTCGATCGCGGCGTCGCCGCCGCCGCCGCGGCTCTCCGGCGAGAACCGCGTGATGTAGCCGGAGAGCAGCCCGCCGAGCGCGGGGATGATCGCGAGCAGGTACCAGCGAAAGACCGTCGCGTCCCCGCTGATTTGGCGCTCGCCGGCGGCCCGCAGCTGCACGTAGCCGCACAGCCGCTGGAGCAGCCAGTCCTGCACCTGCTCGAGCGTGTACAGGAACGCGCTGCCGACCAGCCCGGCGACGGCGCCCACCAGCGCGGCGTGGAGCAGGGTGCGGCCGATGATCTGGAGCTCGAGCGGCGGCTCGTCGGGGACGATCAGGGAGAGGATGTTGCGGACCGGGCGCAGCAGCACCCCCCCACCCGTCCAGGTGGAAGTGTGCTTGCGCCGCGGCCCGACCATCGCGGAATCATTGCACCGCCAAGCAAAAAAAAGAAGGCACGGCCAGGCGCGAGACTCATCGTGACCTCGCCATCGCGAGTCGTTCGCGGACATACCGCCTTGGCGGTTGTCTTTCTGGCCGTGCCCGGTTTTACGTGTTGCGATCGGCGTGCCAGTCGCCCACCGGAAGCGGGCGGCTGGCAAACCACGCGAGCTGCGCCGACGCGGCGGCGACCAGCATGCGCCGGAGGCCCAGCCAGTCGTCGCACCACCGCATCACCGCGAGCAGCTCGCGTCCGCGCGCGATCTCGCGCATCGCCTCGACCCGCTCGACGCCGCGGCGCAGGTTGCCGAGCGCCGCGCGATACGCGGCCTCGGGATCGAGCAGGTGGCCCTCGACGAACCAGCGCAGCGCGGCGAGCGCGCCGCCCGGCCGCGGCGGCGCGTACGCGCCGACCGCGTAATGAAACCGCCGCTGCGCGCACGCGACGTGGTGCGCGGCGTCGCGCAGCGCGGCCACCGGCGGGACCTCGCCGAGCCGGCGCGCCCCGCGCCGGGCGTGCTCGATCACCGTCGCCTCGCTGCGCGCGACGTCGCGGACCAGGACGCGCAGCACGCGGTCGTCGTCGCCGTGCATGACGCGCGTCGGTGCAGCGCACGTGCCGTACGCCGAGGCGTGCGCGCTCGCACGGCGCGCGTCCCCGCGCGTGCGCGGTCGCGCGCGAGGTGATCTTGCATGGCATGTCGGATGCTCGATCCGCGGTAGGAGGCCGCCATGAAGCTGTTCTACTCGCCGGGTGCCTGCTCGCTCTCGCCGCACATCGCGCTGCGCGAGGCCGAGCGCAGGTTCGAGCTCGACCGGGTCGATCTCAAGACCCATCGCACTGCGAGCGGCGCGGACTACCTCGCGATCAACCCCAAGGGCTACGTGCCGGCGCTCGAGCTCGACGGCCCGGGCAGCGCGATCCTTACCGAGGGCCCGGCGATCGTGCAGTACATCGCCGATCTCGCGCCCGAGCGCAGGCTGGCGCCGCCGAACGGCACGTTCGCGCGCTATCACCTCCAGGAGTGGCTGAACTTCATCGCGACCGAGCTGCACAAGCAGTTCGGACCGCTGTTCGTGGCCGAGTCACCGGCCGCGACCGTCGCGGGCGCGCGCGACAAGCTCGCTCGCCGGTTCGCCTACGTCGACAGCGTGCTCGGCGCGCAACCGTTCGTGATGGGCGAGACGTTCACCGTCGCGGACGGCTACCTGTTCGTGATGACGCGGTGGTGCGAGCGCTTCGCGATCGACATCAAGCCGTGGCCCAACCTGGCGCGTCACCTCCACGACGTCGCGCGGCGGCCGGCCGTGCGCGCCGCGATGGCGGCCGAGGGCCTGCTCGACGCCCGGGCGCGCCGCACCGCCTGACGCGATTCATCCGGCAATTCCGACCGTTCGTCGGAACGGGGGTTCCGGGCGCTCGGACGCGGCGCTACAGCAGCGCCATGCGCAACCTCCTCGTCACCATCGTGCTCGCCGCGTGTGGCTCCGCCGCGCCGGCTCCCGTCGCGCCGGCTCCGGCGCGCGCGCCCGCGCCGGCGGCCTCGCCCGAGGCCGAGCGCTTCGACTTCAAGGTCCGCCAGGACTTCTTCGACGGCATGCGCGGCGATGCCGCCGCGCTCGATCGCGCGATGGCGCTGTGCGACAAGACGCTGGCCGCCAACCCGAACCACGCCGAGGCGCTGGTGTGGCACGGCGCCGGGCTGGTCGCGCTGTCGCGCGCGAAGTTCCAGGCCGGCGACCTCGCGGGCGGGCGCGCGCAGTTCGCCGCGGGGCTGGCCGAGATGGATCGCGCGGTCGGGCTCGCGCCGAACGATCCCGGCGTGCGGATCCCGCGCGGCGCGGTGGTGCTCGCGGTGGCGGCGCACGTGCCGGAGCCGCAGCGCGGCGAGCTCGCGCAGCGCGGCGTCGCCGACTACGAGGCCACGCTCGCGGTCCAGCGCGCGCGCTTCGCATCGCTGACGCTGCACTCGCGCGAGCAGCTGCTATACGGGCTCACCGACGGCTACGCGCTGCTCGGCGATCGCGCGAAGGCGCAGGCCTACTACGAGCAGATGCAGCGCGCCGCCGCGGGCAGCGAGCTGCTCGCGCGCGCCAAGCTGCGCGCCGACGGCCAGGACGTCGCCGGCCAGGCGCCGTGCGAGCAGTGCCATCGCCGGTGATACGCTGAGCGAGATGCGCTCGTCGGCGACCCGCGAGGTGATCAAGATCGCGCTCGGCTCGATCGGGTTCGGCGCGGTGATCGCGGCGATCTTCGCGGCGCGCGGCGACGACTTCCTGATCAGCTGGCCGATCTCGACGCTGTACTCGCTGTCGATCGGCATCCCGGCCAAGCTCGCGATCCACCGGCTGAGGCCGCGAGTGCTGGACAAGCCCGAGCTCGTGCAGTGGCTCGCGTTTCTCGCCGCGGTGCTCGGGTGCTCGGCGGTCGGCACGCTGTTCGTCGGGCTCGTCCTGGTCGCGGTCGGGCTCGCTCCGCTCGCCGAGCTATGGGCGGTCTATGTCAACGGCTTCAAGATCGCGTTCGCGATCACGATCCCGGTCACCGCCGGCGCGGTGTCGCTGTCGCGCCTGCGCACGCGGCTCGCCGAGCGCGAGGCCGCGCTGCGTGCGAGCGCGGTCGAGGCGCGGCTGGCCTCGCTCGAGTCGCGGATCCGGCCGCACTTCCTGTTCAACGCGCTCAACAGCGCGATCGCGCTGATCCCGGACCAGCCGGCGCGCGCCGAGCAGGTGCTCGAGCGGCTCGCCGCGCTGCTGCGGTTCTCGCTCGACGCGCACCACAGCCGCGTGGTGACGCTCGGCGAGGAGCTGCGCGTCGTGCGCGACTACCTCGAGATCGAGCGCGCGCGGTTCGGCGAGCGGCTGCGCTACGAGCTCGACGTCGACGACGCGCTGTCGGCCGTCGCGATCCCGGCGTTCGCGGTGCAGACCCTGGTCGAGAACAGCGTGAAGTACGCGGTGACGCCGCGCACCGCCGGCGCGACGATCCGCGTGCGCGCGCGGCGCAGCGGCGAGCGGCTCGCGCTCGAGGTCGCCGACGACGGGCCGGGGTTCTCCGGCGCCGTCTGGCTCGCCGGTCACGGGCTCGACGGCCTGCGCGCGCGCCTGCTCGCGCTCTACGGCGACGCCGCGAGCGTGACCGCGCCGGCGCCCGGGGCGGCGGGCGCGGCGGTGCAGATCGAGCTGCCGATCGCGGCGGCGCGCGAGGCCGCATGAAGCGCCGGGTCTACCTGGTCGACGACGAGCCGCTCGCGCTGGTCCGGCTCGCGCGCCTGCTCGACGCGACCGGCCGGGTCGAGATCGTCGGCCAGGCGACCGATCCCGAGCGCGCGCTGGTCGAGATCGCGGCGCGCGCGCCGATCGAGCTCGCGTTCCTCGACATCTCGATGCCGGGGCGCGATGGCTTCGCGGTCGCGCGCGCGCTGCCCGCCGAGGTCATGGTCGTGTTCACGACCGCGCACGACCAGCACGCGCTGCGCGCGTTCGAGGTCAACGCGATCGACTACCTGTGCAAGCCGGTGCGCGACGACGAGCTGGCGCGTGCGCTCGACAAGCTCGATCGGCTGCGCGCCGTGCCCGAGCTGCCCGAGCGCATCCCGTCGCGGCTCGGCGACCGCGTCCAGCTGGTCGAGCTCGATCACATCAGCCACTTCTACGCGGAGGACAAGCTGACCTACGCGGTCGCCGGCGAGCGCAGCTACGTGATCGATCCGACGATCGCCGAGCTCGAGGCGCGCTACGCCGCGGCCGGGTTCTTTCGCATCCATCGCGCCACGCTGGTCCGGCTCGCCGCGATCGCCGAGCTGCGCGCCGGGACCGACGGCACCAGGGTCCGACTCGCCGACGGCAGGACCGAGCTCGCGGTCGCGCGCGATCGCGTTCGCGATCTCAAAGACAAGCTCGGGCTGTGCTAGATCGAGAGCGTGAGGCAGCTCGCGCTCGTCGCGCTGGTGGCGTGCGGTCATCCCGCGGCGCCGCGCGTCGCGCCGGCCGGCGGCGCGCTGGTGTCGAACGTGCTGCGCGGCGACTACGCCGGCTCGCAGGCGTGCGGCGACTGCCACAACGCGATCTACCAGACCTGGGCGGCCTCGCCGATGCGCAACATGACGCGCGACGCGCGGACCGCGGCGATCCGCGCGCCGTTCGACGGCGCGACGCTGCGCGTCGGCGGCGACGCGTGCACGGTCGAGATGCAGGGCGGCGCGCGGTTCATGCGGATCGCGTCGCCCTCCGGCGACAAGCGGTTTCGCGTGACCAAGGTGGTGGGTGGCCGCTATCGCGAGGACTTCGTCGGCGTCGACGTGACCGACGCGGCCGATCCGGTCGGCGATCCGGGTCAGGGGCCCGAGCGCGTCCTGCCGATGACCTTCGTGTTCTCGTCGAAGACGTGGCGCTACAAGGGCTACTCGGTGATGGTGCCCGAGCGGCCGCGCATGTCGTGGCAGGGCCAGTGGTCGCAGGAGTGCATCGGCTGTCACAACACGTTGCCGCTCGTCACGATGCTGTACGACGACCTCTACGGCCCGAGCCTGCCGGCGTACCAGGGCAAGATGCAGGACCGCATCCTGCCGCGCGACAAGCAGTGGGCGGCGCGCGCGATCGACGGCACCGGGCTGGCGCACGCGATCGACGACGAGATCGCGCTGCTCGGCGGCGCGCCACCGCGCGACGACAGCCTGCGCGCGACGTTGCCGGCCGCGGCGGTCGCGATGGAGCAGAAGCTCGACGGCGGCAAGCTGGTCGAGCTCGGCATTGGCTGCGAGGCCTGCCACAACGGCGCGCGCCAGCACGTCGCCGAGCCGGCGGTGAAGCCGTCGTTCGCGGTGCGAAGCCCGCTCGTCGGCGTCGCGCCGCCGCCCGGCGAGGCCGGCACGAGGGCGCAGTGGATCAACCACACGTGCGCGAAGTGCCACACCGTGCTGTTCAGCCGCTACCCGTGGACGTGGGAGGGCAAGCAGCGCCGCGACCGCGAGCCGGGCGGCTCGTCGATCACGTCGGGCGAGGGCCGCGACTACCAGCTCGGCCACTGCGCGTCGCAGATGGCGTGCACGACCTGCCACGACCCGCACCTCGAGGATCCGCCCGACAAGCTGCGCGCGCTCGGTACGCCCGCCGGCAACGCGATCTGCACGAGCTGCCATCCGAAGTACAAGACCGACGCCGCGGTCGCGGCGCACTCGCACCACGCGATCGGCAGCGCGGGCAGCGCGTGCATCGCGTGCCACATGGCGAAGAAGAACATGGGGCTCGACTACGTGCTCGATCGCTATCATCGCATCGGCTCGCCGGACGATCCCGCGCGCGTGCTCGGCGATCGCCCGCTCGAGTGCGCGCTGTGCCACGCCGACAAGTCGGTGGAGGCGCTCGTGACCACGATGGAGCAGTGGTACGGCAAGACGTTCGATCGCGACCAGCTGCGCGCGCTGTACGGACCGGATCTTTCGGTCAACGCGATCCGCGCGACGCTCGCGCGCGGCAAGCCGCACGAGCAGGCGGTCGCGATCGTCGTGCTCGGCGAACGCAAGGACCGCGCGGACCTCCCGGCGCTCGTGCCGATGCTGTGGCACGAGTACCCGCTGGTCCGCTACTTCGCGCAGCGCGCGCTGCAGACCATCACTGGCGATCCGGTCGCGATCGACGTCGGCGCGTCGGCCGCCGACGTGCGCGCCGCCGCCGAGCAGTGGCTCAAAGCAGCGACAGCCGGCCGGTGATCGCGTCGACGTCGTCGCTCCACGCCGGGCCGATCGCGCAGCACGTCTTGGTCGGCACGCCGCGGAACTCGGTGACGCCGGCGTCGACGATCAGCGCGCACGGCAGGCCCGCGGCGCGCGCCCGGGCGACCACGTCATCGAGCGCCGCCTCGCTGTCGACCGACACGCACACCTTGGTGAAGCGTCCGCCGAGCCACGCGGCGAGCGGCGGATCGAACACGAGCGTGAAGCGATCGTCCGCGAGCTCGCCGCGCTCGAGCAGCACCGCGAGCGAGGCGTGCGCGCCCTGCGCGATCATCTTGCCCTTGCGCATGCCGAGATCCTTGCGCATCACGATCACCTGCTTGGCGACGCGCTCGATCACGCCGGGCCCGGCTCGATCGCGATCACCAGCATCGCGCTCGGGATGACGTAGGCCGTGAGCTTCGCGCCGACCAGGCGATCGAGGCCGGCGTAGAGCGGCCGCACCTCCTGGCCGTCGATCACGAACGCGCGCAGCGCGCCGCTCGTCGCGCGGGTCTCGAGCGTGCCGCGCAGCGCGATCACGCGGCGATCGCGCAGCGGCAGGCCGACCCGCCACCCGACCCACAGCACCGAGGCGAGGGTGCACGCGACCGGCACGATCGCGAACACGATCGCGATCGACCGGTCGAACAGCGTGGCGCCGAGCAAGTAGCCGAGCGGTGCGAGCAGCGCGATGCCGGCCAGCGTGGTGGTCGCGAGCACCTTGCGCTGCCGGCCGCGGATCTTGGCGAGCTGGCTGCCGGCGATCTCGCCGCGGCGGTTCGCCGCGAGCTCGGCGTCGGTCCACGCGTCCTGGAGCGTCACCATGATGCGACGATAGCTCAGCCTCGCGACGGCCTGCCGCTCGGCGAGCGGCCGAACTGGCGCGCGAACGCGGCGGCGAACGCGCTCGGGCTGGCGTAGCCGACCTCGAGCGCGACGTCGGTGACCGGCGCGCCGGCCTCGAGCAGGCGCAGCGCGTGGAACAGCCGCACCCGCCGCCGCCAGTGGCCGACCGAGGCGCCGGTCTCGGCCAGGAAGCAGCGCTCGAGCGTGCGCAGGCTCGCGCCGGCCTTGCGCGCGAGCTTCGCGATCGACAGGGCCGCGCCCGGTGCGTCGCTGACCAGCTCGGCGAACCGGCGCGCGCGGGGATCGCGCGGCGAGCGCAGCTCGAGCGGGACCTCGGCCGCCGCGGCGAGCTGATCGAACAGCACGCCGACCAGCCGCGCCTGCTCGGCGTTCCTGCGATCGAGCGCGCCGATCCGCGAGATGTGGAGCAACAGCTCGCGCAGCAGCGGCGTCACCGCGAGCGTGCGGCAGCGCGCGGGCGCGGCGCGCGTCGCCCCGGCCGCGATGTAGATCGAGCGCATCGAGACCGGCGCGCGCATCACCTCGGCGTGATCGGTACCGGCCGGCACCCACACCGCGCGATCGGCCGGTACGATCCGGCGCGCGTCGTCGGTGATCACCTCGAGGTGGCCGCGCACCGCGAACGTGAGCTGGTGCCAGGCATGGCGGTGGCGGGTCTCCGCGTGATCGTGCAAGAACGTCACGGGATAGGTGCGGACCCAGACCGGACCGTCCGGCAGGCGCGGCGGGCCATGGCGTGTTTTCGTCAATCTTTGGCATTATATCGCGAGCACGCCATCGCGCGGACGGGCTATCCACGGCGCATGAACAACAACAACACGGTGCAGCACTTCGCGATCAACGCCGACGACGTCGAGCGCGCGCGCAGGTTCTACGAGAAGGTGTTCGGCTGGAAGTTCGCGGCGTGGGGGCCGCCCGGCTTCTACATGCTCGATTCCAAGGAGTCGGCGGTGATCGGCTCGTTGCAGGGCCGGCGCGAGCTGGTGAAGGGCCAGCGCACGGTGGGCTTCGAGTGCACGATCGGCGTGCCGTCGATCGACAAGGTCGAGGCCGCGGTCAAGGCCGCCGGCGGCAAGGTGCTGCTCGAGCGCTCGGTGATCGTCGGCGTCGGCACGCTGATGTTCTTCCAGGACAGCGAGGGCAACCTGGTCGGCGCGATGCAGTACGACAAGGCGGCCGAGTAGGTAGCGCACGGATTTGCACAAGGACTTCGGCGCGCTACCCAGCGAGGTGTCTACCGCTGGCACACATCCTGAGTAACGCAGAAGACACATGCGCGCCCCCAGCCGTTTCCATCGTGGGTTCGTAGGTTTCCACCGCATGACACGGCTCGCCGTGGGGCTGTCACTGGGGCTGGTCTCCTCAGCTGATGCCGGACCGGTGCAGATCGATCGGCCGATCTCGCTCGATGCCCAGCTCCGCCCGGGCGACGTGCCGACCGGGAGCGCGTGCGCGACCGGACGCTGGCGCTGTCACGCCCACGTCCAGGCCACGCCCGCCGGCAAGGTTCGCACCGACGCCGCGCCGCAGGGCTTCGGCGCGCAGGACCTCCAGGCCGCGTACAACATCCCGACCGCGACGCTCGCGACCAAGCCGACCGTCGCGATCATCGACGCGTACGGCTACGCGACGCTCGAGAGCGATCTCGCCGCGTATCGCCAGCAGTACAACCTGCCGGCGTGCACCACGACCAACGGCTGCCTGAAGATCCTGAACCAGAGCGGTCAGGCCGCGCCGCTGCCCGGCCCGCCGCCGCAGAACGACGACTGGACGATCGAGACCGCGCTCGACGTCGACATGGTCAGCGCGGGTTGCCCGCAGTGCAACATCGTCGTGATCCAGGCGCAGGACGACACCAGCGACGGCCTGTTCACCGCCAACAACGTCCCGTCGACGATCGGCGCGACCGTGGCGTCCAACAGCTGGGGCGGTCCGGAGCAGGCCGGGCAATCGCCGGCGAGCTACGAGACCAACTTCAACCACGGCATCGCGGTGTTCGTATCGGCCGGCGACGACGGCTACGACGACTACGCGGCGCAGACCCCCGGCCCCGAGTACCCGGCGACCTCGACCTACGTGATCGCGGTCGGCGGCACCAGCCTCACCAAGGTGGCCGGCACGCGCGGCTGGGCCGAGACCGCGTGGTCGATGGGCGGCAGCGGCTGCAGCCTCTCGATCCCCAAGCCGTCGTACCAGGACAACACCGGGTGCTCGTACAAGGCGACGACCGACATCGCCGCGGTCGCGGATCCGCAGACCGGCGTCGCGGTCTACAACAAGGGCGCGTGGACGGTGGTCGGCGGGACGAGCGCGGCGAGCCCGCTGATCGCGTCGATCTTCGCGGTCACCGGCAACGGCTCGCAGACCTCCGGCGCGTTCGTCAAGCAGGCGGCCGCCGCGGGCAAGCTCTACGACGTGACGTCGGGGACGAACGGCCAGACCGGCGGCACCGAGCCGTGCGCGGCGACGAGCCTGCTGTGCCACGCCGGGACCGGCTGGGATGGGCCGACCGGCTACGGCACGCCCAACGCGAGCATGCTCGCGGCCAACGGCAGCGGATCGGGATCGGGATCGGGCTCGGGCTCGGGGTCCGGTTCCGGCTCCGGCTCCGGCTCGGATGGCGGCGGTGGCGTGCAGCCCGACGGCAACGGCAACGACGTGACCGGTGGCTGCGCGGCGGGCGGCTCGGGCGCAGGCCTCGGCCTGGTGCTCGCGGTCGGCCTGATCGCGCGGCGGCGCCGGCGCTAGTCGCGCGCGCGTTCGTGCACGATCGCGGCGAGCAGCTGCCCCGCGCCGCGCGCGATCGCCAGCTTGGACATCGGCACGCCGGCGAAGTCCTGGATCGCGACGCGAAACAGCCCGGTGAGCCGCGGCATCATGCGCTCGAGCGCGTCGCGGTGCGCGCCGTAGAACATGCGGTAGGCGACGTGGCGCAGCCGGAGCTGCCAGCCGACGTGGTGGCGCGCGACGTGGCCGCGCCAGCTCGCGAAGCGTAGGTCGTCGGCCGCGAGCGCGCGCGCCAGGTACGGGCCGGCGAGCGCGCCGTACTCGAGCGCCTGGGCGATGCCCTCGCCGGTCGCGATGTCGATGCCCGCGGCCTCGCCGACCAGCAGCACGCGCGGCCGCGCGATCGGCGCCCCCGGCTCGTAGCCGCGCTCCGCGAACTGCTTGAGCTTGCCGCCGGTCGCGACGCCGCGCGCCGCGAGGTATGCCGCGACGCGCTCGCGCGGCGAGTCCGCGCCGAGGTGGTGCAGCACGTACGCGCCGCGGCACATCAGCGGCTCGCCGGCGACCACGGTCGGGAAGTCCCACGCGTAGCCGCGGAGGTCGCGCGCGGTGAGATCGAACACGATGGTGTCGCGCGGCGCATCGCCGGGCGCGCCCGGCGTGTCGAGCTCGACCACCTGCGCGCGTAGCTCGCCGCGCGGGAACCCGGTCGCGCGCCGCACGATGCCGCCGACGCCGTCGGCGCCGACGATCGCGCGCGCGCGCACGCGCTCGCCGCCCGCGATCCCGAGCACGGCCGCGTCGTCGCCGAGCTCGATCGCCTCGACCGCCATGCCGTCGCGCACGTCGATCCCGCGGGCCAGCGCGGCGCGGGCGAGCGCGTGATCGAACTCGATCCGGCGCACGACCACCGCGAGCCCGGGCTCGCGGGTCACGATCGTGTCGCCGCCGAGCCGCAGCGCGATCGCGTCGATCGGGACGCGCGGACAGTCGACCGCGACGCCGAGCCGCTCGAGCACGCGCAGCCCGCGCGCGCCGATCCCGCCGGCGCAGATCTTGTCGCGCGGATAGCGCTCGGCCTCGAGCACGATCATCCGGGTCGCCGGCGCCGCGGCGTGGACGTGCAGCGCGGTCGACAGCCCGGCGGGCCCCCCGCCGACGATCGCGAGGTCGACGTCGATCATGCTCCGCACCGCCCTTCGGCGGCGCTGCGCGGTCCGGCGCAGCCGGACCTTGCGATCACGACGTCGTCCTCGTGTGCGTCACGTCGCCGGCCTCGAACAGCTCGCGCGCGATCTCCTCGAGCAGCGTCGCCGGCGGATCGACGAGCGGCATCGCGCCGGCGAGCACGGCGATCGCGCCGATCACGTACGGCGCGTCGGCGATGCGCAGGACCAGCGGGATCGGCTTCCACGCGAGCTTGCCGGCGCCGTCGTCGCGCGGCACGTCGGCGACCGTCGCAAGCTCGTCGGGGCTGCGCGCGGCGCGGGCGAGCGCGCGCACCAGCTCGGTCGGCGGCTCGTCGCCCCACGCCGGCGCGGCGAGCACGAGCTGGCCCTCGTTGCGCAGGTAGAGGTAGCCCGACGCGCCGCGCGCCTCGTTCACGACCAGCTGCAGCGCGCGGGTCGCGCGCTCGCTCGAGCCGCGACAGCCCGACAGCACGGCCGACACCCACGCGCGCGCCTCCGGCGGCGGCGTCGTGACCGCATCGGTCGACACCACCGCGACCTTCGGGCCGCGGCGCGACGCCCCCGGCGAGGACGGTGACGTCGCCGGCTCGTCCTCGAGCTGGGTCGGCATGCGCTCGGCGTGGCGCGTGCCGGCCTCGGCCAGGCGCTGCGCGCGGCCGATCAGCGCGGGGTTGCGCGAGCGCCGGAACGCCTGCTCGGTCGACGCGAGGTGATCGTGAAACGCGAGCGAGTCGCCGGCGGCGAGCGCGACCCGCGCGCGCGCCTCGTGCAGCGCGCCGGTCAGCACCGGGCTGTCGAGCGGCGCGGCCTCGGCGAGCGCGGCGTCGAGCTCGCGCACGGCGGCGGCGTGGTCGCCGAGCGCGGCCTGGGCGAGCGCGTGGGCGCGCGCGCTGCGCAGCTTGCCGTGGATGTTGCACGTCTCGGGATCGCCGCCGACCGCGACGCCGCGCGCCGCGATCTCGCGCGCCCGGGCGTGCTCGCCGCGCGCCAGCAGGGTCTCGGCGAGCGCGGGCAGCGCCGCCACGAGCAGCATCGGATAGTCCTGCTCGACCAGCGGCTCGAGCTTGGCGAGCGCGCCCGCGGTATCGCCGCGCTCGCGCAGGTACTCGGCGCGCGCCAGCTCGAGGAACGGCTGGTAGCAGAACCCGTCGTCGCACATCCGCGCGAGCTGCTCGATCGTGCGGCGCAGGCCGAGCATGTCGCGGGTCAGCGCGTAGCCCATGCTGCTCACCACCGGCATGAACGCTTCCATCTGCCAGATCGAGCCGAGCCGCACGAACCACAGCTCGCCCTCGGCCTCGAGCTCGCTCGCGCGCTCCTCCTCGCCGCGCATGCGATGCAGCGCGATCTCGGCCTGGCGCGCGCCGACGTCGAAGAACTTGAGGTCGAGCTCGCGCAGCGCGGCGAGCTGGCTGGCGACGCTCGGCGCGAGCGCGAGCACGTCGCTGAGCGCGAGGATGTAGCGCGCGCCGCCGCCGCCGGTCCTGCGATCGATCTCGCGGATCGGCGTCAGGTGATCGCGCTCGAGGATCTCGAGCACGCGGTTCGCCTTGCGGCGCGCCTCGCCGATCTCGCCGCGCGGGAAGTGATAGCTGCAGTTCGTGATCAGGTACACCGCGTACGGGATGCGGTTCTTGAAGATCGCGACCGGGCGGACCAGCTCGATCATCTCGCGGCAGCGCGCGAAGTCGAAGCCGAGCGAGTGGATGGTCGCGGCGTAGCCGACCGCGATGAACATCGTGCGGAACGCCTCGTACGGGTTCGGCCCGCGGCCGAGCTTGACGAGCCAGCGCACGCTCGCCCAGATCAGGCCGAGCACGACGCCGAGGTGGCGACCGACCAGCCGGCTCGCCGCGGTCGCGACATCGGCCCCGGCCCAGGTGCGAAAGCCCTGCACGCAGGCGTCGGCGTGGCGCAGCGCGGCCTTGCGATCGGCCATGCAGCCCGCCATCAGCAGCATGTGGAGCAGCTCGAGGCGCACGCGCGGCGAGCGCGCGGCGTCGAGCGCGGCCTCGAGCGGCGCGATGCAATCGGCGAACGACTGCGCCTCGTACAGCGCGCGCCCGGCGCGCTCGAGCCGCGCCGCGCCGCCGGCGGCGTCGCCGCCGCGCAGCAGGTGCCAGCCGATCTCGGCGTCGCGCGCCTCGTCCGTGGTGTCGGGCTCGGCCGCCGCGAGCGCCTCGCCGACCCGGCGGTGCAGCGCGCGCGTGCGCTCGGCGTCGAGGTTGCGCAGCAGTGCCTCGCGCAGGCCGTCGTGGCGGAACCGCCACGTGCCCTGGCCCTGGACCAGCACCTCGTCGTAGGCGAGCGCGTCGAGCGCGGCGAACACGCGGGCTTCGTCGCGGAGCTCGGCGAGCGCGACGATCGCGTCGAGCGCGAGCTCGCCGCCGTGCACCGACAGCACCTCGCCGAGCGCGCGGGCGTCGCCGGGCAGCGCGCGCACCCGCGCGTCCATCGCGTCGGCGAGCCCGCGCGGCAGGTCCTCGCGCCCCGGATCCTCGGGGATCGACCACAGGCCGTCGACGTAGCGGATCGTCCCGCGCTCGACCAGATCGCGCGCGAGCTCGGTGGTGTGCAGCGGGCTGCCGCCGGCCACCCTGTGCATCCAGCGCGCGAGCCGCGCGACGTTGGGGACGTCGCCGAACAGCGAGCGCACGAGCTCGCCGATCTGCGCCTGGTCGAGCCCGCGGAGCCGGATGCGCTGGCCGACGTCCGCGAGCGCGGCGAGCGGGCCGGGCGCGCGCGCCGGCTCGTCGCTGCGCAGCGCGACTGCGACCAGCAGCTTGCGATCGCCCGACTCGTGCGCGAGCGTCGCGAGCACCGCGGCCGACGCCTCGTCGCAGCGCTGCACGTCGTCGACCACCAGCGCGATCGGTCGCACCGCCGCGATCGCCTTGACCCACTCGACCAGCTCGTGCTGGAGCTGCGCGCGATCCTCGGCGGGATCGCCGAGCGGGCGCGCCGGCTTGCTGCCGAGCCGCTCGCGCAGCGGCTGGATCACGCGCGCGAGCATCGCGGCGCGCGGCCGCGCCGCGGCCTCGGCCTCCTCGGGCAGCGCGCTGCACAGCGCGCGCGCCAGCTCGTGGACGATGCCGTATGGCCCGCGGCCGGCGGCGTCGCTGTCGGCGCGGGCGACGCACGTGCCGGCGAGCTGCGCCTCGATCGCGAGCTCGCGGAGCAGGCGGGTCTTGCCGGTACCGGACGGCGCCTCGACCACGACCGCGCGGCCGGTGCCGTCGTGCGCGCGCGTCACCGCGCGCTTGATCTGCGCCATCTCGCGCTGGCGTCCGACCAGCGCGCCGCTCGCGATCCAGCCGCGCGAGCTCTCGATCTCGGCCGGGCGATCGAGCTGGCCGATCACGGTCAGGCGATCGATGACCTCGGCCGCGCCCGGCGGGCGCGCCAGCGGATCGTGTGCGAGCAGTGCCATCACCAGCTCGTCGAGCGCGGCCGGCACGCCCGGCGCGATCGCCGACGGCGGCGCCGGCCGCTGGCGCCACGCCAGGTCGAGCTGGTCGATCGCGCGCGCGGGGTAGGCGTGGCGGCCGGTCAGGATGCGATAGGCGAGCGCGCCCAGCCCGTACAGGTCGTAGCGGTGATCGAGCGGGCGGCCGTGCACCGCCTCGGGCGCGATGAACGGCGGCGTGCCGGCGACATCGCCCGAGATCCCGGTGGTCGCGAGCACGCCGAAGTCGATCAGCTTGGCGCGGCCGTCGCTCGTGCACCGCACGTTGCGCGGCGCGAGGTCGCGGTGGAGCAGGCGGCGCGCGTGCAGGAACGCGAGCGCGCTCGCGACGTCGCGCAAGATCGCGCAGGCCCGCGCCGGCTCGACCCGATCGAGATCGTGCAGGTCGAGGCCGTCGAGCAGCTCCATCGTGTAGTACGGCATGCCGTCGGCGATGCCGTAGTCGTGGACCTCGACGATCCGCGGATGGGCGAGCGTCGCCATGGTGTGAAACTCGCGGCGAAACCGCAGCTGCGCCGCGTCGCCGTCGTCCGGATCGCCCTGCCACGTCATGCGCTTGAGCGCGAGCACCGCGCCGGTCGACTCGTCGCGCACGCGGTAGACCGCGCCCATCCCGCCCGTGCCGAGCGGCGACTCCACCACGAACCGGCCGCCGATCCGATCCGGTTCGGCGGCCGTCAGCTCGGCGAGCTGCTGGCGGGAGGCCATCTCCCGCCGATGTTAGCCTACGAGAAGCGTCGGACGAACCGCGCCGTCAACGCACTCCCTCCCATCACCAGCGACGCGCCCACACACAGCAGCGCGACCAGCGACAGGATCAGCTGCGGTCCGACCCCGAGCAGGGCGAGGATGCCGAGCACGGCCGCGGCGACGCCGACCATCGCCATCACGCCGCCCGAGGCATGGATGGCCTCGTGCGTGAGTCGGCGATAACGGACGTCGGCGGGGGCAAAGCGTTCGAGCTCGGGCTGGGTGGGGCCGCCCAGCAGCAGCGCGCCGCCGAACACGATCGCGGCGATCGGCAAGAGCAGGAGCGGATCGACGCGCGCGAGCGCGAGAATGCCGAGCACGATGCCGACCAGGCCTCCGAACAGCTCGGTGCCCATGCCGCCGACCAGCTCGATGTCCACCGTCTGGTCGAGCTCGCGCTGGATCGCCTCGTCTTGACGCCGGCGCGCGGCCAGCCGGCGCGCCGCGAAGCTGGCGCCGAGCGCGACCAGGCCGACGCCGATCGCGATCGTCGCGATCCCGGCCATCCACATCGCGGTGAACGTCGACGCGATGCCGATGATGGAGAGCACGATCGCGATCGCGCCGCCGATCGCCTCGAGCGACGAGCCGCTCGCGATCGCGACGTGATCCTGCCGGGTCGACGGCCTGACGACGCGCTCGCGCTCGAAGTCGTCCGGGTCGATCGGCGGGGGATACAAGGTCTTCTGCTCCGGAGTTTCCGGACCGTTTCGTACGTAGCCCATGAGCTACTCCTTTCGCACGATCATGATCGTGCATGCTGCGGGCCACACCGAACGCGACTCGCACGGCGGGGTCCCTGGTGGCGAGCGGGTGCGGTGGCGGGCGTTCCGCGCGGTTATCGCGAATCGCGCGAATGCGAATTCCGCCGGGGCCGCCGCGGATCTACGTTCGACGCTCATGACCAGGACGTTCGTCGTCGTCGGAGCCAGTACGGGCCTCGGCCGGGCCGCCGCGCGCGAGCTCGCGCGCGAGCATCGGGTGATCGCGTGCGGGCGCGACGTCACGCGCATGCGCGCGGCGGTGCCCGGTGCCGAGGTGCTGCGGGTCGATCTGACCGAGCTCGCCGACGTGGCGCGGCTCGGCGACGAGCTGGCGGCGCGCGGACCGCTCGATGCGCTGATCTGCAACGCCGGCGTCCAGACGCTCGGCCCTGCGCGCTTCACCCGCGACCAGATCGAGGAGACGTTCGCGGTCAATCACCTCGCGCACTACGCGCTGGCGACGCGGCTGTTGCCGCAGCTCGGCCGCATCGTGTTCGTCGGCTCGGCGTCGCTCGATCCGCGCGATCGCGGCGGCCGCGCCTTCGGCTTTCGCGGCGGCCAGTACACGACGGCGCGCGCGCTCGCGGCGGGCGAGGGCGATCCGGCGGCCGACGACCACCACCGCGCGATGGACCGCTACGCGACCAGCAAGCTGTGCAACCTGCTCGTGACCTACGCGTTCGCGCGGCGCGGCATTCCCGCGTACGCGCTCGATCCCGGCCTCATGCCGGGCACCGGGCTGGCGCGCGAGCGCAACGTGGTGGTGCGCCTGCTGTGGAACACCGTGCTGCGCGCGTTCGCGCCGCTGTTGCCGGGCGCGAGCACGATCGGCCGCTCGGGCCGCGCGCTCGCCTGGCTGGCGTCCGATCCGTCGATCGGCACCGAGCACCGCTACTACGATTACCGGCGCAGGCCGCTCGACACCTGGTCGGGCGCGCTGCGCGAGGACTGGGCCGAGGATCTCGAGCGCACCAGCCGCGAGCTGATCACCGAGCGCGTGCGCGCCGGCGCGTGAGCGCGCGTGCGCTACGACTTCTGCGTACCCGTGCCCTTGACCGAGATCGATCGGCTCTGCGCCTGCGCCAGCTTCGGGATCGCGATGGTCAGTACGCCGTCGCGCAGATCCGCGGTCGCGTGATCGAGATCGGCCTGGTCGGTCGGGAGCGTGAAGCTGCGGGTGAAGCTGCCGTAGCTGCGCTCGCACGCGTAGTAGCTGTCTGCCTTGTCCTCGTGCTCGGACTCGCGCTTGCCGCTGATGGTCAGGCGGTTGCCGGTCAGCTTGACCTCGAGATCGGACTCCTTGACGCCCGGCAGATCGGCGCGAAACACGAAGCGGTCCTTGTGATCGGCGATCTCGAAGTCCGGATCGAACACCTCGGACTCTCGGCCGAAGAATGATTGCATCTCGCGAAACGGATCCCAGCGCAGCATCTCGCGCATCATCCGCATCGGATCGACCTCGCGCTGCTGGGTGCGCGCCGGCTCGTTGCCGTCGCGGCGAATCAGATTTGCCATGATCGTGCCTCCTCGGATCCGGGAGGCTGCATCCGGCGAACCAGGCCGCGCTGCGGACTACTTGGAGCGCAGCAGCAGGCCCTTGATCGCGAAGAACAGGCCGCCGCCGAACGGGAACACCGCGAGGCCGAACGCGGTCAGGAAGTTTTCGACCGCGCGCTGCGTCCCGTGCTCGCCGCCCGACAGCACCGCGAGCAGGCCGAGCACCGTGATGCCCATGATGCCGAACCCGACCGACATGAACACCGTGCCGCGCCGGCGATCGGCTTCCTTGCGGCTCGCCTCGATCTCGGCGACGTACGGATCGAGCACCGGGACTTCCTTCATCGCGCCGCGGAACGGGCCGTCTTGCACCGCGCTGTCGGGCACGATCGCGATGGTCGTGTTCTGCAGCTTGTACAGCTCCTCCTGATCGCGGCGCGCGTTCGACTTCTTGGCCTGACCGGTCGCGATCAGCGCGATCGCGGCGGCGAGCGAGAGCAGGAGCCACGGCGACTGACCGATCTGCATGCCGTTCATCGTCGGGTCGCCGTGCGTGTTGCCGGCCGCGACCACGCACGTCCCGAACAACGCACCCACCAGCACGACAATGCCGAGCGCGGTCAGCGTCCCGCCCATGCGCATCCTCGCGGCGATCCTGTGATACTCGTCCGGGTCGGTCATGTCGGCACCATAGACGATCGGCCCGCGCGGGTCGACGCCATTCTCCCGGGTCGCGTCACCCAAGCTCGCGCGTCAGGACGGTGTCTTCGGGTAACGGGCGCGCAGCGCGACGACCTGCGCGCGCAGCGCCGCGCCCCGCTTCGGATCGACCATCGCGACGTAGCTCGCGAAGCCGAGCGCGCGCGCGAGCACGTCGCCGCCTTCGCCGTTCCAGGTCTTGCCGGCCGGCCCGTCCTTCGCGATGTGGTGGAGCAGCGCGCGAAACCGCCGGAGCTCGTCGCGCGGCACGCCCGGACGGTCGTTGACCACCACCCCGGTCACCTCCTGGCGCCGACCGCGCCGCACCACCCGCACCTTGTCGGGATGGATCGCGAAGCCCTCGGCGGCGATCACGCGGCGCAGGAACGCCAGCAGCTTGCCGACCGGCGCGGCCGGATCCTTGCTCGACACGGTGAGGTCGTCGGCGTAACGCGTGTAGGCCAGGCCACGCCGGCGCGCCCAGCCCGCGACGCGCCGGTCGAGCCGCAGGCACAGCGCGTTGGTGATCGCCGGGCTGGTCGGCGCGCCCTGCGGCAGGCGGCGCTCGCCGCGCGCGACGTAGTAGCGCACGCCGTCGAGCTCGGTCGCCGCGATCTCCGGCTCGGTGCAGACAAGGCCCAGCACGGTCGCGACCTCCTCGCTGTAGCCGATCTTGCGGTACAGCCCCTTGACCCGGCGATAGGTCACGGTCGGGAAGAAGTCGCGCAGGTCGACGTTGATCACCACGGCGGCGCCGACGTGGGGCAGCGCGTTGGACACGGTGGAGCGGCCCGGCACGAAGCCGTGCGCGGGCTCGGCGAGCGCCAGCCGGGCGAGCACGTGCTCGAGGATCCAGTGCTGCGCCGCCTTGAGCCGGCGATGCGGCGCCGAGATCACGCGCTCGCCGCCGGTGCGCTTGGGGATCGTGAAGCGATGGTAGTGCGTGGTGGTCGACACCTCGCGCGCGAACGCGAGGTAGCGCAGCCGGCCGAGCGGCAGCGCCATCGCGGCGGCGAGCTGCGCCGCGGTGTGCACGACCGGCAGGTCGCGCCGCGCGAGCGCCGCCTGATCCGACGTGCGGCGATCGGCGAGCGGCCCCAGGCCCGCCGACACGCGCGGGCCGAGGTAGGTCAGCTCGTGCGCCTTCTTGTCCTGCGTCATCGCGCGCGCGGCGGCGCGATCGGCGAGCTTGCGCTGCTTGCTGTCCTCGCGCTTGCGCTTGGACGCCTGCATGCGTTGCTTCTTGAGCTCGACCTCGAGCTTGGCGAGGTTGCGCAGCTTGCCGGCCTGCGTGCGCAGCGCGTCGAGCCGCGCGCGCAGCTCGTTGCGGCGGCGGAGCTCGTCGGGCGGATCGGCCGGCGGCGGTGCGAGCGACGGCCAGAACCCGAGCCGCACCATCTCCTCGAGGATGACCTCGTCCTTGCCGCCGCGCGCGATGCGCTCGTAGAGCTCCTTGCGATTGCGCGGTGGCGGCGGGGTGGCCATGAGGGTGCGTGGCGGGTGACTACCTTCGTCTACGCTCTGGACTGGATCGCTTTGCTCGAGTGGCCGGCGCTACCATCGGGTGCATTCGATTTCTCGAAATTCCCCTCGGTATCTCCTGATGGTAGCGCTGGCCACACAGTATTGAGCGAGCCAGTGAGGTATGCGCGGGTTGATCGCAGGGACGGCGATCCGCCGCCCGGATTGCAAGGTCTTGGGTCACCCGCCACGCGGCGCGACTATCGGTCAGGCGAGCGCGCGCCGCAAGAGCGCGAGCAGCTCCTGATCGTCGGGCAGGCCGGTCACGAACGGGGTGTCCTTGAGCGCGGCCGCGATCGCGAACACCCGCGCCTCGTCGCGGTCGGCGGCGGCGTGGGCCGCGCGGACCAGCGCGGCCACCGCGTCGCGATCGCCGATCACCGCCTTGGCCGACAGCTCGCCGAGGATCCGGTCGACGCGAACGTCGAGGACCGCCGGCGGCTGGGTCGGCGGCTTGCCGGTCAGCGCGCCGACCGCGCGCCGCCACCACGACGGCTTGTCGGCCTGCTGCGGTGACGCTGGCACCCCGCCGCCCGCGGCCGCGGCGGCGTCGCGGTGCGCGACCAGCACCGGATGATCCTTGTGGCGGCGCAGGCCCTCGATCGCGAACCCGAGCATCGCGGGCATGTCGTCGGCGCGGCGGCACAGCTTGCACAGCTCGTCCCAGCGCAGCGGGGTGTCCTCGGCCTGGGCGAGCGCGCGCGCCGCGGCGATCGCGGCCGGCACCTCGTCGAGCGCGGCCAGCGCGTCGCGCTTGACCCGCAGCGCGAGCGGGCTGGTCGGGAACATCGCCAGCGCGCGCTCGGCGGCCTGGCGCGCCGCCGCGTGATCGCCGCCCTCGAGCCGCGACTCGGCGATCACCTCGGACAGTCGGCCGAGCTCGGCGCTGCCCGGCGGAGCGAGCCGCGCGATCTTCTCGAGCTCGGCGATCGAGTCGGCGAGCCGGCCGCCCGCGCGCAGCTCGGCGGCGCGGGTGACCGCCTTGCGGAACGCGAGCTGGAAGCTGCCCTGCGGCGTGCCCGCCGGCGCCGGCGCCCCGGGGCGCGCGGCCGGCAGCGCGATCGTGTCGTTGATCCCGCGGCGATGCGCGGCGCGCAGCGCGAGCATGTGCTCGCACGGCCCCTTGTGCAGCCGGTTGCGGATGCAGAAGTCGCACGTGCACTCGCCGTGAACCAGCCGGCGATCGGCGTCGAACGTGAGGGTCGGCGCGTACAGCTTGCCGCGCGGCCCGATCTCGTGAACGCGCCCGGCGAGCGCCAGGCTGCCGTCGATCGCGTCGGCGCGATCGACCGCGATCTTGGCGCGGTGGAGCAGCGCGGCCGCGGCCTGCTCGCGCGGGTTGGCGTAGCGCAGCTGCTCGACCGGCAGCGGCGTGCGGGTCAGCTCGCGCTTGCGATACACGCCGCGATCGAGGTCGTAGATCGCGCGGCCGCACTGCACCCAGCCCGCGAGCGCCGACGCGACGATCGGCGCTTGCAGGCCGGTGCGCGCGGCGAGCTCGTCGGGCGTGGCCAGCCAGGTCGTGCCGAGCTCGGCGAACACGCGATCCTGCGTGACCGAGTCGACGTCCTCGCGCGCCGCCATCAGATCGAAGTTGCCGGCCTCGGACCAGTTGTTGTGCGTCCAGCCCGACAGCCCGAGCGTGAACGACAGCGCGCCGAGCCCGGAGTGGCCACCCGGGGGCCCGAGGTCGACGACCCAGAACGTCGGCAGCCCCGAGCCGAGCAGGAACACGCGCACGCGGCGCGCGAGCGGCAGCAGGCGCTCGAGGATGAACAACCGGCGCCGGCCCCACACGCGGATCTCGCCGGCGTGGCCGTCGGTCATGCGCGAGCGCGGGCACTCGACGATCGTGTTCCACGGCTCGACCGCGATCGACACCGGGCCGCCCGGCGCGAGGCGGAAGCGCAGCGAGCGCGGGCCGATCAGCTCCTTGTTGCGGCGGAGCACGAGGCACAGGTTGTGGACGTCCATCGGGTGGAGCTCGACGACGTTGGCCGGCAGCGTGGCAGCCGCCGAGACCTGAAGGAAGCCGCGCACCCAGCTGTCGGGCAGATCGATCTTGACCTCGCGATACGTCTCCTCGAGCGAGGTCGACACGTCGAACCCGCCGGGATCGATGTCGAGCGTGGTGGTCTTGTAGCTGCGGATCTTCTGGAACTCGCCGTACAGCTTCTCGCTGTAGTCGATGTTGGTCGTGCCGCACGCGCGCTCGCCGAGGTCGTCGAACACGTCGTACGACGCGGCGAGCCGGCCGTACGACGACTCGTCGCGCGAGAAGCACTCGAAGAACACCTGGTCGGGGTGGACCGTGATGACCGGGTCGAGCTTGAACCACAGCTCCTTGTCGCGCGTGTAGATGTAATCGAAGTACTTCTGGCGCGCCTTGTAGAACCCGCTGCGCCGGTTGGCCGCCGCGGCGTCGAGCCGCGACAGCTCGGTCTGCAGCGCGGTGATCTCGGCCGAGATCTTCTGCTGATCGGAGGTGACCTTCGCGAGGTCGACGTAGCTCTGCTGCGCGCGCCACGCCAGGTACGCGGTGCGATCCTTCGGGATGAAGCGCAGGTCCGAGGTCACGACATCGTGCAGCGCGCTGATCGCCTCGCGGAACTCGAGCTGGCGGGTGATCCGGCCGCGGAAGTAGGTCGGCTCGCGCAGCGTGTCGGGCTGGAACGCCATCGCGGTCGCGGCGGCGTCGCCGCGCACGGCCGACGAGCCGGCGTAGCGGTGTTCGAACAGCATCAGCCACCTCCGTGCGGCGGGATGACCTTGATCGGCAGCGCGACCTCGGGGTAGCGCTCGTGGACCTCGACCATCGTCGCGATCAGCGGGTGCTTCTGGCTGATCGCCGCGGTCGCCGACTGGCGATCGAGCAGGGGCGCGAGCGCGGCGGCGTGCTCGGGCGAGCGCGCGGCCTCGCGGCGGACCAGCTCGATGACGCGTGCCTTGGCGGCCTTGCCGCGGTCGACCTGCGACAGCACGGCTTGCAAGAACGGCACGAGCGCGGCGAGGTTGCCGTCGACGTGGCGATCGAGCAGGCCGGAGACGAGGAGCTGCACGTTGGGCGACGGGTGCTCGACCAGCCGCGCGAGATAGCGCGCCGCGTGGTCCTCGCGATAGTGCTCGTGCAGCAGCGTCTTGCCGAGCGCCTGGACCTCGGGGCGGATGCTGTCGCAGATCGCGATGATCGCGTCGGGACCCAGGTGCTGGCCGCCCACCTCGTCGCGGATGAACGCCACCGCGAACGCGCGCGTGTCGTCCCACGCCGAGTCGACCAGCTTGGCGAGCGCGACCGGCGCGACCCGGTAGCGATCGATCGCGGCGCGCGCCAGCGCGTGCGCGCCGGCGCGGATCGCGACCGCGTCGTTGGACGCCAGGCGCGCGATGTCGTCCAGGCCGATGTCGTCGGGGCCGAGCTGGTGGAGCAGCAGACCGCCGGCGTCGCGCGCGTGCGGCGACAGCGCGCCGACCAGGCGGAGGATGACCTGCGCCGGCTTCTTCGGCAGGCAGTGCGCGAGCTCGCCGCGGAGCAGCGACACCACGTGGGCCGGCGCGCCGGCCGGCTGGGTGCGCAGCAGCGCGTCGACCAGGCGATCGGCGAGCGCGCGGCCCACCTCGGGATAGCGCCGCGCGACCTCGCCGATCAGCGCGCGCGTGGTCTCGCGCAGCTCGGCGTTGCCGGCGGTCGCGAACAGCACGAGCGCCTCGAGGTCGTCCTTGGACACCTCGGGCGGGGTCTGCGCGAGCAGCCGGCCGCCGAGCGTGCGCACCGCCGGGTGCGGCGAGCTCAGCATGAGCTCGAGCAGATCGCCGGGCAGGCGCTCGCGGTGGCGGTGGCGCAGCATGATCTCGCCGGCGAGCTCGCCGAGCGCGGCGAGCGGGTGGCGGACGAGGTCGCGCAGCACGTCGGGGCCGATCTCGGCGAGCGGCGCCTCGAGCACGCGCAGCAGGGTGGCCGCGATGCCGGCCGCGCGCTCGCTGGCGCCGTCGGGCAGGCCGAGCGCGATCGCGAGCGCGCGCGCGGCGGTCGAGCGTGCGACCTGGCCGTCGAGCGTGCGGCCGCGCAGCACGTGGACCGCGACGTCGCGGATCGCGGCGGTCTTGCCGGTGACGAGCAGCGCCAGCAGCTCGGCGTCGCCGATCACCTGCGCCTCGTGGTCGTCGATCCACGCGATCACCCAGGTGTGCGCCTCGGCGAGGTCGCTCGCCAGCGCGCCGCGCACCAGCGCGACCGACACCGGCCGGCCGCGCGCGAGCTCGAACGCGAAGCGCTGGGCGAGCGGATGGCCGCCGGCCAGCACGGCCGCGATCGTGTCGTCGGACAGCGCGTCGCAGAACGCGCGATTGGCGCGCAGCGCGCGGGTCGCCATCTCGATCACCGGCGTCGCCGCGGCGCGCACGATCAGCTGCCACAGCGCATCGGGCGCGCGATCCCACAGCGCGGGGAACGCCTCCTCGCGCGTCACCGGCGCCGGGCCGCCCGGCCGGTAGGCGCCGCGGCACTTCCAGCTCGCGAGCCGGTGGTGCGCCTTCTCGTAGCGCGGGCTGTGCGCGTAGAGGATCTGGTTGAACGCGTGGTAGGGCGCGAACCGATCGTAGTGCGCGTGGAACAGCCCGTGCTTGATCGGGTGCGCGTCGGCGTCGCCGTACGCGACGAGCAGCGCGCTCGCCATCGCGACGTAGTCGCGCGAGCCGGCGCGGCCGAGCCGGCGCAACACGCGCGCGACCCGCCGCCGCAGGTAGTTGCGGGTCTCGGCGCCGAACGGGCGGGTGACGCCGCGATGCGCCTCGATCCGCCGCCACACCAGCGCGTAGAGCTCGCCGTCGCGCGCGACCTCGGCGAACCGGAACAGCGTGCGGATCACCGCGGCCTCGGCGCCGACCAGGCGCGTGACGCGCGCGGCCGCGAGCACGGCGGCGCGGGCCGGAGCATCGCCCGCGAGATACAGCGCCGCGAGCGACTGGCGGGCCGCGCGCGGATCCGCGATCAGCAGCTCCTCGGCGGCGCGCGCGAGCGCCGGGCCATCGGCCAGCTCGTGCGGCGGGATCAGGCCGGGCGCGAGCAGGCGCTGCGCGATCGCGCGGCCGCGCGGCGGATCGATCCGCGCGATCGCGAGCCGCGCGACGTCGCGCACGATCGGCGGCTGGCGGACGTCGTCGGCGAGCCCCTCGAGCGCGGGCAGCGCGGCGCGCGTGCCGCAGCGCGCGAGCGCGGCGGCGAGCAGGTAATTCCACGCGCCGGGTGCGACGCCGCGGACCGGCGGCGCGGCGCAGAGCTCGAGCAGCGCCGGCTCGGCGTCGACCAGGTCCAGCTCGGCGACGCGCATCACGATCGGCGGCAGCGGCACCGGCGAGCGCGCGCCCTGGCGCAGCGCCGCGACGAGCGCTGCCGGATCGCGGGCCGGCGGCGCGGCGGCGGTCGGGGCGGGCGCCGCCGCGGGCGCCCCGCCGGCCGCGACGTAGCCGCCCGCGATCTTCTCGGCGACCAGCTTCTGGAACGTCGTGCGCGCCTTCGCGAGATCCACCGGCAGCGGCGTCTTGGTGCCGTCGCGCAGCGCCGTGCCGCGCCGGCCGAACCGGAAGTTGACCACGTACTGGTTCGCGACCAGCTCGACCAGATCGATCTCGTAGACCTTGTCGGAGTTGCCTTCGCGAAACCACAGCCGCGCCTGTTCGATCACCCGCACGCGGCGGAGACTACCCTAGGTCGGGTGCGGCTCGCAGTGGCGGCGCACGATGCCGAGCACGTCGTGCGCGTGGATCGGCTTGCGCAGGGTCTGCTCGACCGCGGGATCGAGCTGCATCTCCTCGTTGGCGCCGGTCATCACCACGGTCGGGATCCGGATCCAGTCGCGGTTGCGGCGCTGTTCCTGGCGAAAGCGCGGCCCGTCGACGATCGGCATGCAGATGTCGAGGAAGATCACCTCCGGCCGCACCGCGCCGAGCAGCTCGAGCGCGTCGCGGCCGTTCTCCGCCTCGACCACCGAGTAGCCGGCCCGCGCGATCACGGACGCCAGCAGCTCGCGCGCGTCCTGGTCATCATCGATCACCAGGACGTCGACCGGAAGCAGATCGGGCGCGCCGGACGGCGTTTGTTGTGTGGACCCCACGATCAACTCTCTAACCGAGTCGCCGTCGGGCGCAACTGATCGCGCGATCACTGGGCCGTCTTGTCGCAGCGTGCGCGCACGCACGTCCTCCGACGACGCGTACGAGATCTGCGCGGGCCGGCGCGGCGCGGCTTGACATGAATATGAAAGTCGTTTTCAATAACGCCACACCCGAGACTTCGCCCCGACGAGAAAGACGAATTGCCGTGAACAAGCCCGCAACCGCCATGACCATCGCGCTGGCATGGGTCGCTCCGCGACTCGTAGGCGCGCAGACCGCTCCCGCGCCCGCCGATCAGCCCGCCTCCGCGCCGGCCGATCAGCCGGCATCTGCGCCCGCCGACCAGCCCGCCCCGACCGCTCCCGCGCCGAGCGATGCGCCCGCGACCGATCTGCCCCGCGAGACCGCGATCGAGAACCCGCTCGGCCGCGCTCCCGCGGTCACCGGCAGCGCGTTCGGCGGCTACGGCGAGATCACGTACAACGCGCCGAGCAACGCCGACTCGGTCGTCGACTTCCGCCGCTTCGTGCTGTTCTTCGGCCACGACTTCACCGATCGCATCCGGTTCTACTCGGAGGTCGAGTTCGAGCACGCGGTCGCCTCGTTCGACGACGTGGGCGAGGCCGAGATCGAGCAGGGCTATCTCGACGGCCTGCTCGACAAGCGGATCAACCTGCGCGGCGGGTTGATCCTGATGCCGATGGGAATCGTCAACGTCTATCACGAGCCGCCGAGCTTCCACGGCGTCGATCGGCCCGACGTCGACGAGTTCGTCATCCCGTCGACCTGGCGGGAGCCCGGGTTCGGCATCTTCGGCGAGCTCGCCGAGGGCGTTCGCTACCAGCTCTACCTGGTCGACGGCTTCAACGCGAACGGCTTCACCGCCGACTCGGCGATCGCCGAGGGCCATCAGGAGGCCCAGCTCGCGTACGCCGGCGACGCCGGCGTGATCGCGCGGGTCGACTACGAGCCGGTGCTCGGCACGGTGATCGGCGCGTCGGCCTACGGCGGCACGTCGGGCAACTCGCTGCGCGGAAGCGTCGGCTACGTGCCGATCGGGCTGTTCGACATCGACGCGCGCTACAAGCACGGAGGGCTGTCGGCGCGCGGCGAGGTCGCGTTGCTCGTGATCGGCGACGCCGGGGCGCTCGACCAGGCGCTCGCGGCTGGCTCGGCCGACCAGATGGCCGCCGGCGCGGTGTCGTCGCGATCGCAGGGCGGCTACGCCGAGGTCGCCTACGACGTCCTGCGCTGGCTCGCACCGAAGACCGAGCAAGCGCTCGACGTGTTCACGCGGTTCGACTATGCCAATACCCAGGCCGCCGTGCCGGCCGGGTTCATGGCAAATCCCGCGTACCGCCGCAAGTCGGAGATGGTCGGCCTGGTGTACAAGCCGATCCCACAGATCGCGCTCAAGCTCGATTATCGCCACCACTGGCTCGGCGCCGGCGAGCAGTACGACGAGCTCGCCGCCGCGATCACCTGGCTGTTCTGATGCAGACCTTCACGCGCCGCGGCTTCCAGCTTCGCACCGCCTCGTTCGAGACGCGGGTCGCCTACACGTGGTTCCTCGTGCTGGTCGTGCTCGGCCTCGCGACGCTGGTCGCGCTCGCCGCGCGCGTCGGCCTGACGCCCGGCGCGATCGCGACGTACTACCGCGGCGACGACACCGAGATGAGCTTCCCCAAGACGTTCTGGCAGCTGGTCGAGACCAGCCACTTCCACCTGTTCACCGTCCCGGTGGTTGTCTTGATCCTGTCACATCTGCTGTACGGCACGCCGACCTCGGCCCGGCTGCGCGTGCGGCTCACGCTCGTCACGTTCACCGGCGCGCTGCTCGAGGCGATCGGGCCGTGGCTCGTGCGCTACGTCGCGGGCGCGATGGCCTACGCGCTGCTGCTCGGCTGGGTGCTGCTCGTCGCCGGTGCGGTCGCGATCCTGATCGTCACGCTGATGTCGATGTGGGCGCCCGAGCGCTGGATCGGCTGGTTCAGCGCGCCGCCGGAGGGGCAGTGAGGGTCACCTGCGTGCTCGCGCTCGTGGCCGCGCTCGCCGCGCCCGCGCTGGCCGAGCGGGTCTACCTCAAGGAGGCCGACGCGCCGAAGGCGATGTTCCCGAGCGCGGCCTCGGTCGAGCACAAGACGCTGGAGCTCAGCGACGAGCAGGTCGCGGCGCTCGGCAAGGACCTCGGGCGCAAGATCAGCGCGGCGCGTTATCCGTACCTCGAGGTCCACGATGATCGCGGCGCGGTGCTCGGCGTGATCTTCCTGCTCGACGTGATCGGCCAGGCCCAGCCGATCACGTTCGCGGTCGCGGTCGGTAGCGACGGTACGCTGCGTGACATCCAGGTCATGGTGTATCGCGAGTCACACGGCGAGGAGATCGCGGACAAGCGGTTCCGGCGCCAGTTCGTCGGCAAGCGCGCCAGCGATGCGCTCGTGCTCGGCAAGGATATCGACGCGATCAGCGGCGCGACCATCTCGTCCCGGTCGGCGATCTTTGCCGCACGCAAGGCATTGCGCCTCGCCGAGCTGCTGCGCTCCACAAAGCCTTGATGCGCCCCACGGCGCCTCGGGATACTGTCTCCACCCGTCGAGCCATGAGCGTTCGCACCCTCTCGATCGCGCTGTGCCTCGCCGCGTGCGGCGGCGGCGGCTCGCACCACCCCGACGCCGCCCCGCCGGCGATGTCGTACGCGCACTCGTCGTCGATCGCGCTCGCGCCCGATGGCAGCGCGCTCTACGTGGTCAACGCCGATCTCGACTCGGTGTCGGTGATCGATCCGAACACGCGCGCCCTGGTCGCCGAGATCCCGCTCGGGCCGACGCCGGCGGTCGATGCTTCGGGCGAGTACGCGCCCGCGGTGATGCCGCGCGCGCTCGCGGTGTCGCCGGACGGCGCGACGCTCTACGTCACCGGCGAGCGCTCGAGCAAGCTCTACGCGATCGACACCGCGTCGCGCCAGGTCGCGAATTCGCTCGCGGTCGGTAGCGAGCCGGTCGGGGTCGTGGTGTCGCCCGACGGCGCGGCGGTCTATGTCGCGACCTCGCAGGATCGCACGGTCGTGAAGGTCACGACCGGCGACCTCCAGCTGACCAGCACCGTCGATCTGCCGGCGCAGCCGTGGGCGCTCGGCTGGTCGCCGACCGACGGCTCGCTGCTCGCGACGCTGTTCCAGGGCTCGGCGGTCGTCGCGATCGATCCCGACGCGATGACCGTGCGCGCCACGTGGATGATCCCGACCACCCAGCCGCGCGGCGACGCCCGGCTCGCGCACGGCGTGGTGCGCGGCCTCTACGACGTCGCGGCGCGGCCCGGCACGGGCGAGGTGTGGCTCGCGCACGTCCTGCTCGGCATCGACACGCCGCAGCCGGCGCTCGACTTCGAGCGCACCGCGTTCCCGTCGCTGTCGATCGTGCAGGCCGGCACCGGCGCGTACCAGACCACGCTGTCGACCGACGCGCAGGACGTGCCCGGGATCGACGGCTCGTTCGCCGACGTCGCGTCGGGGCCGCACGCGATCGCGTTCACCAGCGACGGCGCCTACGCGCTGATGGTCGACACCAACAGCGAGGACGTGCTGGTGGTCGACGCGGCCTCGCACGTCGAGGTCGCGCTTGCCCGGCCGCTGCCCGGCCACATGCCCGAGGGCATCGCGCTCGCGGCCGACGATCGGACCGCGTACATCGACGAGCGCAACACCGGCGACGTCGCCGTGGTGAAGCTCGCCACGACCGCGAGCGGCGGCGTCACGATCGCGCCCGACGGCGCGCCGATCGCGCGCTCGACCGCGCCGGATCCGATGCCCGCCGAGCTGCGGTTCGGCCAGCACCTGTTCTACTCGGCGCAGAGCGACGAGTATCCGCTCACGACCAACCACTGGATCTCGTGCGCGACCTGCCACATGGAGGGCCGCAGCGACGCGGTGACCTGGTTGTTCGCGCAGGGCCCGCGCGACACGCCGACCAACGCCGGCGGCACGCTCGGCACGGGCTTCCTGTTCCGCACCGCCGATCGCAACCAGGTGCAGGACTACTGGCACACGATCAACGTCGAGCAGGGCGGCGCGTTCGATCCGGTGTCGCAGGCCTCGTTGCTCGACGCGATCGCCGCGTATGTCAACCACGCCATCCCGCTGCCGATCCCGCCGACCACCGATCCGGTGAAGGTCGCCGCCGGCATGGCGATCTTCAACCGCGCCGACGTCGGCTGCTCGGGCTGCCAC
>DATJAE010000262.1:0-8390 GCA_035516595.1 Kofleriaceae bacterium | reverse complement strand
TCGCGCGACACCGGGCAGCGCCAGGCGCGGCGCCGAGCCGACCACGAGCTGGACCAGCTCGCCCAGCGAGCCGGCCTCGAACGGCGGACGCCCGGTCGCGAGCCGCACCGCCGTCGCGCCGAGCCCGTAGAGATCGCTGCGCGGCTCGATCGCGCCCGCGAACGCCTCGGGCGCCATGTACGCCGGCGTGCCGCGCGCGCCGGTCGCGCTCGCGAGGCCGAGATCGACCAGCACCGCGCGCACGTCGCCGTCCACCAGCAGGATGTTCTGCGGCGCGACGTCGCCGTGGACCAGCCCGGCCGCGTGGATCACCGCGAGCGCGCCGGCGACGTCGGCGACGAGCCCCCACAGCGCGCGCGCGTCGTCCCACCGCCGCGCGTCGCACCGCCCACCGGCGATCCACTCGGCGACGAAGAACGGCGCGCCGGCCGGCACGTCATCGATCGGCTCGGCGGTGCGGCCGACCTCGAATACCCGCGGCAGCGACGGATGGCGCAGCCGCGCCAGCTGGTCGAACTCGTCGAGCAGCATCGCCTCGTCGCGCGCGCCGGGAGCGGCGAGCTTGAGCGCGCGCGGCTCGCCGGTCTGCGCGTCGGCGACCTCGAGCACCCGGCCGAACGCGCCGCGCCCGACGCGCTGGATCAGCCGAAACCGGCCGAGCACGAGCGGCTCGCGAGGCGATGACACCACCATTGCTGCCATGTCAACGGAATTGGCAGCCCGTGTCAACATGATTGGCTAGAGCGAAAGCCAACTCGTCGATGTGACCATGTTATCGTCGCTGCGTGCCCGACGAGGATCGGCCAGGTCGGCGACCCGACGCCGAAATCGTGGCCGAGACGCCGCGGCGAGTCGGAGACGAGACCAAGGAGCGAATCGCCGACCTCGCATCCGGCTGGAGCGTGGATGGCCCGGCCAAGGCGCCGGAGCCTGCAGCGACACCCGCTCCGGAACCACCCAAGGGGCCCACGCGGCGCAAGGCCCGCACCGTACCGCCCCCGCCGCCGGGCTCGGCGGCTCGCAAGGAGCTCGAGGCCTCGATCGTCGAGACCCACAGCAGCGAGATGCCGCGGGTCGAGCTGACCGACGTCAAGCCGACCGCCGAGGGCAGCAACAAGATCGTCAAGCCCGAGCCGAGCAAGCCGGCCAAGGCCGCGGCCAAGGCCGACGCCAGGCGCAAGCCGACCTCGGTGCCGCCGCCGATCCCGCCGCCGCCCCGCGCCAAGCCGACCTCGGTGCCGCCGCCGGTCCCGGCGAAACCCGACAGGCCGTTCGCGAGCGAGGCAGGCACGCCGGCGGTGATCGTCGACGACTCGCTGCGCCTCGAGGCACCGCCGGTGCTCGCCGCGCCGCCCGCGCTGCCGCCGCCCGCGCTGCCGCCGCCCCCCGCCGCGCCCCCCAAGCTGGCGGTGCCGCCCGCCGCGCCGCCCAAGCTGGCGGTGCCGATCGGCGAGTTCGATAGCGGCACCGCGACGATCAGCGACGATCGGGTGCACCAGGTCCAGCACTCGCAGCGCACGGTGGTGCGCGACGCCGCCGAGGCGCTGCTCGGGATCGAGTCGCCGCGCGCGGGAGTGCGCGACGACCCGACGACGATCGACCGCGGCGATCGCACCGACACCAAGCTCGAGACCGACTCGACCCGCGCGACCGCGGGCCACAGCCTGCGCGCGAGCGCGATGCTCCGCCGCCAGCGCGGCGTGCTCGGCGACGTGCGCTACGTGTTCACCGCGTCGGCCGGGGTGCGGCGAGCCCGCCGCGAGCTCGCCGAGCTCGAGGAGCGCCAGACGATCCGCCAGACCTCGCGCAAGCGCCACCTCGTGACGCTCGGCCGCACCGCGGTCACCGCCGACGCGTTCTATCACCCGGCGCTCGGCGATGCGCGCGACGCGCTGCAGGCGGTCGAGGACGAGCGCTCCAAGCACGCCGGCGCGGTCGCGGCCGCCGACGCCGAGCTCGATCGCGTGCTGCGCGACCGCGACATCAAGTCCAAGGCCAACGCGCTCGAGCTGAGCGGGCTCGACGGCGAGCTCGCGGCGCTCGCCAAGAAGCTCGAGCCGCTCGACAAGGAGGCCGCGCAGATCAAGCGCCGCGCCGACGACCTGCGGGGCTCGCTGATCCGGATCGACAAGAAGCTCGCCGACACCGAGGCGCTGCTGGTCTCGGTCAAGGGCGAGAAGATGGACCGCGCCGGCATCCAGGCCGAGCTCGCCACGCTCAAGGCCGATCGGATCGCCGTGCAGCGCGACGAGCCCGCGATCGCCGCCGAGCTCGACGCGCTCAACCCGCGGATCGCCGCGATCGAGGCGCGCCGCGCCGAGGCGCAGAAGAAGCGCGCCGAGCTGGTCAGCCAGGAGGCCGAGGACAAGCGGCGTACCGCCGAGCTGCTCGACGCGATCGGCGCCAAGCGCAAGGTGGTCGACCGCGCGGCGAACGAGGCCGAGGTCGAGCGCGACAAGGTGCTGTTCGAGCTCGGCGAGCGGCTCTACGTCGATCGCCCCGAGATCCTCGGGGCGCAGCTCGCGCCGATCGACCAGATCGATCTCGAGCTCGGCGAGACCGATCGCCGCGCGATGGAGCTGCGCGAGATCCTCGCGAACATCGACAAGCCGAAGCTGTACCGCGGCGCCGCGATGATCGCCGGCGCCGTGCTCGTGGTCGGCGGACTCGCCGCCTGGATCCTCTACCTGACCATCTGATCGATCCGGCCGATCGCGACCAGCACGATCGCGACCCGCACCGCGCCGAGCGCGACCCCGAGCGCGCCGATCGCGATCGCGGCGGCCCCGCACAGCCGCGCCCCGCCGGGCGCGCCGCGCCGGGAGAACGCGATCCGCCCCGAGCCGATCGCGCCGAGCCCCAGGCCGATCGCGAGATACAGCCCGGGCGAGGGCAGGCCGGCCGCCGCCATGGCGGCAAACGCGAGCGCCAGGGCGAGCCGGGCCATGGCCCCACGCTACCCGCGGCGGCACGCACGCGCGAGTTTTCGCCCCCGGCCGTGCTACACGATCCGCCCCATGGACCAGGTCCGCGCCGGGTTTTGCGCGATCGTCGGCCTGCCGAACGTCGGCAAGTCGACGCTGCTCAATCGCGTGCTCGGCCGCCACCTGGTCGCGGTGTCGGCCAAGCCGCAGACCACGCGCGACCGCATCGTCGGCGTGCACGCGATCGCGCTGCCCGGCGAGGACCCGCCCCGCGCGCAGATCGCCTACGTCGACACGCCCGGGGTGCAGGAGGGCCGCGGCCCGCTGCGCCGCTACATGCGCGACGCCGCGATCGCCGCCGCCGCCGACGCCGACGTCGTGCTGCTCCTGGTCGACGCCACCGACCGCCGCGGCCGGACGCCGGCCCGGCACGCCGAGCCCGACGTCGCCGCGCTCGGCGACGCGTCGCGCGCGCACCCGATCGTGATCGCGCTCAACAAGGTCGATCGGGTCGCCAAGCCCGAGCTGTTGCCTCTGATCCAGGCGTGGAGCGAGCTCCAGCCCGGCTGCGAGGTCGTGCCGATCTCGGCGACCACCGGCGACAATGTCGACGCGCTCGAACGCGCGATCGCGCACCGCCTGCCGGTGGGGCCGCCGCTGTTCCCCGACGACATGGTCACCGACCGCTCGCCGCAGTTCATCGCGCAGGAGATCATCCGCGAGCAGCTCTATCACCAGCTCGGCAAGGAGCTGCCGTACGCGTGCGCGGTGCAGGTCGAGACCTGGAACCAGCGCGCCGGCGGCAAGGAGCTCGCGATCGGCGCCGTGATCCTCGTCGAGCGCGAGTCGCAGAAGGCGATCGTGGTCGGCCGCGGCGGCGCGCGGATCCGCGAGCTCGGGATCGCCGCGCGCGCCGCGCTCGCCAGTGCGCTCGGCATGCCGGTGCACTTGAACCTGTTCGTCAAGGTGGCCCTCGAGTGGAGCCGGGCCGAGGCCGAGCTCGCCAAGCTCGGCTACCGCGGGGAGCCGCGATGACCCGGGTGCCGCTCGTCGCGATCGTCGGCCGGCCCAACGTCGGCAAGTCGACGCTGTTCAACCGGCTGGTCGGCGGCCGGCCGGCGCTCGTGCACGACACGCCGGGGCTGACCCGCGATCGCCGCTACGGCGAGGCCGACTACTTCGGCCGCGCGCTGCGCGTGGTCGATACCGGCGGGCTCGATCCCGATGCCGCGCGCGAGGTGGTCGGCGCCGGCATCCACCGCCAGGCGATGCGCGCGATCGACGAGGCCGACGCCGTGCTGCTCGTGGTCGACGGCCGCGCCGGGATCTCGTCGATCGATCACGCGCTGGCGCGCCAGCTGCGCGCGATCGGCAAGCCGATGTTCCTCGCGATCAACAAGATCGATCACCCGACCGCCGATCACCTCGCGCACGACTTCCACGAGCTGGGCATCGACCACGCGTATCCGATCTCGGCGGCCCACGGCCGCGGCGTCGATCCGCTGCTCGAGGCGATCGCCGACGCGCTCGTGCCGCCGCCCGAGCCCCACGCCGAGCCCGAGGTCCCCGACGACGAGCTCGCCGAGGCCGAGCCGCCCGAGGCCGGGCCGCTGCGCGTCGCGTTCATCGGCCGGCCCAACGCCGGCAAGTCCTCGCTCACCAACCGGCTGCTCGGCGACGAGCGCTCGCTCGTGCATCACGTCGCCGGCACGACCACCGATCCGGTCGACACGCCGTTCTCGCGCGACGGCCGCGACTACGTGCTGATCGACACCGCGGGGATCCGCCGCAAGGCCAAGGTCGATGCCGACGTCGAGAAGATCGCGGTGTCGATGGCGCTCGGCCAGATCGAGCGCGCGGACGTCGTCGTGCTGGTGATCGACGCCGAGCTCGGCCCGGCCGAGCAGGACGCGCGGATCGCCGGCAAGGTCGAGGAGGCCGGCCGCGCGCTGGTGATCGCGCTCAACAAGTCGGATCTGCTCCACGGCGACGCGCGCAAGGCGGCGCTGCGCGAGCAGCTCGCCGAGACCATGCACTTCATGCCGTGGGCGCCGACCGTGCTGCTGTCGGCGCAGCGCGGCGATGGCGTCGACAAGCTGCTCGACGTGGTCGATCGTGCCGCCGCCGAGCACCGCCGCCGCATCCAGACCGCGCAGCTCAACCGCTTCTTCGGCGAGGTGATCGAGGAGATGCCGCCGCCGCTCCACCACGGCCGCGCGGTGCGCATCCACTACATCACGCAGGCGGGCACGCGCCCGCCGACGTTCGTGCTGTGGGCCAATCACCCCGACGGCCTGGCGCCGAGCTACAAGCGGTTCATCGCCAACCGGCTGCGCGACAGCTACGGCTTTCGCGGCACGCCGATCCACGTCGTGGTGAAGGCGCGCAAGGATCGCCACAAGTGATCACTTCTTCGGCCGGAAGCTGACGACGTAGTACGCGAGGTCCCAGCGATCGGCCTCCTTGATCTGCGGATAGCCGACCATCCGGGTGTTCGGCAGCCCGTTGGTGATCGTGTAGAACACCTCGGGCACGCTGTCGCCGGCCTTGAACGCGTCCTTCCTGAAGTTGCGCGGCGGCGGCTTGATCGCGAACGCGACCGGGCCGTTGCCCTCGCCGGTGACGCCGTGGCACGCGGCGCACGCGACGTCGTACACCGCCTTGCCGTCCTTGAGCGTGTCGGGGCGCGGCGGCGGCGCGATCGGCGGCAGCGCCAACGCGAGCGCCGCGGCGCCGGTGATCGCGGCGACGATCGCCGTGCGGATCAGAAGTACCCCCAGCGGATCGTGCCGCGCACGCCGATCGTCAGGATCGTGACGCTGCCGCCGAACGAGGCCAGCCGGCCCTCGATGCCGAACGAGCGCGACCGGCTCATCAGGTAGTCGAGCCCGCCGCCGATCGCGAGCACGAATTCCCCGCTGCTGCCGAGCGCGCCGCCGTCGGTGACCACCCCGCCGAGTCCGGCAAATGCGTAGGGCACGTACTTGAGCACGTCGAACCGGAACACCGCGCCGACGTCGCCGAGCGCCGCGAACGAGGTCGTGCCGTTGCCCTTCATCGGCGTGCCCCCGGTGAACAGGCTGGCCGCCGCCTCGCCGCGCAGCGACAGATCGGTCGACAGGCCGAGCTCGTAGCTGACGCCGAGCGCGCCGCCCACGTCGGGCGTGACCGCCGGCGGCTCCATCGACTTGCTCGTCGGCTTGCCGGGGGTCGAGAACGTCGCCCAGCCGAGGTCGGCCGACAGCGCGCTCTCGCCGGAATCGCCGCGCGCGGGCGCGGATAGCGCGATCGCGGGCAACACCAGGAGCGCTCGCGAGGTCCAAGCCATCAGCCCAGGAATTGTGCTACATCGCGGGTCGCCGTGGCCGACAAGCAGAACAAAAACCAGCCCAAGGGCAAGAAGGCCTCGAAGGTCACCCCGGACGCCGCGCCCTCGAGCAAGCCCGGGTTCGATCCGAAGCCGGTCCATGTCGGCGGCGAGTCGATCGTCGACCGCCTGCTCCCGCACGTGAAGAAGATCGCGGTGTTCGTCGGCGCGACGCTGGTCGTGCTGGTGGTCGTGTTCTTCGTGGTGTGGCTGCAGGACCGCAAGAAGGAAGCCAACACCGACGAGCTCGGCGACGTCCTGAAGGTGGCCGACGAGCCCGTGGTCGTCGAGCCCGCGCCGAGCCCGGTCGCGCCGCCCGCCACCGACGACAAGGACAAGAAGAACGACACCTTCCCGAGCTACACCGCGCGCGCCGACGGCGTGCTCGCCGCGATCGCCAAGCACGACACGCCGCTGGCCGACCCGGTGTTCCGCGGCGGCCTGCTGCTCCAGGCCGGCAAGGTCGACGAGGCGATCGCCGAGTACCGCAAGTCCGAGAATGCGCAGGGCACCGACGGCGTGCTCGCGCGCGAGGGCCTCGGGATCGCGCTCGAGACCAAGGCGCAAGCCGAGAAGGATCCCGCGGCCAAGACCAAGGGGCTCGAGGACGCGCTCGCCGCGTTCAAGGCGATGCAACCCGACGACAACGGCTGGCGCCGCGGCTACGCGCTCTATCACCAGGGCCGGATCCTGTGGCAGCTGGGCAAGCACGACGAGGCCAAGGCCGCGCTCGAGAAGGCCAAGGAGCTCGGCAAGGACACGGTGCTGTCGCAGCTGGCCGAGGAGCGGCTCGCGAGCCTCGGAGCCTCGTGATCCGCTGCGCCGCGCTCGCACTCGCGATCGCCGCGCTCGCCGGCTGCACGCCCGTGCCGTGGCAAAAGGCGGACGCGATGAGCGGGCTGCCGCACGAGGAGCTCGGCGAGGATCGGCTGTCGTACAAGTGGAAGTTCGTCACCGCTGATCGCCTCACCGAGATCGCGCCCCAGGAGTTCGCGGCGCCCGCGGTGTACGGCGAGTCGCTGTACATCGGCTCGCAGAGCGGCGAGCTGTTCGCGCTGCGCGCGTCGACCGGCGCGCTGCGCTGGAAGAAGCACGTCGGGCCGGTCGCGTGCGCGCCGATGGTGTCGGCCGGCGTGCTCTACGTCGGGACCGCGGACAGCTACCTGATCGCGATGGACGCCCAGACCGGCCAGGAGAAGTGGCGTTATCAGGGCCGGGGTGCGGTCGAGCAGACGCCGGTCGCGTCGGGCGACCTCATCGTGTTCGCGAACGAGGCCGATCAGGTGGTCGCGGTCGACGCGGTGACCGGCAAGTTCAAGTGGCAGTACAAGAGCGAGACGCCGGAGCAGTACACGCTGCGCGGCCACGCCGGCGTCACGATCGACGGCGACCTGATCTACACCGGGTTCTCGAACGGCACGATGGTCGCGCTGCGCAAGGACACCGGCTCGGTCGCGTGGTCGACCTCGCTCAAGGGCGATGCCGAGCGGTTCATGGACGTCGACGCGACGCCGATCATCGAAGGCAGCGTGGTCTACACCTCGTCGTCGTCGGGCGGGGTGTTCGCGCTCGACAAGGCGACCGGGCTGGTCAAGTGGCGCGTGCCGTTCTACGACGTCTCGCAGCCGAGCGCGAACGGCAACGTCGGCGGGCTGGCGAGCGACGGCAAGGCGATCTACGTGTCGGTCGCCGATCTCGGCACCTACGCGATCGACCTTGCTGGCAACGTGCTGTGGCGGGTCGGCGCGCGCGGCGGCGGCGAGCCCGGCACGCCGGTCGTGTTCGACGACCTCCTGGTCTACACGCTCGCCAGCGACGGGCTGTTCCTCGCCGAGCGCCGCACCGGCAAGACGGTCGAGTACTTCGACCCCGGCGACGGCATCTCGGCGCAGCCGACGATCACCGGCGACGGCCGGCTGTTCGTGATGTCGAACCGCGGCATCCTGTACGCGTTCGATCTCGACTAGCACCTCGCCACACAGGAGATGATGGGTTGCGGCTGCCGAGGCGCGCCGAGCGCGAGGCGCCGCGACGCAGCGCTACCGGGCGTAACGCAAGGAGCGGCAACGAAGCGATCGGCGATGGATCGGCGGCCCCAA
>DATJAE010000261.1:0-10469 GCA_035516595.1 Kofleriaceae bacterium | reverse complement strand
AGGCCCAGCCCGATCAGCTGGACGACCGCCGCGAGCGCGGCGATCGCCCATGGCGTCGAGCGCCGTCGCGCGGCCGCGTAGATGCCGATCAGCGCGACCACGCCGACCACCGGGCCCGCGATCGTCACGAACCAGCCGCTCGCGTAGGTCGCGAGCCCGGCGCCGACGTGTGGATTGCCGGCGGCGTGCTGCGCGTCGAGCGCGATCCCCGCGAGCGAGCCGGTCTGGTGCTCGCTGTACCACAGCCACGGCGCGATCGCGGCGACGACGATCGCGGCGAACACCGCGAGCAGCCGCCAGCGCCGCGGCCGCGCGACCAGCACCGCCGCGCCGGTCGCCGCGATCGCGACGACCGCGCCGTAGCGCAGCCAGAACGAGGCGGCCGCGGCGGTGCCCGCGAGCGCGGCGCGGCGCAGCGGATGTGGCTCGTCGCGCTCGGTCGCCGCGATCAGCTCGCCGAGCGCGACGAGACCGGCGAGCGCGGCCGGCAGATCCGACAGCAGCTGCGCGCCGCGCTCGACCAGCTGCGGCCACGCGAGCAAGCACGCCGCGACGAGCCGCGCCGCGGCCGCGCCGTGCCAGCGCCGCGCGAGGCGGATCGCCGCGGCGCCGAACGCGAGCGCGAGCGCGGCGGGCACGATCCGGAGCTGCCAGTCCTTGCCTCCGGCGAGCACGCCGAGCGCGGCGACCGCACGCATGCCCGCGGGGCGGTAGTCCGGGTAGTAGCTGCGCTCGACGCCGACCAGCGAGCGTCCGCCGAGCGCGTACACCGCCTCGTCGAAGCCGAGCGGTGGGGCGACCGCGATCTCGGTCGCGAGCACGAGCGTCGCCGCGGCGGCGATCGCGATCGCGGCGCCACGGCCGAGGCAGTTTTTTCCGCGCCGGCGGGCCCCAACCGGCGGATCGTGGGAAGCGCCGTACAACGCGCGAACACTGCAGCAAGCTGCGTGCCGTGTCGGGATCCCGACATTGTGTGCGGCGGAGCGCGATGCTACAGGTCGCCCCAGAACGATGACCGACGCCACGATCTCGTGGATCACCGGCGCGCTCTGGCTCGTGCTGTTCGGCGCGTACGCGATCCGCGTGCGCAAGGTGGGTGCCTATCGCAGCGAGCGCGCCGCGGGCGTCGGCTCGACCGTCGTGATGGGGCAGAACATCATGCAGGCGACGTACTGGGCGATCGAGCCGGTGGTGCGCGGCCTGGTCAGGCTCCGGCTCACCGCGAACGCGGTGACCACGATCGCGCTCGTGCTCGGCGTCGGCGCGGGCGCCGCGGTCGCGTTCGGCGAGTTCGGGCTGGCCTGCCTGCTCGCGACGCTGTCCACGCTGTCCGACATCCTCGACGGTCAGGTCGCGCGCTACACCCGCACCGGCTCGCCGACCGGCGAGCTGTACGATGCGGCGGTCGACCGCTACACCGAGTTCGCGTTCATCGCGGGCTTCATCGTGTACGCCCACGCCACCGGGTGGCTGGTCGTGCTCGCGCTGCTCGCGCTCCACGCGAGCTTCATGATCAGCCACGCCAGCGCGCGCGCCGAGGCGCTCGAGGTCGACGTGCCGCGCGGCCTGATGCGCCGCCACGAGCGCGCCGCGTGCTTGACCCTGGTGTCGGGGCTGACCCCGCTGCTCGGCCCGCCGCTGCACGCGCAGTGGCCCGCGCTGCCGCCGACCGCGATCTTCGCGATCGGGCTCGCGCTGGTCGCGACGCTCGGCGGCTGGTCGGCGATCGTGCGCCTGGCCCGCATCCAGCGCGCCGCACGCCGCGCGAGCTGACGCGTCACGCGCGCTCCGGCTTGACCGCGCCGATCAGCGCGTAGCCGAGCCCGACCAGCGCGCTCAGGAACAGGACCTTGCCGCCGATCGCGGTCGACATGCCGTGATCGCCGAACATGCCCTTGCGCACGCCCTCGGTCGCGAACGCGAGCAAGAAGCCGACGCCGCCGACGATCGCGGCCCAGCGCGGCAACCGCTTGTTGAGCACGCCGTACGTGCCGAGCAGCAGCGGGATCAGGAAGCCGACCAGCGCGACCCACACCTGCGACGGCCCGTTGAGGAGGCCCATCATCGGCGACTTCGGCATGGTGTGGAAGTCCCAGAACGACAGCGAGAGGTCACCCTCCTTGATGTACGGGAGGAAGAACGAGATGATGCCGAGGAGCCCGGCGGTGGCGAGGAGGGTCTTGATCTGCTTCATGGTGGCCGCGCCGATGTGCAAGGCCGGATCCAGCGCGGACGACTTTGCGGTCGCGATCTTGGCGGCGGTGCAGCATCGTGCAGGTGCACTGCAGGTGCGGTGCGAGGTGCACTAGCGCCGGCGGAACAGGCGCACGCCGGCGATCGTGGTCTCGACGTCGTAGCGCCCGGCGATGAACGACCATAGCCGGGGGTAAAGCTCGGGCGGGTAGTGATAGCTGCTGTAACCGCCCGGCGACGTATCGAGGATGTACGCGGGCGGCGCGGCGTCGAGGTCGTCGAGCAGCATGTCCCACGCCTCGGGGACGTCGTGACCGCGGTCGATGCCCTCCGGGCTCGCGCCGGCGAGCAGGTGGGTGTAGACGAACCGGGTCGACGGACAGCGATCGGCGGCCTGGTAGAGCGCGGGGAACCAGCCCCACACGAACAGCCGGTCATCCCGCGAGGTATGGGCGCGGACGTAGGCGGCGGCGTCGCGATAGTCGGGCTCCGGCGACCACGCGTTGCTGGTCGCGCCCTCGAACACGAAGCCGGCGACCAGCCAGGCCGCGGCGAGCACGATCACGAGCGCGGTGAGCCGGCGGCGCGCCGCCGGGTGATCGGGAAACCACCGCGCCGCCCCGATCCCGGCGACGGTCGCGAGCGCGGGCACGAGCAGCAGGAAGTAGTGGCCGTACATCCGGCCGCCGACCAGCGCCGCGCCGAGGTTGCCGCCGAGCCACCAGTACAGCGCCGACTGGCCGCGCGCGCGGCCGCGCACCGCGAGGTAGATCAGCGGCGAGGTCGCGAGCGCGAACAGCGAGAACGAGGTCGCGAGGTTGTACAGGAAGCCGTGATCGTTGCTGCCGGCGGGCAGGTAGTAGTGGAGCACGTAGGTCCACGTCCAGAACACGGCGTCGTCGAGCACGCCGAGCGCGCGCAGGTGGATCACCATCGCGCCGAACACCGCGGCAAAGCCGAGCGCGCATAGCGCGAGATCGCGCAGCGCGCGCAGCGGCTCGCGATAGCCGGTCAGCGCGCGGTCGGCGAGGATCGCGCAGAACGACGCGATCGCGACCTGCTTGAACAGCAGCGCGAGCGCGCCGAACGCGCCGGCCGCGAGGTACCACGCGACGTGGCGGTCGCGCGCGCGCAGGTAGCACCAGATCGCGAGCGCACCGGGCAGCACCGCGAACATCTCGGTGTTGCCGGCGAGCATCTTCGGGTAGTAGCCGGCGGAGAACACGAGGTAGAGCCCCGCGGCCCAGCGCCCGGCGGCCGGCCCGGCGTAGCGCCGCGCGATCGCACCGACCACCAGCGCGGTCGCGAGCGCGACCAGCGTGACCGCGACGTGGATCGCGAGCATGTTGTAGCGGCCGAACAGCGCGAACACGTCCTTGTAGACGTAGAACACCGCGGGGAACTTGTTCTCGACCGCGTCGCGATACGGGCTGCCGCCGTCGAGCAGGCGGCACGCCATGCTCGCGTACGACGCCTCGTCGAGATCCATCAGCGGGCGGACGAAGCTCGGCGCGTGCACCACGGCCGCGAGCCCGACGAGAAACCAGGCGAAACGGCGCGACGACACCTTCGCCTCGTGTAGCACGGAGGTGCGGGGCGACGCGACCGAGCAGCTAGGGAAACGCCGGACGATGCCAGCCGCGGCGGTTCTCGCGGTCGTCGTAGTAGCCGTAGGTATCGGACTGGAGGGCGCCCTCGAGATCGAACGTGCCATCGGTCTTCCACGTCACGCTCGCGTGATCGATCGCGATCGCGGGCACGATCGACGGCTTGCCCGACGGTCCGATGCCGATCGCGACGATGCCGTGCTCGCGCCAGGTCCAGTCGGAGTCGTGGTGGAAGCAAGAGGTCGTGCCGCGGTACTCGAAGGTCGCGACCGCGCCGTGCATGGTCGCGCCGGTGACCGAATAGTCCGGCGCGCCGCAGTGCATGAGGTTCGTATCCTCCGGGTCGACCGCGCCGACGTACCAGCCGTCGGCCAGCTGCACCGCGACCAGCAGCGTGCCGCGCTGGCACGGTACGTTGCCGATCCACAGCGCGTGCATCGCGCCGGTGAGGCCATGCCGGCCGGTGCGCAGCCAGGTCCTCGGGTCGGTGCAGCTGCACGCGTCGGCGGGCAGCGCCGCGCCGCACGGATCGTCGAGCGAGGCGATCGGGCCGGCCATCGCGCGCGGCGCGAACGGCTCGAACAGCTGGGCGAGGTCGGGCGCGAGCACCTCGAGGCGCTGGCGCGCCGCGCGATGCGGGCGCGCGCCGATCGACGCGATGTACGACTGGATCGCCCCGGCGCGATCGCCACGAGCCTCCTGGATCGCGCCGAGGTTGAACAGCGCGGCGCCGAGCACCTCGGGCGTCTGCGCGGCCACGATCGCCGCGCGGGTCAGCGCTTCGGCGCGCACGAGGTCGTGCGCGCGCATCGCCGCCAGGCCGCGCTCCGCGGGGTCGCGCGCGGGGTCGGGCTCCGCGGAAGCGATCCCGGCGGCGAGGACGAGCAGCGCGAGCGCCTTCACCATCGAAAAACGCGACACCGGGGGTGGATATTCGACGGCAGCGTGCGGTCTCGCCACACGTGCGCCAGCGCCCATGAAATGTCTCGAGCCACGAGGTGGTGGGGTCGGATCGCCCCGGCTATCCTGCAACGGCCGGTGTCCCCCGTGAGCTCCGTTGTCGATCCGAGCTCGCTCGAAGAGCTGTTCCGCGTGCTCGCCGCGAGCGTGCGCGACTACGCCGTCATGCCGCTCGACGCGAGCGGGCGGATCGCCGGCTGGAACGTCGGCGCCGAGCGCATGACCGGCTTTCGCGCCGCCGACATCGTCGGCCGGCCGGTCTCGGAGCTCTATCCCGAAGGCGAGGCCGAGCAATGCGCGCGCCAGCTCGCGACCGCGGCGCGCGAGCGCCGGTCCGAGATCGACGGCTGGTGGGTGCGGCACGACGGCAGCCGATTTCGCGCCACCGTGGTGATCACCGTGGTCTGCGACGCTGCGGGCGCGGTGACCGGCTTCACCTTGCTGCTCCACAACCTCGGCGAGCGCGAGCGCGCCGAGTCGGTGCGGCTCGAGGCCGAGCAGCGGTTTCGCCAGATCGTCGAGAGCGTGCGCGACTACGCGATCTTCATGCTCGACACCCACGGCCGGATCCTGACCTGGAACGTCGGCGCCGAGCGCCTCAAGGGCTACCGCGCCGAGGAGATCATCGGCCGCCACTTCTCGGTGTTCTATCCCAAGGAGGAGATCGAGTCCGGCAAGTGCGAGCGCGAGCTCGAGGGCGCGGCGCGCGATGGCCGCTACGAGGACGAGGGCTGGCGGCTGCGCAAGGACGGCAGCCGGTTCTGGGCCAACGTCGTGATCAGCGCGGTGCGCGACTCGCACGGCCATCTCGTCGGGTTCTCCAAGGTCACGCGCGACCTGACCGAGCGCAAGCGCGCCGAGGACGATCGCGCGCGCCGGCTGGCGGCCGAGCACGCCAACCGCGCCAAGGACGAGTTCCTCGCGATGCTCGGCCACGAGCTGCGCAACCCGCTCGCGCCGATCTCGACGGCGCTCCAGCTCATGCGGCTGCGCGGCGGCGAGCCCAGCAAGGAGCAGCAGGTGATCGAGCGCCAGGTCGATCACCTGATGCGGCTGGTCGACGACCTGCTCGACGTGTCGCGCATCGTGCGGGGCAAGGTCCAGCTCAAGCGGCGGCGCCTCGACCTTCGCGAGATCATCGCGAAGGCGATCGAGATCGCGAGCCCGGTGCTCGAGCAGAAGCAGCACCATCTCGAGGTCGCGAGGATGCCCGGTGCGCTCGCGATCGACGGCGACGAGGCGCGGCTGGTCCAGGTGTTCAGCAATCTGCTGGTCAACGCCGCGAAGTACACCGACACCGGCGGCCACATCTCGATCTCGGCGCGCACGCTCGACCACGCGATGGCCGTCGAGGTGCGCGACGATGGCATCGGCATCGAGCCGGCGCTGCTGCCGCGCGTGTTCGACCTGTTCGTGCAGGGCTATCAGGGCGTGGAGCGCTCGCGGGGCGGCCTCGGCCTGGGGCTCACGCTGGTCCACACCCTGGTCGAGATGCACGGCGGCACGGTCACCGCGTACAGCGCGGGCCCCGGCGAGGGCAGCACGTTCAGCGTGAACCTGCCGCTCGCCGCGGCGCTGGACGCCGACGAGCGGCCCGCAGCGGTGCGCGCCCCGGCCATCGCGCGCGAGCCGCGCCGGGTGCTCGTGGTCGACGACAACGCGGACGCCCTGGAGCTGCTCGCGGAGGCGCTCGCCGCCGCCGGCCACGACGTGCGCACCGCGCTCGATCCCGCGGCCGCGCTCGAGATCGCGCGCGACTTCCGCCCCGAGATCGCGATCGTCGACATCGGCCTGCCGGTGATGGACGGCTACGAGCTCGCGAGCCGGCTGCGCAGCGAGCTCGGCGACGCGACGCTCGCGGTGATCGCGCTCACCGGCTACGGCCAGGAATCGGATCGCGCGCGCAGCGCCGACGCCGGCTTCCTCGCGCACTTCGTCAAGCCGGTCGACGTCCAGCGGCTGAGCGAGGCGATCGCGCGCGCGTAGCGGCCCGGGGCGGGACCGGGCGAGGGCGCGACCTGCGTGCTGCGCCAGCTCGCCGCGACGGGCTCGCCGTGCGGTGCGCTCGCGAATCGCCGATATAATCGCGGCGCATGGCTGCGTGTGTCCTGGTGGTGGACGATGACCCGGCGAACCGCAAGCTGGCGTCGGAGATCCTGACGCGGCGCGGGTACCGGGTCGTGGTCGCCCGGAGTGGCCGCGAGGCGATCGAGCTGTTCGACAGCGAGCGGCCGGCGTGCATCCTGCTCGACGTCCAGATGCCGGACCTCGACGGCCCGTCGACCTGCCGCGCGATCCGCGCGCGACCGGGCGGGTTCGACGTCTCGATCGTGTTCGTCACGGCGCAGCACGACGTCGCGGCGTTCGATCGCTCGACCGCGGCGGGCGGCGACGACTTCATCACGAAGCCGTATCGCGGCGAGGAGCTGGTCGCGCGGGTCGAGACCGCGGTCGAGCTGCTCGGTCGCGCGCCGCTGCGCAACGAGCTGTACGTCGCGATCAAGCGCCAGCGCGACGACCTCCAGCGCCTGCAGCTCCACAAGGAGCAGCTGACCTCGTTCGTCGTGCACGATCTCAAGAACCCGGTCGGCGCGATCGAGCTGCTCGCACAGGTCGTGCTGCGCGATCCGGCGCTCGGCGCGCGCGCCAGGGACTCGAGCCGCCGGATCGTCGGCCACGCGCGCCAGCTCGCGCGGATGATCGCGACGCTGCTCGACATCGTGAAGGCCGACGAGGGTGCGCTCGCGCCGCACCGCGAGCCGCTCGACGCGCCCGCGCTGCTCGCGTCGGTGGTCGACGAGCTGCGCGACGCCGCCGACGACGCCGGGGTCGCGCTCGCCGCCAGCGCGAGCGCGCCGCGCATCCACGGCGACCGCGAGCTGGTGCGCCGCGTGCTCGAGAACCTGGTGGATAACGCGATCCGGCACTCGCCGGAGGGCAGCACGATCGATCTCACGGCGACGCCGGCGGTCGGCGCGGTCGAGCTCCGCGTCCGCGATCGCGACGACGGCGTGCCGGCCGAGCGGCACGATCGCGTGTTCGATCGCTTCGAGTCCACCGGGACGACCCGCGGCCACAGCGGCCTCGGCCTGGCGTTCTGCAAGATCGCGATCGAGGCGCACGGCGGGCGGATCTGGGTCGAGGACGCGGCGCCGGGCGCGGCGTTCTGCCTGCAGTTGCCGGGGCCGCCTCAGTCCGCGGGGCAGGGCGCATCGCGCGACGCATCGGTCGGCACCGACGGCGTGCCGGTCTGAAGCCAGCTCGCGAGGAAGCACTGGTACTCGTGCTTGGGCGGATCGGTCTGGAACACGACCTCGTGGCCATCCTCGATGCCATCTTCCATGTGCTGGGTGACGACCGCGGTCGCGACCGCGCCGCCGGGCAACTGGACGTTGGACGTGACGGGCAGGCCGATCGCGGCGCGGCCGTCGAGCGGCAACAGCGGGCCGAGCGCGAGCTCGCCCGCCAGGCGCGGATCGTTCTCGGTGTCGAGCTCGGGACCGGCGAGGTCGAGCCCCATCGACAGGCTGGTCGCCTGCGCGATGCGCGGCAGGATGTAGTCGTCGACGATGCCCTGCATCATCAGGACCTCGCGCGGCGCGCTGCCGGCCGGCGGCTCGCGCACGATCGTCGCGCCGTAGGCCTGCGGATCGGCCGGCTCGAGCGCCCACTGCGCGAACGTCAGGACCGGGTCGTCGGCGTTGAGCTGGAACAGGTGGAGCAGCGTGGTCACCACCGACAGCGGCGCGACCGGCTTCTGCTTGAAGATGATGTTCTCGATCCAGCTGCCGCCTGCGCCCGACAGCAGCACGACCTTGAACAGCGGCTCGTACGCCACCGCGAGCGGGGCGATCCACGCGCCCATCGAGTGACCCATGATGCCGACGTGCGTCGCATCGAACGTGACGTCGGTCGAGCCGCCGGCGCACGCGCTGGTGTCCACGTGCAGCGCGACCGCCACGTGGGCGAGCACGTCGAGCTCGACCGCGGACTCGCGGATCGTGTCGCGCATGCCGCCGAGGTTGGTGATGTTGAACACCAGGAACTCCTCGTCGGCGCCGCTCGGGTTGCGCAGCCCGCCGAGCGGCCCGTCGACCTCGATCCCGGCGAACCCCGCGCGCGCGAAGTAGCGGGCTGGACCCTCGCCGGGCTCGATCGCCGGCGCGCCCTCGGCGGGCTGCTGGCCGCGATCGACCAGCGGGCGATCGCCGCCGCCGCCGGTGCGCACGAACACGATCAGCGGATAGCCGCCGGGCGGAGGCGGGGTGGTCGGCACGGTGAGCACGAGGTCCGACTCGTCCATGCGCTGCAGGATCGGTGCGCCGGTCGAGTCGTAGGTCCACTCGCCGCCCTCGGAGGAGAACGGCGGCGTGCCCGACTGGTAGTCCGGCATCGCGATCGTGGTGTGGAACGCGCAGAAGTCGGCGAACGTGTCGGTCAGCGCGAACGGCGCGTCGATCGCCGGCAGCGGCGCGGCCAGCGCGGCGCTGCGCACCTTCGCGAGCTCGAGCGTGGCGTCCCCGGTGGTGAACGCGGTGATCCCCGCGACGTCGTCCTCGGAGACGCCGAGATCGGGCAGCGCGGTGACCGCATCCGGGAAGCGCGCGAGCGCGGCGTGCGGGGCGCGCGCGAGCGGCTTGCCCTGGTCGGTCGTCACCGCGGTCGTGACGATCGCGGCGTAGCGCTCGCCCGGGCGCAGCGGCAGGCCCGACACCGGCAGCAGCGCGAGCAGGTTGGGCGCGCCGTACATCGTGCCGGTGGGCTCGAACGTCACCTCGAGCGGGTAGCGCACGCCGTAGTCCGGCGCCGACGGATCGATCGCGGCGACGAACGTCGGCGAATCGGCGGCCGCGCTGTCGGCGATGCCGGGCAGGCTGGTCGGATCGAGCGCGGTCGAGATCTGGAAGAACACGCCGCCGGTGGTCGCGAACCCGCTGTTGGTGGCGAGCAGCGCGCGCGCCTGCTCGACCGGCGCGGTGTTGTCGGGATCGGGGAACACCGACGGATCGACCGCGCTGCCCGCCATCAGATCGTCGGACGGAAACGGCGCGTCGAACAGCGACTTCGCGCGCGTGAAGTCCATCATCACGTGCGGCCCCTCGCTCGAGCTGCCGCACGCCGCGAGCGCGAGCACGAGCACGAGCGCCGAAACCGGCACCGCAGGTCCTCCCTTCGCTCGGCCTGCGGTGCAAGCCCGCCCTGTCACCAACACCACGCCTCGCTTCGCTCGGCTGTCCTCACCGCATGGAGCATAGCGTCGTCATCCCAGGAAGCAGTGACCCAAGCCACGATACGTCGCCGCACGCGATACCACGCGATCGCCGCGAATGACCAGGTATTCGCGCACGTGCTCGGCGAGCTCGCCCGCCTTGGCGTGGCGAAACAGGACAGGATCGCCGAGCGCGAGGTCGCGGCGCGTGCGGATCGGCGTCTGGACCTCGCCGGCGCCCTCGGTGCCGAGCAGCGTGAAGCCGGCGGGCAGCCACGGCCGCGGCAGGCGATCCGGCGCCGGCGCGCCCGACGCGACGAACCCGCCGCCCAGGCACGTATAGATGTCGGGGGCAGGACGCCGCACCACCTCCAGCGCGAACCCGGCGGCGGGCTCGAGCAGCAAACCGCGGTAATCGTCGAACAGCCCGCTCGCCAGGAAGCCCGAGCCGACCGTGACCTCGGTGAGCGCCGGGTCGCGCGCGCTCCACGCCGCGCTGC
>DATJAE010000260.1:0-5670 GCA_035516595.1 Kofleriaceae bacterium | reverse complement strand
GCGGACGCGGCGGACACGCGCGCCCACGTGGGCGTGGCGTGCGAACGGGCCGGACGAGCGCAGCCGGTCGCGGGCCTTCGCGATGATGCTACCGCGGACCGCCGGCGGCGGCCTTGTTCGCGGCATCGTCGGCTTCCTTGTCGCGGCCGGCCTGACGATACGCGGCCGACAGCTTGAGCTCGATCTGCGTCGACTCGCCGAGCGATAGCGCTTCGCGATAGCGATCGATGGCGAGCGTATCGTTGTTCGAGCTGACCGCGGCGTCGCCGTCAGCTTCGAGCGTGTCGACGAGCTGGTCGCGATAGTCGGCCTGATGATCGAGTGCGTAGGCGTGGCGAGCGGCATCGAGCGCGCATCCGCGATCCCGCGTTTTCGTGCACGCGAGAGACAGGTCGTACCACGCGATCTTGTCGCTCGGCTCGAGCTCCACCGCTTCGCGGTAGAACGGCAGCGCGCCACCGTGGTCGTGGGCCTTCGCGAGCTTGAACGCGTGGTCGACGAGCGCCAGGGCAAGCGCGGCTTGGTTTTCGGGCGTGGCCTCGAGCTCCAGCGCATGCCGAAACGCCGCGATCGTGCCAAGGTCGTCGCCGAGCCGCTCCAGGCCTACGCCGAGGTTGTGCCATGACTCCGCGTCGTTCGGGCTGATTTCGAGAGCGCGGCGCAGGTGGCGCACGGCCTCGGCGTCGTCGCCAGTGCCGAGCAAGTCGTAGCCGAGCCTGGCGCTGTCGAGGCCGCCCTCTGCGGACAGGTTGACGTACGGGCGGTAGATCGTGGCGCCGGCGAACGAGCCGACGAGCAGGACCGCGGTCGCTGCACCGGATGCGATCCGCGTCGCGGCCCGCCGCGCGGAGAGCACGAACCCGAGCAAGACTCCGAGCACGGCCCCCATGCCGTGCGCGACGTTACCCACGTTCATCACGTGGGTGAACGTGAGCACGATGCACAGCACGAACCACCCGGCAAATATCGCGATGGTGCGCCGGTCCATCGCGTCGACGAAGCGGCGGTCGCGGCGCGCGAGCACCACGAGTAAGCCGAACAGACCGTAGCCGATGCCCGACAGGCCGATGCCACCGCTGAACAACGCGTACTCGGCGAGGGTCGAGCCGACCTGGAACAGCACGAAGATCGCGAACGTGCGAACCGGACCCCAGACCTGCTCGAGCATCGTGCCGAACGTCCACAGCCAGAGCAGGTTGAACAGGATGTGGAGGAGATCGCCATGGGGGAACGCGCAGGTCAGGATCCGCCACGGCTGGCCCTCGAACGCGAGCACGTTCATGTCGATCGCGTCGAGCGAGCGACCCGTCTTCGTCATGATCGTCACCGCGATCGCAATGATCGCGACGCCGGCGGTCACGGGGTAACGAACGAAGTGGCTGAGCGGCGGCGGCTTGCGCACGGCGAGGCGTAGCGTGACACGCGTTTGCGCAACAGCACTCGGCTTCGCGCTCGAATGTCCGCTAGAACGCCACGACGAGTCGCGCCTGGATGCAGTACGCGGTGCCGCCGTCGCCGGTGTTGGGCGTGCCGGTGACCGGATCGGTCCCGTAGCCGAAGCCCGGGCCGCCGGCGCCCGTCGTGTCCTCGGGATGCGACATCGCGCCGAACGGGAACAGCACGCCGAACGAGATGCCGGTGAACACGTGGCTCGTGTTGTAGCCGATGTCGCTGTCGAACTCGGTCCCGTACATGACCGAGTTGCCGGGCGTCGCGACCGGCGACAGCGCGAACGACGTGACGTTCGAGACCTTGAAGGTCAGGCCCTTGGTCAGGTCGTACTCGAGGAACGGCTTGGTGTAGAACGCGTTGGTCACCGCACCGAACAGGAACCGCCACATGATCATGTCGACCCGGTAGGCGCGGTTGAAGAAGAACTGGGTGAGCAGCTTGTCGCCAGGCGCACCCAGTACGTTCGCGTACGCGATGTTGGTGTTGCCCTGCGGCGTGTTGTCGTACTGGTCGCCCGTTGCGAATCCGTTCTCGATGCCGAGCCTGAGCTTGCCGTCGACGCCGGTCCAGGTGAATCGTCCGGCACCGCCGACCTTGGCGACGTCGACGTGGCTCGTGATGTTGTAGTCGTTGAGCCGCTCGATCGCGCCGAACTGTCCGACGATCTCGCTCTCGATCGTGAAGTGGCCGATGCCGAGCTTGCCCCACAGCGAGGTCGTGTACGACGTGTAGCTGCGCGGCACGTAGTAGTCGACCGTGTCGGTCGGCGACGGATTGAACGGCTGGCCGATCTTGAAGTTCGTGAGGTTATCGGACCACGCCTGGGTCTTGTACTGGAAGTACACGCCGTAGTCGAAGATCGTGTCGCCGCGATCCTGCGCGTCCTTGAAGTCCTGCGGCGTGTCGATCTTCGAGACCACGCCGACGTAGCTGGTCGCGTCGTCGCTGTCGTCGAGGTCGAACGGGTGCTCCTCGTTACCGACGTTGGCCGAGGTCTGGTTCGACGCCAGCCCGGTCCAGTTCCAGTCGGTCGCGACCATCGCGCGCAGCGGCGTGCCCGGGATGCCGGCGGTGAAGCTCACGCGATCGACGCTGTCGCCGTAGTCGGCGTCGTAGTCGTAGTTGCCGGTGACGGGATCGAGGCCGCCGGCGTTGGCATAGATGCCCATGCCCCACTGGTTGGGCTGGCGGCCGGCCTTGATCACGCCGAGTGGGACCGCGACCTCGGCCCACGCGCGCTTGACCTGGATCGCATCGCTGGCGCTGTTGACGCCCTTGACCGGCGGCGACTGGGTGTCGCCGAACGCGCCGAGCGGCGGCAGCGTGCTGCCGGTGTAGATGCCGCTGAGATCGATCCCGGTCGGAGTCGAGCCGAGGTTGGTGTTGTCGAACACGTCGGCCTGGACGTGGACCGACGTGCCCTCGTTGACGTTGATCGTCGGCTCGAGCCGCAGCCGCATGTTCGCGCTGCCGATCGAGTTGTCGCACGGGTGGCCGACCATCTGCGAGCTGCAGCCGAGCGCGCGCGGGAACGGCGCGCCGCCGAGCCCGGGCTCGTCGTTGAACCCGAGGTTGAAGTTCTTGAACCAGTCGGTGCGCACCCGGAAGTAGCCATCGAGCTCGAGCAGGCGGTAGCGCTTGCGCCGGCCCTTCGCCGGCGGCAGCGCCGGGGTGGTCGGCAACAGGCTCGGCGTCTTGGGCGCGGCCTCGGCGACGCCCTCCTTCTTCTCCTCGCCCGACGGTGCGGTCGGGCCGCCCATCCCGGGCCCCATCGGCCCGGGCCCCATCTGCGCGTGGGCGGCCTCGCCGCCGACGACCAGGAACGCGATGCCAAAGAAAAGCTTGGATCCTAAGTAACGCATGAATATACCGAAGGTTTTCGCGGCATCGCCGAGGGTCGGCGGACTATATGCGTCGTCACCACAGGGGTCAATTCGGGGTGGCGGGGATCAGGCATCCCGGCGCGAATTGGCCGAGGTCTGAACCCGCGGGATATGGTTCGTTCGATGGCCTTCGACCGGTTCGCGGCGCCCCGCGTTGCCCCGCGCGTACGAGTTTTGTTCGGCGCCGCGGTGATCGCGGGGTGCGGATCGCCGCTGAAGCCCCCTTCAGCACCGCCGGCCGAGCCCGAGCCGATCGCGAAGCCGCGCCTCACGCCGCAGAAGGCCGGGCCCGCGGGCCGCGAGATCGTCGTCGGCGAGATGTGTCCGCAAGGCGCCGGCGGCCGGCCAGCCGTCGCGCCGCTGATCATGCGCGGCGTGCAGTGGACCGACTCGGTCGCGGAGGTCAGCGCGACGGTCGAGCGCGGCGGCGTGCCCCGGTTCGGCGTGTTCGGCACCGACGGCAAGCTGGCCGGCGCGTTCGATACGCTCGGCATGGTCGACGTCGGGATCAACGTGCCGGTCGCGTCCGGCACCTACGTCGGCGCGCCGCCGTGCACCTACGAGGTCGCGGCCAAGCCCGCGGCGGGCCAGCTCGCGACCCGGGCCGAGGATCCGAAGTGCGCGCCCGCGACGGGCGGCTGCGGGCTGGCGGTCGGCGAGCTCGAGCATCCGGACGAGCCGCCCGACGTGCCGCAGTTCCAGGTCGGCGGCGCGTGCCTGTCCGGCGACAGCCTCGCGGTCGACATCGACAACGACGGCCGGCCGGAGTCGTTCCCGTTGCACGACGTGCTCGACGGTATCCGCGGCCCGGCGCAGGAGTGGCCGGCCGCGCCCACCGCGGCCGCCACCTGCACGCCGCACTTCCAGCTCTACGACATCAAGCTCGCGCCCGAGCCGGATCCCGGCAAGCCGGTCGACGCCAAGGCCGTCGTCATGATGGACGTGCTCGGCGTCGTGGATCTCGATGGCGACGGCCGGCGCGAGGTCGTGCTCGCCCTGCGCTTCCCGACGGTGCGCAGCGTCGTGGTCTACAGCTCGATCGACTCGCCCGAGCGACTCGAGCTGGTCGGCGAGGCGACGTCGTTTCCGCGGTGAGCGCGGGAATGCTCCGGTGCGCCGCCGCGTTTCACTCGCACATGCGGCTCGGCGCGCTCGCGATCGTGCTCGCCGCGACGACCGCCGCCGCGGACCCGCTCGCCGACTTCGTCGCGCGCGCGCCCAGGCTCGCGGCCGCGCTCGCGCCGCTGCACCTGCGCGATGGCCACCCGTGCGCGTTCGACGGCGGCGACGACGAGCCGCCGGTCCGCGATCGCACGCCCGAGGTGGTCGCGCCCGACGGCAGCGCGATCGCGCTGATGACCACGCTCGAGCTCGATCGCGCGGCGAGCAAGCGCTTCCACGTGCCGGCCGGCACGGCGAACGTGGTGCTCGTGCTCCAGCGCACCGGCGCGATCACGCTGGTCGCGCCGCAGAGCTTCCCGCTGTGCACCAGCGGCGCCGCGCAGGACGTGCGCTGGTCGGGCGACGCGCGCCGGGTCCTGGCCGAGATCGACAGCGGGCACGGCCTGCGGATCGCGCTGCTCGACCTGGGCTCGGGCGCGCTGATCGCGGACGCGTTCGCCGCGGCCGACGCGCTGGCGTCGCCGCAGCTGCGTCACCTCGCGTGGGTGCCGTGGTCCGCGGAGTGGCCCGAGGAACATCCCGACCAGTTCGAGGTGGAGATCGACGATCGCACGGTGTGGAAGGGCAGCGCGTCCGACTTCGCGTGGCCGTCGGAGGACAGCTTCACGTTCTGCGCGGGTGGTCGGCGGATCCGCGTCGTGCACGGTCGCGCGAGCAAGATCGGCGGCTGCGCGCCGTGAGACTGCGGTAGGCTGCGCTCGTGCGGGACGACGTCGGCCAGCTGCTGTGGATCGGCTTTACCGGGACGACCCTGCCGGCGACGGTGCGCGATCGGCTCGACCGCGGCGCGGCGGGCGCGACCGTGCTGTTCAAGCGCAACCTGGTGTACGCGCGCGGCGGCGACGGCGCGCTCGCGCAGGAGGTCTGCGATCTCGATGCGCTGGTCGCGCTCACCGGCGAGCTCCACCGGCGCGCGCCCGACGGCACGCCCACGCTGGTCGCCGTCGACCACGAGGGCGGCGTGGTCCAGCGGGTGCGGGCGCCGGCGACCCAGTGGCCGCCGATGCTCGCCCACGACGGCCTCGCGCCGGGCGACGACGCGCGGATCGCCGAGCAGGTCGGGCGCGCGATGGGCGACGAGCTGCGCGCGCTCGGCTTCGACGTCGACTTCGCGCCGGTGCTCGACGTCCACACCAATCCGCACAACCCGATC
>DATJAE010000259.1:0-2044 GCA_035516595.1 Kofleriaceae bacterium | reverse complement strand
CGCGACCGCCGCCGCCGCCGCCGACGGCAGCCGCTGCGATTTTCACGATCTCGCCCGCGCGCACGCCACGGGCGACCAGCGAAGGCGCGACGGCGGCGACGAGATCGACGCGACCCTCGCCGGCGGTCGCGAGCACGATCGCGGCGTCGCCGAGCTTGGACTTCACGCGATCGGCAAGCTCCAGCAGCGCCTTGCCGTCGCTCGCGGACACCGCCTGCACGAGCACGCGCGCGCCGGCGACGTCGACCGCGTCGGCGACGAGCCGCTCGAGGTCGATCGCGCCGTTGCCCGACGCCGCGACCCGGACGGCGTGCTCGAGCTCGCGGACCTGCCCGCGCAGCTGCGAGACCGCATCCGGCACCAATTCGGGCGGCACGCGCAGCGCCGCCGCCGCGCCGCTCAGCGCGCGGTCGCCGGCGCGCAGCAGAGCGACCGCCGCCGGACCCGTCAGCGCCTCGATCCGGCGGACGTTGGCGGCGCTGGAGGTCTCGCCGACGAGCTTGAAGAGACCGACCTCGGCGGTGTTGCGGACGTGCGTGCCGCCGCACAGCTCGCGCGAGAAAGATCCGTCGCCGACCTCGACCATCCGCACGACGTCACCGTACTTCTCTCCGAACAGCGCCATCGCGCCGAGTCGGCGCGCCTCCTCGAGCGTGGTCGTCAGCGCGCGCACCGGTTGCGCCTGGAGGATCCAGCCATTGACGGCGTCCTCGACGTCGCGCAGCTCGCCGGGCGTCAGCGCCGCGCCGTGGGTGTAGTCGAAGCGCAGCTTGTCCGGGCCCACGTAGGAGCCGGCCTGGCGAACATGCGCGCCCAGGCGCCGGCGAAGCGCCGCGTGCAGCAGGTGCGTGGCGGTGTGGTTGCACTCGGTCGCGTGACGAGCGCCACGATCCACGTGGGCGTGGACGCGCTCGCCAAGCGCGAGCGCCCCTCGCTCGGGCACGAGCGCGAGCACCTGATCGGCGCCGACGCGCAGCACGTCCTCGACGCGGGCGCGACAGTCGCCGCGCAGGCATTCGACGAAGCCGGCATCGGCGACCTGGCCACCGCCGGTGGCGTAGAAAGGAGACTCGACCAGCTTGACGAGCACACGCCCGTCGTCGGCGCCGATCGCGCCGACCGTCGTCTCCTGGTCAGTCGTCTCGTAGCCGACGAAGTCGGTCGCAAAGCCGGCCGCGCCGGCGAGCGCGAGCGCCCGCTCGCGCAGCCTCTCGCCGCCGAACCTGCCGGACCCCGCGCGCGCGCGCCCGCGCTGCTCGTCCATCAGCTGCTCGAAGCCCTCCTCGTCGATTCCCAGCCCGTGCTCGGCGACTAGCTCGAGCGTCAGGTCGATCGGGAACCCGTAGGTGTCGTGCAGCAGGAAGGCGTCCGCGGCGGCGATTCCCTCGTCGCCGCCGTCGCGGGCGCGGGCGATCAGCTCGTCGAGCAGCCTCGTCCCCTGCGCCAGCGTGCGCCCGAAGGCCTGCTCCTCGGACGCGAGCCACTTCTGCACCGACTCGCGCTGGTCGGCGAGCTCGCGGTACTCGACACCCATCAGCTCGGTCACGAGGTCCGCATAGTGGCCGAGGAACCCCGGCTCGAGCTCGAGCGTGTGGCGGCCCTGGAGGATCGCGCGCCGAATAATCCGGCGCAGCACGTAGCCACGATCCTCGTTGGACGGGACGACGCCGTCGGCGATCAGGAACGTCATCGCGCGACCGTGGTCGGCGAGGATCCGCAGCGCGCGGTCGGTCGGGAACTCGCGGCCGTAGGTTCTCCCCGAGAGCTGCTCGCCGAGCGAGATCAAGGGCGCGAACTGGTCGGTCTCGAACACCGTCTCCTTGCCCTGCAGGATGCACGCGAGCCGGTTGAGGCCGAGCCCGGTGTCGATGTTGTTGGCGGGCAGCGGCGTGACGACGTTGCCTGGGTTCTGGTCGAGCTGCATGAACACCAGGTTCCAGTACTCCATGAAGCGCTCGTTGTCGCCGCCCGGCAGGTCGTCGGGCTTGCCCAACGCGACCCCGCGGTCGAGGTACAGCTCCGAGCACGGGCCGCACGGGCCGGT
>DATJAE010000258.1:0-28624 GCA_035516595.1 Kofleriaceae bacterium | reverse complement strand
CGAACTTCGCGGTCGTGGTGTCGACCGCGACCGGCGACAGCAGCGCGGCGTCGCGCTCGAATCGTTCGTCGGCGTTCTGCATCGCGAACATCACGTCGACCAGCGGCGTGTGGCCGGCGTGGCGGCCGTCGCCGACCAGCTCGACCAGCTCGGCGAACGGGAACGCCTGGTTGTCGAGCGCCTCGATCGAGCGCCGCGCGACCTCCGCCGCGAAGTCGCGGAACGGCTGCTTCGGATCGACCGTGTTCGCGAGCACCAGCGTGTTCACGAACATCCCGACCACGCGCTGCATGTCGGGGTGCCAGCGCCCGCTCGCGGCGGTCGCGACCGCGATCTCGGACTGGCGGGTCAGCCGCGCGAGCAGCACGTCGAACGCCGCGAGCAGCAGCGCGTGCATCGACAGGCCGTGGCGCTGGCACAGCGCGCGCAGGCCGCGCACCGTCTCGTCGGGCAGCTCGCGCACGATGGTCTCGCCGGCGGGATCGACCACTGGCGGGCGCGGCAGGTCGGTCACCAGGCCGAGCGTGGGCACGCCGTCCTCGAACTGGCCGCGCCAGTAGCCGCGCTGCGCGTCGATCACCGCGGTCGCGCGCTCGCCGCGCTCCCACGCGGTGCAATCGGCGAGCGACGGCGGCGCCGGCGGCAGCGGCTCGCCGGCGAGCAGCGCGTGCAGCTCGTCGATCAGGATCGCGAGCGACACGCCGTCGGCGATGATGTGGTGCACGTCGAGGAACAGGTAGCTGCCGCGCTCGGTGGTGAGCCACGCCGCGCGGGCCAGCGGCGCGGTGCCGAGCTCGAACGGCCGGACCAGGCCGTCGACCACCGCGTCGCGCTCGGACTCGCGGGTCGCGATCGTGTCGACGACCAGCTCGGCGTCGGGTGCGAGGCGCAGCTGCACCTCGCTGCCGTCGAGCGCGAACGCGCAGCGGAACGCGTCGTGGCGGCGGACCAGCGCGGCGAGCGCGCGCTCGAGATCACCGCGCGCGACCCCGGGCGCGACCGCGAACAGGTTCGGCACGTTGTAGGTCGTGCTCGCCGGCTCCATCTGCTGGAGCAGGAACATGCGCGCTTGCACCGACGACGCCGCGATCGGTCCGGTGGGCGCGACCGGCTCGATCGCGCCGAGCACGTCGGCGCCGCCCAGCTCGGCGAGCCGGCGCGCGAGCGCCTGGACGGTCGGGTGGCGGAACACGTCGGACACCTTCAGCTCGCAGTGGAACTGCCGGAAGATCTCGCCGACCAGCGCGATCGCCTTGAGCGAATGGCCGCCGAGCTCGAAGAAGCTGGCCGTTCTCCCGATCCGTGCGACGTCGAGCGCGAGCACGTTCGCGAACATCGCGGCCAGCGCGCGCTCGCGATCGTCGACCGGCGCCTCGACCACGCCGGCCGCCCGCTCGATCGCCGGCAGCGCGCGCTTGTCGACCTTGCCGTTCGGCGTCAGCGGCAGCGCGTCGAGCCGGCACAGCCAGGTCGGGATCATGTACTCCGGCAGATCGCGCGCGAGCGCGGCGCGGATCCGCGCGTGATCGTCGAGCTCGCCGACGTGGTAGCCGACCAGGTGGACGACGCCGGCCTCGTCGCGCGCGTCGACCACGACCGCGTCGCGAATGCCGGGCACCGCGAGCAGCGCCTGCTCGATCTCGCCGAGCTCGATGCGATAGCCGCGCACCTTGACCTGGGTGTCGATCCGCCCGAGGTACTCGAGGTTGCCGTCGGGCAGCCAGCGCGCGAGATCGCCGGTGCGGTACATCCGGCCGCCCGGCTCGAACGGATGCGCGACGAACCGCTCCGCGGTCAGCTCGGGGCGGTTCAGATAGCCGCGCGCGATGTTCGCGCCGGCCACGCACAGCTCGCCGACGATGCCGGTCGGGCACAGCCGGCCGCCGCGATCGAGGATCACGATCTGCGTGTTCCAGATCGGCTTGCCGATCGGGATGTTGTCGTACGAACGATCGACCGTGAACGCGGTCGTGTACACGGTGTACTCGCTCGGGCCGTACGCGTTGACGATCTTGTACGGCACCGGACGATACGCGCGCAGCTTCTCGCCGCCGAGCGCCAGCATGCGGATCGTGCGGTTGTCGATCGTGCGGATGAACTGCTCGCCGAGCTGGGTGGGCAGGAACGCGATGCGCACGCGATGGGCCTCGAGGTACGCGTTCAGCGCCTTGAGGTCGAGCCGCAGCTCGGCCGGGATCACGACCAGCGCGCCGCCCGCGAAGATCGGCGGAAACAGCTCGGAGATCGACGCGTCGAAGCTGAACCCGGCGTACTTCGAGCAGGCCTCGCCGGGCTCGACCGCGTTGTACGCGCAGAACCACGCGGTGAGGTTCAGCAGGTTCCGGTGCTCGATCACCACGCCCTTGGGCTTGCCGGTCGAGCCCGACGTGTAGATCACGTACGCCGCGTCGCCCGGCCGGATCTCGGCGCCGGGAGCGGCATCGGCGTGACCAGCGACCGCGACGTCGAGCCGCGGGCCCTCGAACGCGATCGCGTCGGCGAGCGCGCCTCGGGCCAGCAGCACCTTGGCGCGGCAATCGTCGACGATGATCTGCTTGCGCCCGGTCGGGTACTCGTAGTCGATCGGCAGGAACGCCGCGCCGGCCTTGAGGATGCCGAGGATCGCGGACAGCTGCTCGGCGCACGGATCGAGCAGCAGCGGCACGACGTCGTCGCGCCCGACCCCGCGCTCGACCAGCCAGCGCGCGATCCAGTTGGCGCGGCGATCGACCTCGCGATAGCTCCACGTGGTGTCGCCGAACACCACGCCGGGCGCGTCGGGCGCGCGCTGCACCCAGTCCTCGAACACGTGGAGCACCGAGGCGACCGGCGGGAGGGCGTGCGCGGTGGCGTTGAGCTCGACCAGGAAGCGCTGCTTCTCGGCCGGCGTGATGATCTCGAGCTCCGCGATCGGCCGCTCCGGCCCCGCGAGCACGCCGCGGATCAGCGTGACGAACCAGCCGGCGAGGCGCTCGACCGTCGCGCGCTCGAACAGCTCGGTCGCGTACTCGAACGCGAGCTCGACGCCGTCGTCGGTCTCGCTCGCGACGAGCAGCAGGTCCATCTTCGCGGTGCGGTGCGCGAACTGCTCGGCGCGCAGCTTGACCGCGCCGGCGTCGATCACCTCGCTGCCCCGGCTGTTGAACGAGAACATCACGTCGAACAGCGGGTTGCGCCCGGCGGCCGCGCGCACGCCGAGCTCGTCGAGCAGATCCTCCAGCTGGTACTCGTCGCTCGCGAGCACGCCCTGCGAGGTCTTGCGCGTGGCGGCGAGGAACTCGCGGAACGTCCCGGTCTCCGGGATCTTCGCGCGCCACGGCACGGTGTTGACGAACATCCCGACCAGGTCCTGGACGTCGGGATGCGAGCGGCCCGCGACCGGCACGCCGACCACGACGTCGTCGCTGCCGCCGATCCGCGACAGGAACACGAACCAGCACGCGAGCAAGGTCGCGAACAGCGTCGAGTCCTGGCCGCGCGCGAGCTCCGACAGCGCGGCGAGCTCCGCGCGATCGAGTTGCGCGACCACGAGGTCGCCGGCGTGGCTGCGCACCGCGGGGTGGCGGACGTCATACGGCAGCTCGAGCGGCGGCGGGATGGTCGCGAACTGCGCCTTCCAGAACGCGCGCTGCTGGTCGAGCGACGAGCGGTGCTCCGGGCTGGCCTGCCACACCGCGAAGTCGCCGATCGTGATGCGCGGCGGCGCGAGCTTGGCGCCGCGGATGAGCTCGGGGATCTCGCGCCACAGGATCGCGGTCGAGAATCCGTCTGCGATCATGTGGTGCATGTCGAGCACGAGCAGCTCGGCCCCCTGGGACCGCCGCACCAGCCACACCCGCCACAGCGGCGCGACCGCGAGATCGAACGGCTGCATCAGCCGCTGCATCAGCTCGTCGATCGGCGCGTCGCTGTCGATGACCTGAAGCGCGAACGCTGCGCTGGGATGGATCCGCATCGCCGGCTCGCCGTCGATCAGGTGGAAGCTCGAGCGCAGGCTGGCGTGACGCGCGATCAGAGCGCGCACGACCTCCTCGAGCCGCTCGGGCGTGACCCGGCCCTCGACCGAGAACACGCTCGGCATGTTGTACGACACGCTCTCGGGGCTCGCCTGGTGGATCGCGTAGAGCCGGCGCTGCACCGAGGTCAGCGGGTAGTGGTCGCGCTCGCTGACCTTCGGGATCGGCGGCAGCGCCGTGCGATCGTGCGCCTCGATCAGGCCGGCGAGCCCGCGCACGGTCGGGTGCTCGAACACGTCGGTGGTGGCGAGCCGGACCGAGAACGTGTGCTGGATCCGCGCGATCAGCTGCATGATCAGCAGCGAGTGGCCGCCGAGCTCGAAGAAGCTGCGCGTCACCGGGATGCGGTACGCCGGCACGCGCAGCACCTCGGCCCAGATCTCGATCAGCTTCTCCTCGGCGATCGACTCGGGCGCGTCGACCGTGCCGGTGTCGTCGAAGCTCGGCGCGGGCAGCTGCTTGCGATCGACCTTGCCGGAGATCGTGACCGGGAACGCATCGAGTGCGACGAACGCATCCGGCACCATGTACGACGGCAGGGTGCGCGCGAGGAACGTGCGCAGCGCGCTGGTCGGCGTCGCATCGCGCAGCCGGACGTAGCCGCACAGCCGCTTGTCGATCTCGGCGCCCGGAGCGGATCCGGGCCCGTCCGCTCCGGGCAGGCGCGGCACGACCGCGACGACCGCCTCGGCGACCGCGGGATGGCGGAGCAGCGCGGCCTCGATTTCGCCGAGCTCGACGCGAAACCCGCGGATCTTGATCTGGTTGTCGGCGCGGCCGAGAAAGTCGACCGCGCCGTCGGGCAGCCAGCGCGCGAGGTCACCGGTGCGGTACATCCGCTCGCCCGGCCCCCACGGGTTGGGCAGGAAGCGCTGCGCGGTGAGCTCCGGGTTGTTGAGGTAGCCGCGCGCGACGCCCAGGCCGCCGATGTACATCTCGCCCGGCACACCGAGCGGCGCGAGGTTCCCGGTCCAGTCGAGGATGTAGATCGTCGTGTTGGCGAGCGGGAAGCCGACCGGCAAGCGGGCGCGGGCGAGGTCGGCCTTGCCGATCGCGTGGCGCAGCGACGTCACCGTGGTCTCGGTCGGGCCGTACTCGTTGTACAGCGGCTGGCGCTCCGACCAGCGCTCGGCGACCGCGAGCGGCAGCACGTCGCCGCCGACCACCACGCGGCGCAGCGCGAGCGGCTGCTCGGGCCGAAAGCCCGACAGGAACAGCGGCACGCTGTGGAAGTGGGTGATGCCCCGCGCGCGCATGAACGCCTCGAGCGCGTCGAGATCGAGCAGCAGCTGCTTGGTCGCGACGACCAGGCGCGCGCCCGACACCAGCGGCAGGCCGAGCTGGGCGAGCGAGGCGTCGAACGTGTACGACGAGAACAGCAGGATGCGATCGTCGGAGTCGACCCGGAGCTCGTTGATCGTCGAGAGCAGATAGTTGACGATCTGGCGGTGCTCGATCACCACGCCCTTGGGCTTGCCGGTCGAGCCCGACGTGTAGATCACGTACGCGACGTGCTCGGCGCGCGCGGGGCTCGGCGACGGCGGCGGCGTGCGCGCCCAGTCGATCGCGTCCCACGCGAGCACGCCGGGCAGGCCGTACGCACCGGCCTGCGACACGAACACGCGCGCGCGGCTGTCCGCGATGATGCCGGCGACGCGCTCGTCGGGCGCCTCGGGATCGATCGGCAAGTAGCCGGCGCCGGCCTTCCACGCGGCGAGCATCGCGACCGCGACGTCCTTGGTGCGGTGCATCGCGATCGCGACCACGTCGTCGGCGACCGTGCCGCGCGCGACCAGCTCCGCGGCCAGCACCGAGGCGCGACGATCGAGCTCGGCGAAGTCGTACGCACCGGTCTCGTCCTCGACCGCGATCGCGTGCGGCCGGACCAGGACGTGCGCGGCGACCAGATCGGCCAGCGTCACGTCCTGCGGCATCGGCTCGGCGGTGTCGTTGTACTCCGACAGCAGGATCTCGCGCTCCCACGGCTGGAGCATGCGCAGCTCGCGGATCCGGGCCTGCGGCATGCTCGCGACCTGCTCGAGCAGCCGGCGGAAGTTGCCGAGGAAGCGCTCGGCGGTGGCCTCCTTGAACAGCCGGGTCGCGTAGGTGAGCACGACGCGCTGGCCGCGCGCGGTGTTCTGCACGGTCAGCTCGAGATCGAACTTGCTGGAGATCGCGGCCGACGGGAGCTCGACCAGGCCGAGCGAGCCGCCCGCGATCTCGGCGAGCTCGGCCTCCTGCCACGCGAACAGCACGTCGAACAAGGGATTGCGCGAGGGATCGCGGGCCAGCCCGAGATCGGCGACCAGATCGTTGAGCTGGTAGCTCTGGTGCTCGAACGCGTCGACCGCCTCGCGGCCGAGCCGCGCGCACAGCGCCGCGAACGTCTCGTCGGCGTCGAGCCTGACCCGCAGCGGCACCGTGTTGACGAACATCCCGACCATGCCGTCCATCCCGCCCTTCTGGCGGCCCGACGCCGGGATGCCGATCACCAGATCCGGCGAGTTGCCCAGGCGCGACACCGCGACCGCCCACACCGCGAGGAACACGCCGAGCGGCGTGATCGCGCACGTCCTCGCGAGCTCGAGCAGCGGCTTGGCGGTCTCGATCGGCAGGTCGAACGCGACCTCGTCGCCGTCGAACTGCAGGCGCGGCGGGCGATCGAAGTCGCACGGCAGCTCGAGCGGGCTCGGCAGCTCGGTGAACCGCTCGAGCCACCACGCGCGCTCGGCCTGCTTCGCGGCGCGGCCGGCCTCGCTCGCCTCCCAGGACGCGTAGTCGGCGAACGTCGGCGACGGCGGCGGCAGCGCCTTGCCATCGTAGAGCTGCTCGAGATCGTCGAGCAGCAGGCGGACCGAGAGCCCGTCGGCGACGATGTGATGGACATCGAGCGCGAGCACCTGGCGGGTCTCGCTGCGCAGGATCGCGGCGCGCACCAGCGGCGGCCGTGCGAGCTCGAACGGCTGGACCAGGTGCTCGAGCGCGCCGCGCAGGTTGGCGTCCTCGACCTCGAGCCGCTGGACCGCGAGCCGCGCGGTGTCGTCGAAGCGCTGCTGCGGCACGCCGTCCTCGATGGTGAACGCGGCGCGCAGCGCGGCGTGGCGCGCGACCAGCTGCTCGAGCGCGCGCGCCAGGCGATCGGGATCGACGCCCGGCGCGAGCTCCCACGCGAACGGGATGTTGTACGCGGTGCTCCACGTCGACAGCTGGTGGACCGCGAAGATCCGCTGCTGCGACGCGGTGAGCGGCAGCGGGCCGGGCGGCGCCGGCTCCCAGCGCGGCGCCTCGCGCACCGGCTCGCTCGCGGCGTCGATCGCGCGCGCGATCGCGGCGATCGACGAGCCCTCGAGGAACCGGGCGAACCTGAGCTGGACGCCGGTGCGCTGGAAGATCGCCGACAGCAGCACCGCGGCCTTGAGCGAGTGGCCGCCGAGCTCGAGGAAGCTGGCCTCGACGCTGATCGTCGGCTCCGGTCGGCCGAGCACGTCGGCGTAGATCGCGCGCAGCTCGCGCTCGCGAGCGCTGCGCGGCTCGACCAGCGCGGCGGTGTCGAGCTCGACCGGCGGCAGCCGGCGCTTGTCGACCTTGCCGTTCGCGGTGAGCGGGATCGCGTCGAGCTGGACGATCCGCGCCGGCACCATGTACGCCGGCAGCGTGCCGCCGAGCGCGAGCTTGAGGTCGCCCTCGGTCGCGGCCTGGGTCGTGCCCGACGCCTGGACGAACGCGACCAGCGACAGGTCGCCGGCGACCGCGGGGTTCTCGCGCGCGACCGCGACCGCGGCCTCGACCCCGGGCAGCGCGAGCAGCGCCTGCTCGATCTCGCCGAGCTCGATGCGGAAGCCGCGGACCTTGACCTGGGTGTCGATCCGGCCGAGGAACTCGAGGTTGCCGTCGTCGCGCCAGCGCGCGAGATCGCCCGAGCGATACATCCGGCGCCCCGGCTCGAACGGGTGCGGCACGAACTTCTCGGCGGTCAGCTCGGGCCGGTTGAGATAGCCGCGCGCGATGCTCGCGCCGGCGATGCACAGCTCGCCCGCGACGCCGACCGGGCACACCCGGCCGAGCCGATCGAGCACGAGCACCTGGGTGTTCCACAGCGGCGCGCCGATCGGGATGTTGTCGTACGCGCGATCGACCGTGAACGCGGTCGCCGCGACGGTGTACTCGGTCGGCCCGTAGCCGTTGACGATCGCGCAGCGCTCGGTCGGGCGCGAGCGCAGCTTCTCGCCGCCGAGGAACGCCGCGCGCAGCTGGTGGCGGGTCGCGGCGCGCAGGAACTGCTCGCCGTACTGGGTCGGCAGGAACGCGACCGCGACGCGGTGATCCGCGAAGTAGCCGTCGAGCTCGTCGAGCTGGAGCCGCAGCTCGGCCGGCACGATCACCAGGCGCGCGCCCGAGATGAAGCACGGCACGAGCTCGGCGATCGACGCGTCGAACCCGAAGCCGGCGTACTTCGACACGCCGTCGCCCGGCGCGATCCGGAAGTAGTCCGCGTACCACGCCGCGAAGTTCACCAGGTTCCGGTGCTCGATCAGCGTGCCCTTCGGCGTGCCGGTCGAGCCCGAGGTGTAGATGACGTACGCGAGATCGCCGGGCGCGACCCGCGCGTCGACCGGCTCGCTCGAGATGCCCGCGAGCACGGCCGGATCGTCGAGCTGCACTCGCTCGACCGCGACCGCGCCGAGCTCGGCCGCGAGCGCGCCGCGGGTGAGCAGCACGCGCGTCGCGCTGTCGCGCAGCATGTGGAGCTTGCGCGCGAGCGGGTAGTCGGGATCGATCGGCAGGAACCCGCCGCCCGCCTTCATCACGCCGAGCACCGCGATCAGCATGTCGGCGCACGGATCGAGCAGGATCCCGACGATCGCGTCCTTGCCGACGCCCTTGCCGCGGAGCACGCGCGCCAGCTGGTTGGCGCGCGCGTCGACCTCGGCGTACGACAGCGCGAGCTCGCCGAGCTCGACCGCGGTGGCGTCGGGGCGCTCGCGCGCGTGGCGCTCGAACAGCTCGTGCACCGCGGCGACCGGCGGCAACGCGTGCGCGGTCGCGTTCCAGCCGTGGACCAGCCGCTCGCGCTCGGCGGCGTCGCAGGCGTGGAGGTCGGCGAGCCGCACGCTCGGCTCGGCGAGCACGCGCTCGATCATCCCGACGAGCTCGGCCGCGAGCCGCTCGGCGGTCGCGCGCCTGAACAGGTCGGCCGAGTACTCGAGGCGCAGCCAGTAGCCGCCGGCGCCGCGCTCGCGGATCACGACGGTCAGGTCGGTGCGCGCGAAGCGATGCGGCAGCGCGCGCTCGCGCAGCACCGCGTCGCCGGCCCGGTACTCGTCGGGCATCCGCCCCTCGTACGACAGCATGGTGTCGAACAGCGGGTTGCGGCCGGGCGGCGGCGGCGGCAGGTCGGCGACCATGTCCTCGAACGGCAGGTCCTCGTTGCGCAGCGCCTCGCGAACCTGCGCCATCGCCGCGCCGAGCAGCTCGTCGAACGTGTGCGCGGGATCGAGCGTGGCGCGGAACACCAGCGTGTTGACGAACATCCCGACCGTGCGCTCGAGCTCGGCGTGAGGCCGGCCGGCGGTGGGAAAGCCCCAGATCACCTCGGCGCTGCCGGTCGTCGCCGACAGGAACGCCGAGTACACCGCGGCGAAGAAGCCGAACGGCGTGGCCTGGCGCTCGCGCGCGAACCGCGCGACCCGCTCCACCAGCGATGCCGGCAGCTCGAGCGAGATCTCGTCGGCGGCCTGGTTGCGGGTCTGCGGCCGGCGCACGTCGTACGGCAGGTCGAGCAGCGGCGGCTCGTCGGCGAGCAGCTTCGTCCAGTGATCGCGCGACGCGGCGAGCCGCGCCTTGCCGGCCGGGCTGGCGAGCCACGCGCTGTAGTCGAAGAACCGCGGCCCGAGCTCGGGCAACGTGCGGCCGTCGAGCAGATCGAGCAGGTCCTCGAGCAGCACGTCGATCGACGTGCCGTCCGAGATGATGTGGTGCATGTCGAACGCGACGTGCGTGATCGCGCCGCCGCGCACGAACACCGCGGCGCGAAACAGCGGCGGCGCCTCGAGCGCGAACGGCCGCACGAACGCGGCGGTCGCGGCCTCGAGCGACTGCGCGTCGAGCGAGAAGCGCTCGAGCTTCCAGCGCGGCGCCTGCGCGATCTTCTGCAGGATCTGGCCCTCCTGGAAGAAGAACGCGGTGCGCAGCGACTCGTGGCGCTCGATCAGCTGGGCGCACGCCGCGGCGAGCTCGGCCTCGTCGAGCTCGCCCTCGACCGCGTAGAGCAGCGGCAGGTTGTACGACGTGCTGCGCGGGTTGCCCTGCTGGATCACGTAGAGCCGGCGCTGCACCGAGGTCGCGGGCAGGGCGAGCGTGGCGTCGGCGCGCGGCAGCGGCGCGCTGCGCTCGGCGCCGGCGATCGCGGCGGCGATCTCGCGGATCGTCGGGTGCGCGAGCACGTCGGCCGGGCGGAGCGCGACGCCGAGCTGCGCCTGCACGCGCGACAGCATCTGCATGACCAGCAGCGAGTGGCCGCCGAGCTCGAAGAAGCTGCGGGTCACGCCGATCTGCTCGGCGGGCAGCGCGAGCAGCTGCGCCCAGATCGCGCGCAGCTGGTGCTCGACCTGGTTCTTCGGCGGCTCGATGTCGCCGCCCTCGAGCCGCGGCGGCGGCAGCGCCTTGCGATCGATCTTGCCCGACACCGTGGTCGGAAACGCGTCGAGCTGGACGAAGAAGTCGGGGACCATGTACGCGGGCAGGCTGGCCGCGAGGAACGCGCGCAGCTCGCTCGCCGCGACCGGCCGGCTCGCCACCAGGTGCGCGACCAGCCGCGCGCCGGCGTGCACCGTCGCCGCCGCGCCCGACACGTCGGGGTGGCGCTGCAGCGCGGCCTCGATCTCGCCGAGCTCGATGCGGAAGCCGCGCAGCTTGACCTGGCTGTCGACCCGGCCGAAGAACTCGATCGAGCCGTCGGGCAGCCACGCCACGACGTCGCCGGTGCGATACATCCGGGCGCCCGGCTCGGCGTGCGGGTCGGCGACGAAGCGCTCGCGGGTGAGCTCGTCGCGCTGGAGGTAGCCGCGGGTCACGCCGGCACCGCCGAGGTAGAGCTCGCCGCGCACGCCGGGCGGCACGTGGCAGCCGCCCCAGTCGAGCACGTACGCGCGGGTCGCGCCGATCGGCCGGCCGATCGGCACGCGGCCGCCGATCTCGCGCTCGGGGTCGACCAGGTGGCGCAGCGAGCCGACCGTGGTCTCGGTCGGGCCGTACTCGTTCCAGAACCGGGTCGAGCGGCACCACGCGCGCGCGATCGCGACCGGGCAGGCCTCGCCGCCGACCACGACCTGGCGGATCGACGGCAGCATCGGCGACAGCTCGGCGAGCAGCGCCGGCACGCTGTCGAGGTGGCTGACCTGCTCGCGCGCGATCAGCTTGGCCAGGCCCTGCGGATCGAGCAGCTGGTCCTTGGTGACGAGCACGAGCTTGGCGCCGCTGCCGAGCGCCAGCCAGATCTGGTCGATCGACGCGTCGAACGCGTACGACGACAGCAGGATCAGCGCGTCGCTCGCGCGGATCGCGAAGTCCGCCTTCTCGGCGAGCACGAAGTGCACCGCGTTGCGGTGCTCGACCAGCACGCCCTTGGGCTGGCCGGTCGAGCCGCTGGTGTAGATCACGTACGCGAGGTGGTGCGGCTCGGCGCGCCGCGGCAGGCGCTCCCCCGGGCCGTCCCACACGTCCGCGACGGCGACGACGTGGCGGTGCGCGATCCGCGCGGCGTGCACCGGCGAGGTCAGCACCGCGGCGGCGCCCGAGTCGGCGAGCAGGTAGCGGATGCGATCGTCGGGCGCGTCGGGCTCGATCGGCAGGTACGCGCCGCCCGCCTTCAAGACGCCGAGGATCGCGACGATCATCTCGATCGAGCGGTCGAGCACCAGCGCGACGATCGAATCGGCGGTCACCCCGCGATCGACCAGCGCGGCCGCGACCGCGTTGGCGCGGCGCTCGAGCTCGGCGTAGCTCACGCGGGTCTCGCCGAGCACCAGCGCGGTCGCGTCGGGCGCCTGATCGACCTTGGCCTCGAACAGCTCGTGCAGCACGAGGTGGCGCGGCCAGTTGAAGATCGGGGTCGAGAACTCGGCGACCTGCTCCTCGATCTCGGCGTCGCTCGCGAGCGCGATCCGCCCGACCGGCAGCTCGGGGTGGAGCGCGACCGTGCGCAGCACGTGGACCAGCGACCGGCGCAGCCGCGCGGCGAGGTCCGGCGACACCAGGTTGGCGTCGTAGGCGAGCTCGAAGTCGCCGCCGCGCAGCGCGAGGTGGAGATCGCCGAGCGGCTCGCCGTCGCCGAACCCGACGTCGAACCGCGGGTGGCGCGCCGGATCGGGCGACGCCGCGACGCCGGTCACCGCGGGCGTCGCCGCGAGCCGCGCCGCCAGCGCCGCGAACGGCTCGCCGGGATCGAGCGCGATCGCGCGCGCGGTGTCGCCGCCCGTGCCGATCACGACGTCGCGCGTGGCCGCGAGCTTGCCGATCCACACCGCGTAGGCCGCGAGCAGATCGCACCCCGGCGGGATCCGGCCGCTCGCGCGCTGCCAGTCCGGGTTGCGGATCGCGGGCCGCGCGCGATCGCAGGGCAGCTCGAGGCGGTCCGCCAGGTCCGTCATCTCCCAGCCGAGGAAAATACCAGTATCATCGACGGAGGTGGCCCTTGGATGACGCGTTAGTGCCGCGATCGTCGCCGCGCACGATCTGGACGCTGATCGGCGTCGAGAGCATGTCCCTGCTCGGCTCCGAGATCGCGCGGTTCGGCGTGTCGGTGTGGATCTACGAGGCGACCCGGTCGGTCGGCGCATTCTCCGCGCTGCTGCTTGCCAACACCGTGCCCGGCATGATCGCGTCGCCGCTGGCCGGCAGCATCGTCGACCGCTCGTCGCGCAAGCGCGTGATGATCGGCGCGGCCACCGTGTCGCTGTGCGGCACGCTGATCGTGCTCGCCGGGGCGATGCTCGGCACGCTGTCGATGGGGATGGTGGTCGCCGGCGCGTGCCTGGCGTCGGTCGGCGAGGCGTTCCAGTTCCCCGCGCTCGAGGCCACCGTGCCGCTGATGGCGAGCGAGGACGACCTGCCGCGCTACAACGGCTTCCTCGAGTCGGGGCGCGCGATCAGCATGCTCGCCGGCCCCGCGATCGGCGGCTTCCTGCTCGGGCTGACCGGCCTGCCCGGCCTGCTCGCGATCGAGGTCACGACGTTCGTCGCCGCGACCGTCGTGATCGCCGCGATGGCGATCCCGCGGCCGCGCGGCTCGGACGACGGCGACGACGAGCCGGTGTCGCTGCTCGCCGATTCGGTGTACGGCGTGCGCTGGATCTATCGCCACAAGGCGCTGCTCAAGCTCCTGCTGGTCGCGCTGTTCGCGAACTTCTTCATCGGCGTGGGCAGCGTGTTGATGGCGCCGTACGCGCTGTCGTTCCTGTCGGAGCGCGAGTTCGGCATCACCAACGGCCTGTTCGGCGGCGGCGTGTTCGTCGGCGGCATCGCGTATGGCCTGCTCGCCAGGCGGTTCTCCAACGTCCAGCAGTTCTTCGCGGGCGCGCTCGCGTGCGGCGCGGTCTACGTCGCCTACGGGTTCTCGCGCGACCTGTACTCGCTCGGCGCGATGAACTTCCTGTTCGCGCTGGCGATGACGATCACCAACGCCGCGATCATGACGGTCTGGCAGACCAAGGTCCCCGAGGACGTCCAGGGCCGCGTGCTCGCGACCATGTTCATGCTGGTCGAGCTCATCGTCCCGGTATCGTACGTGGTGTCGGGGCCGCTGTCGGAGCGGCTCGTGCCGCGCGTGCTCGCGGCGACCGGCACCGAGCTGTGGGGCGGCGGCCTGACCGCCGAGATCGGCGCGCTGTTCTCGGTGATGGGCGTCGTGCTCGTGCTCGGCTTCGCGCTCGCGACGATGGTGCGCGACATCCGCGAGATCGAGGCCGACGACGAGGCGCCGGCGGCCGAGCCAGCGGCGTGATCGCCACGCTCTACGGCAACGCGCGCGGCCCGCTCGAACGCGGCGTGGTCCACGTGTGGCGGTTCGCGTGCGCGCAGGACGCGCCGCAGGACGCGCTGTCCGACGACGAGCGCCGCGCGGCCGAGCGGCTCGCCGCGCCGGCGCATCGCGCCGCCTACCTCGCGCAGCGCGCGCTGGTCCGCGCGATCGTCGCGCGCTACACCGGCGGCGCGCCGCGCGACCTGGTGTTCGCGCGCTCGCCGCGCGGCAAGCCGCGGCTGGTCGGCTCGGGGCTCGAGCTCAACCTGAGCCACGCCGACGACGTCGCGCTGCTCGCGATCGCGCACGTGCGGGTCGGGGTCGACATCGAGCGGCTCGACGCCCCGATCGACCCGGCGCGGCTCGCGCACCTGGTGCTCGCGCCCGACGAGGCCGCCCAGCGCGAGCGCACCGCGTTCCTCCGGATCTGGACGCGCAAGGAGGCCTGCCTCAAGGCCAACGGGGTCGGCCTGCTCGACGATCTCACCGCGGTGTCCGTGATGGCCGACCGGGTCGAGCTGTGCGGCGACGTGGTGTACGTCCAGGACCTCGCGATGGGCGCAGCCCACGCCGCGGCGCTCGCGACCGCCGCGCCGGTCGCGCCGGTCGCGCTCGAGCTGGCGACGCTAGCGCCGTAGCTTGCGGACCAGCGCGGCGAGCAGCATCGCGCCGCTCGCGAGCGACAGCGCCGCGCCCGGCAGCCAGAACACCGCGTAGTACGCCGCGATGCGGTGCTCGTCGGTGTTGGCGTAGGTGAACGCGGTCTGCGCGAACAGCCCGAGCCCGGCGAGCACGAGCAGCACCGCGCCGATCACCTTGCCGCGGGCCGCGACGAACGCGCCGACCGTCAGCGCGCCGGCGAGCACGAGCGCGGTCGTCCGGGTTCCGGACACCAGGGGCTGCGCCCACACGTAGACCAGCAGCATCGGCACCGCGACGAACGCGGCGATGATCGTGAGGCGCAGCGCACGCACCAGGCGATCGCGCGAGCCCCACGTGCCGTGCGCGCGCTCGGCGAACAGCTCGCCGACCGGCGCGCTGGCCAGACACGCGAGGACGATCGCGCCGCCCAGCGAGGTCAGCGCGAGCACCCACTCCGACTCGAACATCTGCATCGACCAGGCGGGAAACTGCGGGTTGACCGCGCTCGTAACCGGCCACAGTTGCAGGAAGTTGATGCCACCCGACATCAGACCTGTCGCACCCAGGCCGAGACCCAGCCAGCGGCCCCAGACACGACGTCGGAGAAGCCCGTAGATCGCGACCGCGAGCGCGACCCCGACGGCGCCGGCAAGTCGTTTGTCGCCAAATAGATCGACGCCGAGCAACCGCACGCCGGCGAGCAGGGTCACGATCACCGCCAGCTCCGCTCCGAGCAGCAAGACCGCCAGTACGAGACGAGGAGATCCCGCCCCCCGCCAGGTCGCGACTGCGAACACCGCCACGCCCACCACGAAGATCGCCGAGACGATCCAGTGGACGGGCATCACCCACGCGGTTGTCGTCGAGAAAAGGTGCCATGACACGACGACGACAAGCGATGGAACGATGAGTGCCAGTGAGCGCTTCATCATTATATATACGTACGATCCTGACTCCGGATCTCCAGGAATGGCATTCACTCCTGTGCGGAACCTTCGCAGATTCGTCATAGAAAGTTAGCCAACATAGTCGAACTCCGAGTGGACCTGTGCGAGGTTGCGGCCCTCGCCTGGGGTCACTCATGCCAAATACCAAACGGTTCCTTTACAGTGCCTGTCTAGTCTTCCTCGGTGTTGGAACCGCTTCTGCGGATCCGGCGCCAAAGTCGCTGCACATGCGCCCGCGTCAGAAAAACGCGCCGGTGCGCGTGGCGCAGACACCGCCTCCGGATCAGGGGACGCCGGCTCCGACGCCGCCGCCCGATCAGGGCACGCCGCCGCCGGCGCCGCCGACGCCGCCGCCGGCGCCGCCGACGCCGCCGCCCGCGCCGCCGGCGCCGCCGCCGACACCGCCGCCCGATCAGGGTGGCGCCAACGGCGGGCTCAGCGACGCGGACCTCGCGAAGATGGCCGAGCAGAACGCGACGCAGGGCAACGAGGTCATCACGGTGACCGGCTCGCTCGTCGAGCGCAAGGAGCTGACCACGCCGTCGCCGATCTCGGTGCTCGACAAGGAGAAGCTCGCCGCCGCCGGTATGACGAACGTCGGCGACATCCTCCAGAAGCTGCCGTCGCAGGGCAACGCGATCAACGAGCAGAACAACAACGGCGGCGATGGCTCGGTCCGCATCAACATGCGCAGCCTCGGTACGCAGCGCACGCTCGTGCTGATCAACGGCCGCCGCGTCGTGGCCTCGGGCCTGGGCGCCGATGACTCGGTCGACCTCGGCACGATCCCGCTGGCGGTCATCGACCGCATCGAGGTCCTCAAGGACGGCGCGTCGGCGGCCTACGGCTCCGACGCGATCGCCGGCGTGGTGAACATCATCACCCGCCAGGACTTCAACGGCACGGAGGCGACCGCCTACCTCGGCACGTCGCAGCACGGCGACGGCACCGACTACGACCTCAGCATGGTCACCGGTCACTCGTCGAAGAAGGGCAACATCCTGTTCTCCGCCGGTTACCAGCACCAGGACCAGATCATGGCCGGTGACCGCGACTTCTCGAAGCAGACGTACGCGTACGACTTCGAGAACAAGATGGCGACGCTCTCGGGCTCGAGCGCGGGTCCGACCGGCCGCATCAACACCGACCCGGACGGCACCGGCGCGCCGGAGTTCAACGTCCCCGGCTGCACCACGATCTTCTGCACCGCGGCTCCGGGCAGCACGCTGCAGAATCCGCTGTTCCGCAACTACAACTCCCCGACCGCGACCACGTTCGGCGACAACTACAACTTCCAGCCGCTGAACTACCTGGTCACGCCGTCCGACCGCGTGAACCTGTTCTCGACCGGTCACTACGACGTGGCGAAGAACGTCACCGCGTTCTTCGAGGCGTCGTTCAACAGCCGCAACTCGGAGCAGCAGCTCGCGTCCGAGCCGATCTTCACGGCGATCTACGGCACGCCGATCTCGGGGGACAGCATCTACAACCCGCTGGGCACCGACGTCGTCGACTACAACCGGCGCCTCCAGGAGTTCGGTCCTCGTACCTACAAGCAGAACGTCAACACCACCCGCGCGGTGGTCGGCGTCGATGGCAAGTTCGACGAGGACTCGCCGCTCAAGAACTGGAAGTGGGAGGTGTCGTTCGACTACGGCCGCACCGACGCCACCAACCAGACCCACGGCGACCTGATCCTCACGAACCTCCAGCAGGCGCTCGGTCCGAGCTTCCGCGATCCGAACAACGGCAACGCGCCGACGTGCGGTACCGCGGCGGCTCCGATCCCGGGCTGCGTCCCGCTCAGCCTGCTCGTGCCGAACACCGTCACGCCGGACATGATCAACTACCTGACGTTCACCGGCATCGACGCAGGCTTCAACGAGCAGCGCACGACGCTGGCCAAGGCGTCCGGCAAGGTCATCGACCTGCCGAACCACGGCGATATCTCGCTGGCGTTCGGCGGTGACTACCGGCACGAGCAGGGCGGCGCCCAGACCGACCCGCTCACCGCGACCGGAAACACGACTGGTAACGCGATCGCTCCGACCGAGGGCTCGTACTCGGCGTTCGAGGGCTTCGGCGAGCTGTCGATCGTTCCGGTGTCGGGCCTCAACTACGCGCAGTGGGTCGAGTTCGACGCCGCAGGCCGCGCCTATTCGTACAACGGCGACATCGGCTCGGGCACGACCTACAAGCTGAGCGGTCTGTGGAAGACGATCGGCGGGATCTCGCTGCGCGGCACCTACGGCACCGCGTTCCGCGCGCCGAGCGTCGCCGAGCTGTACCAGGGCCTCGCCGACTCGTTCCCGCTGGTCGAGGACCCGTGTGACTCGAACCCGCCGAGCGGCATGAGCCAGCTGTCGAACCCGACCACCGCGAAGGAGTGCGCGAAGGAAGGCGTTCCCGCGAACGCGAGCTTCATGACCGGCCAGCAGCGGTCGAAGATCGGCGGTAACCCGCAACTCAAGCCCGAGACCGCGACGATCGGCACCGCCGGCATCGTGCTCGAGCCGATCAAGGGCCTGGGCGTCACGTTCGACTACTGGCACATCGAGATCGACAACTCGATCGTGTCGGTGCCGGTGCAGACGATCCTGTCGAACTGCTACCAGCACCAGCAGGGATGCGACTCGATCCTCCGCGACCCGGCGACCCACGCGATCACGTACATCCTCGACCCGACCCAGAACTTCGGCAGCCTGACCACCTCGGGCCTCGACTTCTCGGTCGGCTACGGCTTCAAGCACCCGTCGGCCGGTCAGTTCCGGTTCGCGCTCGAGGGCACGTACCTGATGCAGTACAACCTGGACACCGGCCAGCTCAATGCCAGCGGCAAGGGTGACCAGATCATCCACGGCCGCGGCTTCTACGACCTGGGCGTGCTGCCGACCTGGCGCGCGAACCTGTTCGGCTCGTGGCAGCACTCGTCGGGCGTCGGCGCGGGCTTCAACGTCCGCTACCTCGGTACGTTCTCGGAGTGCGAGGGCGACGACTGCAACGACAACAACGCGCCCGATCAGCGCCGCGATGTCGGTGCGTACGCGGCCGGCGACCTGTTCGTCGACTACACCCTGAAGAGCCCGGCGGGTCAGACCCGGATCGCGGTCGGCGTCAACAACATCACCGACGCCCAGCCGAAGATCATCTACAACGGCGCCGCGCTGAACTCGGACGAGTCGGCCTATGACTTCATCGGCCGGTACTTCTACTTCCGGCTCAGCCAGCTGTTCTAGACCAGTCGTGACGTGAAACGAGGGCATCCCGCCGCGAGGTGGGATGCCCTTCGAGTTTTCGGCCTACGGAGTCCTGGGCGCCGGGGCGACCGCGCGGTTGAAGTCGCCGATGTACGGGACGAGCTCGGCGATGACCTCCCGCTCGGCCGGGCGCAGGTACGGGTTCCAGATGTCGCCGAGCAGGATCACGCGGGTGCGGTCGCTGCGGTTCCATGCCTCGTGCTCGAAGGTGTCGTCGAACGCGAAGCAGGCGCCGCGCTGCCAGTGCTGCTCGAGCACGCCCGGCAGGTGGAGCGCGCAGCCGTCCGGGATCTCGAGGCCGAGGTGGAGCACGGCGCGCGTGTTGGTGACGCCGCGATGCGGCAGGATGTGCGCGCCCGGCCGCATGATCGAGAAGCACACCTCGGGGCCGTGGTCGCGCACCTGATCGAGCGGCAGCGCGGCGAGCGCCGCCGAGGTCGCCGGGCACGCATCGTGGTGGGCGGCGTCGCGCACGCCGTCGCAGTAGAAGAAGTACGCGTCCCACGACGCGCCGGCGGTGAGCTTGCCGCGGTCGGCCTCGGGCACGTCGTAGTGAAACGGCTGGACGCCGTCGCCGTCGCGCACCCGCAGCATCTCGGCGGCGATCGCGTCGGTCTGCGCCTCGTAGGCCTCGGCGAACGGCAGCGCGTCGCGCGGGAACACCGGCGCGACCGGCAGGCCCGGGAAGTACAGGAACGAGGGGCGCTGGCGCGGGTCGGCGAGCTCGAGCGGCTCGAGCCCGAGATACATCGCGACGCACTTCGACACCCGGGCCAGCTCGTCCGCGCCGTAGCGAGCGCGCCTCGGCTCCATGAACCGCCGGAACAGCTCGTGACGGCCGTGGTGAGCCGCCTCCATCGCGAACAGCACGAGCTGCTTGATCCAGGGCGGGGTCGAGCCCTCGTCGAACCAGTAGCCGCGCAGCTGGGCGGTCTTGATCGCACGGGTGTAACCGAGCACCGCGCCCTCGAAGTCCTGCGCGATATCGCGCAGCCGCGCGAGGTGGAGCTGGCTGGTGAACGCGAACGGCAGGTCGCGACAGATCGCGGCCAGCTCGGCCTCGGCGTCGGCCCGCTCGAACAAGACGCGGTGAGCATCCGCCAGTCGCATCAAAAGTGCAGCGTCGGGCCTCGACGTCTCGATCGCGCGCTCGAGCGCGCGAACCGCGCTCGCAGGGTCATTCGTGTCCATCGGCTTGACACCTTGCAGAGCCTGATCTTACCGTGCCCGACACAGTAGATTGCCTACTGGGTGGGGAGAAACTCGAATGAAGAAGCTAATGATCGGAGCCGCGTTGGCGACCATGTGTTTGGCCGCCGGAGGTTCCACCGAAGTTCACGCTCAAGCGTATGGAACTGCTGGCTGCGGCCTCGGATCGATCGTGCTCGGCAACAAGCCGGGCATCATGCAGATCTTCGCGGCGACGACCAACGGCACCTTCGCGAGCCAGACCTTCGGCATCACGTCGGGAACCAGCAACTGTTCGGACACCGGCGGCGGTCCGTCGAGCGCGAAGGCGTTCATCGAGACCAACCGCGACGCGCTCGCCAAGGACATCTCGCGCGGACGCGGCGAGACCATCAACAACCTCGCCACCCTCTCGGGTTGCGCGGATGCCAACGCGGTCGGCGCCACGCTGCAGAAGAACTTCAAGACCATCTTCCCGACCGCCGATGTGACCAACACGGACGTCTCGGGCTCGGTCGTGAACGTGCTGCGCTCGGACAAGTCGCTGTCGTGCTCCAAGCTCGGCGCCTAGTCTCGAGATGAGCTCGTTCAAAGGCGCGACCGCTGCAAGGGCAGTGCTCGCGCCTTTGATCTGCCTGGTGGTTGCCACCGGCTGTGTCTCGATGCGCGGCGCGCTCACCCGGTCGATGCTGCGCACGCCGGGCGACGAGGACCGCCACGGCTATGCCGAGGAGCTGGTCGCGCGCGCGCACGAGATGCACCTCTCGGAGGCCGACGAGTGGCACCGCCTCGGCCACTACATGCCGAACCTGTTCGGCGGCTACGAGAGCCAGGCCGACGGCCAGAACTTCTTCCTGGCGCCGCACGGCAAGGACGATCCGTCGGCCGAGCTCGACGCCACGCTGCGCGGCTTCTTCGCGGACCTCGCGCCCTACGACCCCAAGCTCCCCGACAACCGCAACATCCAGCATCCGATCTGTCAGTTCCCGGCGCGGCTGCGCTGGCTGTCGGAGCAGCTCGGCATCGACGCCACCCGGCTGCCCCCCGCCGACTGCTCGCGGTTCGAGCAGTTCCGCGACTCGCTCCAGGCCGAATCGATCACGCTGGTGTTCTCGTCGTACTACCTGAACAATCCGGCGTCCGCGTTCGGCCACACGTTCATCCGCATCCGCAAGAAGAACGATCTGGTCCCCGAGGAGCGCCGCGAGCTGCTCGACTTCGGGATCGAGTTCTCGGCCGATCCCGACACCACGTTCGCCCCGCTCTACGCGATCAAGGGCATGGTCGGTGCGTTCCCCGGGACGTTCCGGCGCGTGCCGTACTACTTCAAGGTCCGCCAGTACAACGACTTCGAGTCGCGCGATCTGTGGGAGTACAAGCTGGCGCTCACCGACGACGAGCGCGAGATGTTGATCGCGCACACCTGGGAGCTCGGCTCGACCTACTTCGACTACTTCTACCTGACCGAGAACTGCAGCTACCACATCCTCGGGCTGATCGAGGCCGCGGTCCCGCGCGTGCACCTGCTCGACAACCTGCACTGGCCGGTGATCCCGGCCGACGCGGTCAAGGCGCTGTTCGACAACCCCGGGTTCGTCGCGAGCGTCACGTACCGGCCGTCGAGCCGCACCAAGTTCCGCCACGAGATCTCCCGGCTGTCGGTCGCGCAGAACGACGCGATCGATCGGGTCGCGCGCGATCCGTCGAGCAAGCTCGCGTTCGACGATCGCCAGGCGATCCAGGTGCTCGACGCCGCGCAGGACCTGATCGACATCCGCTACGCCAAGGAGCTCGCGCACGACGACCACACCGGCCCCGGCGCCAAGCTCAAGCAGCGCCTGCTCGAGCGCCGGGCCGCGATCCTCGAGCCGTCGCCCGACGCCGAGCTCGTCGTGCCGTGGGACAAGATGCCGCAGCGCGGCCACGACTCGCGGCGGATCCAGCTCGGCGGTGGCGACTCGATCGACAACCATCCGCTCGCCGAGTTCGGCGCGCGGCTCGCGCTCCACGACCTCGCCGATCCGACCGACGGCTTTCCCGAGCTGTCGCAGCTCGAGTTCCTGCCGACGCGCGCGCACTACGACGTCGACGCCAAGCGCTTCCAGCTCGACCAGCTCGATCTGGTGCACGTGCTGTCGCTGACCTCGCAGGACCGGTTCGATCGTCACACGTCGTGGGAGTTCCGGCTGGGCTCGGAGCGGCTGTCGGACGCCGGTTGCCACTGCTACGCCGCGCACGCGCAGTTCGGCGGCGGCGTCGCGTTCGCGACCAGCGGCGGCACCGCGACGATCTTCGCGCTCGCCGGCACCCACGTGTGGTCGGGAGATGGGCTCGACGGCATCGCGGGCATCCCGGTGCGCGCCGGCATCGGCCCGGGTGGCGGGCTGCGATTGCGGTTCTCGCCGCGCCTGGTGGCGCTGTCGACCGGCGAGTGGATCTGGCTGCCGGACCAGACCGGCTTCGCGACCTGGTGGGTGAGCCAGATCGTGCGCTGGGAGATCGTCCGCGACGTCGCGCTCGACTTCGAGGCGCGCGATCAGAACGACACCGCGACCGCCGTGCTGTCGACGATGCTGTACTTCTAACGACTCGTCCAGGCCACGCGCACGTGCCACGTGACACCTGCCCCGATCAGCGCTGCACGCGCTTGATCACCTTGCGCGCGCCGGGATGGCCCTCGAGCACCTGACGCGCGAGCTTCTGCAGCTCGGGGTGGACGCGAAACTGCGGCAGGATGAACTTGCCGAGGTGGTTGGGATCGACGTCGGCGAGCGCGACCAGCTCGGTGCGCGCCTGGTTGCGCTGGTTGGCCGCGAACCGGGCGAACACCCGCGCGACCTTCATCTGGATCTGGATGTTCTCCGCGTCCTTGGCCTTGGCCGGCAGCTCGATCGAGTCGAGCAGCGCGAGCGCCTGCTTCGGCTTGCCGGTGCGCGCGAACGCCTCGGCGACGATCGACGCGGCGAGCGGGCGCATCTCCTTGCGCTGCGGGTTATCGAGGTTCATCACGTCGGCGCACTTGCGCGCCTCGGCCGTGCGGCCCAGGTTGAGGTAGAGCTGGGTCTTGAGCAGCGACACGTCGTCCTGCATCGCGGCTGGGAAGGTCTTGAGCTCGATCGGCTTCAAGAGCTCGAGCGCGGCCTTGGGATCGTCCGACGCGATCAGCTGGGCGCGCGCGAACACCTTGGTCGGCGAGCTCGCGTCCTTGCCCTCGCTGAGCTTGGCCAGCGCGTCGCGCTTGGCCTCGGGCGAGGCGGTCGCACCCTTGAGCAGATCGATCATGCCCTTCTGCTTGCGGATCATCCGCGACGCCCACACCAGCACGCCGAGCACCAGCGCGGTGAGCACCCCGACGATGATCTCGACCACCGTGCTGCCGGTGTTGATCGCGAACGCCCACAGCCCGGCGAGCACGACCGCGATGATGATCAGGTTCTTGCGCTTGATCCCGGCGATCTGCGGCGGCTCGGGCGTCGCGGCGGGTTCGGCGGCTTCGGCTTCGGCTTCGGCTTTTGGCTCGCTCACGGGGCTTGCCCGCACCGTACGCCGTCAGGACACGTAGCGCCAGCGGGCCCGGGTTCCCTTGCCGAGCTGGAGCTCGGTCTCGCCGCGCAGCTCGATCAGGCGCTGGCGGTGCTCGCCGACCAGCCGCGTGCCGTTGATGCTCGCGGTGTCGACGATCATCAGCCGATCGTCGATGTGGATGAGCAGTGCGTGGACCCGCGACAGCGAGAGATCGTCGGAGAAGCCCGCATTATCGCAACGCTCGTAGCGGCCGAGCAGCACGCCGTCGCGCAGCGCGGCGTCGGACAGCCGGATCTCGCCGGACAGCCCCGGGCCGACCAGCTCGAGCACGCCGGCGGCCGGGCCCTCGCTGACCATGCCGTCGCGGGTGTCGCGCACCCCGGCGGTGCGGAAGATCTGGCTGGTGCGCGGACCGTTCGCGCGCACCTGCGGCAGCCGGGTCAGCGAGCCCTCGGGCACGCGCGACAGCTCGTCGAAGTAGACCCGCTCGGGCAGGAACGCCCAGGCGTCGTCGGCGGTCTGCGGCCAGTCGCTCGGATCGCCGAGCGGCAACATGAACAGCGCGTGGCCGGCGCAGCGCAGCAGCGCGGGGCCCTCGGCGCGCAGCCCGCGCAGCGTGCGATCCTGCTCGTCGCAGAAGCCCTGCGTGGTGCGAAGGTCGAGCACGCGAAACCGCACCGCCGAGCTGCCGCGCCGCCAGTCGGTGACCGGATCGACGATCACCGCGAGGTGGCGCAGCGCGAGCTCGACGCTGCTGTCGAGGTAGAGATCGGCGCGATCGTGACGGCCGACGATCGCGGCGACGTGGCGCTCGACCCGTGCGCGCAGCTGCACGATGCCCTGCGGCGCGCCGGTGTGCTCGTTGACCGCGACCACCGCGAGGCCCGGCTCGTCGACCGCGCGGCAGCGATCCGCGAACGCGCGATACGCCGACTTGTAGAGCGAGCGCAGATCGCGCCGGACGTCGCCCGGCGGACGCTGCGCGGAATGCACGAGCGTGCGCGCGTTGGGCGCCTGGCCGCGAACCTGATGCCCCCACAGATCGACACCGATCGTGTTGGTATGCCCGGGCCCCCACGAGCTCATGGTTCGACGCTACCAGACCTCGCGCCGAATGCGGTGCGCGATCGGGTAGCGCTGGGTGGTCGAACCGCTACTCGATGATGACGGTATTGATCGGCAGCACGCCCTCGCCCGCCGGGTAGCCGTAGCTCACCCACCCGGTCCCGACGCCGTTGAGCTTGTCGGCGTCCGCACCCCATCCCCACACCCACACGCCGAACGCGGTGCTCGAGTCCATGACGTGGACGCCGTTGTTGCACCCCATCTGGCCGGCGAAGTCGTCGACCAGCTTGACCCAGGTGATCTGGTACTTGCCGGCCGAGTCCACCGGCTGCCAGCCCGAGACCGTGCCCAGGCAGTCGAGCTTGACGTCGTCGAACGTCCCGTTGGTGTTCTGCTGGCGGACGATGGTCAGCTCGGTGATCGGATAGGTCACGTCGGTGAAGAACACGTAGTGGCTCAGGTACTGCGGCGGTGGCGGCAGGCGGACGAAGTCGGGATCGCCCCAGCCGCCAAGTCGTGGTGGGGTGTCGGTGTCGTCGCCGGCGCCGCTCATGTAGGTGAACATCGAGAACGGGTGGTTCTGGTCCTGGCTGGTCACCCGGAACGAGCTCGCCGCGGGGTTGCCCGCGTTGCCCACCGTGCGCAGCTCGATCATCGCCCCCTTGTCGATCGAGGTCGGCCAGCCCGCCTGCGGCGGGTCGTAGGTCAGCTGCGTGCCGTCGACCGCGCCGTAGATCCGGTAGATCCGCGGGTCGGCGGTGCCGTCCTGGTTGCGGTCGCCGTGCGGCGCGCCGACATACTCCCAGCCGAGCGCGGTGACCGGCGTCAGCATCTGCTCGCCGTGATCGCCGCAGCAGCGATCGATCGACATGATCTGGTGACCGCCGAACTCGCCGATCGGCTTGTCGGACGTCACGATGCTGCCGGAGATCCCGACGAGCTGCGTGATCTGCGCGTAGTCGCCGGCGTGCGCGAGGTTGAACGTGTAGGGCGTGCCCGCGGTGCCGGCCGGCAAGCCGCCGCCCGCGGTGATCGCCGCGTTCGGCACGATCGTGACGTTGGTGTTGTCCTGCGACGCGACGAAGTCGTGCGACGGTCCCATCGGGATCGGGATCGGCGGCGACGGCGTGTCGTACGCGCTGACCGCGACGTAGTTGGTGCCCCACGCGCTCGACGGGATGAGCAGCGAGGCGCCGGTCGCCGCCGCCTTGCCGCCGCCGTACGGCAGCATCTGGTACGCGACGACCGGGTTGTCGGTCGTGATGTGGAACGCGTGCCCGAAGCCGGTGCCGTTGAGCTGCACGCCGCTCGACAGCGCGGCCGGCACCGGGCACGCGACGTTGCCCAGGCCGAGCGCGTAGTCGAGGAACAGGATCGCGACCTCGTTCGGCGCGAGCCCGGCGTTGGGATCGTACGGCTGGTAGGTCAACGACGCGCCCTGACCGGCGGGCAGCTTGGCGAACTTCGACAGATCGATCTGCGTGCCGTTCCACTCGGCGTTGATGTGGACCGCCGTCATCGACGTGTTCGCGACGAACACGGTGTAGCAAGCGTCCTGCGGAGGACCCGTGGCCGCGTCCATGTCGACCGCGTAGTAGTCGCAGCCGACCGAGAGGTGGTTGTTCTCCGCGTCGGCGCACGACTGCGAGACGTTCGAGCCGGATCCGGAACCCGAACCGGATCCAGATCCGGATCCCGAACCGTCGTCGTCACCGCGCCGCCCGCTCGGACCGCACGCGATCAGCAGACAAAGCGCCCACATGCAATGCCGCATGGCCGGCACACTACCTGCGCCGTCCACAACATCAACTGCAAACAACTGCGTTACGTCATGTCTTCGCGTGACATCGCGCAGCGAGTTGCACAACACGCGCAACCGGCCCGACCAGCGCGTGGCGGCTAGCCGCGCGCCGCGATCACGCGGACGTCGCGCACGACCAGCGAGGTCGGCAGCTCGGCCGACGCGGCGAGCTCGCCGAGCGTGCCTTCGATCTCGAGCTGGCACTGCGCGGCCGCGCCGCAGCCCGCCTCGAGCTTCGCGAACTCGCCCGGCGCGAACACCAGCGCCGGCATCCAGCCGTGCGTCGCCGGGCGCTGGATCGGAAACGCCGCGACGTGACACGCGTCCGGCGACAGGCAGAGCTGGCGCTGCCGCGTCACCGTCCAGTGCAGGCTCTGCCCGACCCAGCGCGCCCGCAGCTCGCCGTAGGTGCCGTGGCGATCGGCGTCGTCGACCTCGCGCGCGAGATCGCCCTGCGAGGCGTGCGCGAGCGGCGCGGGCTTCGGCGCCGGCGCCTGGTGCGGCGCGCGCTGGCTGCACGCGGCGCACAGCGCGATCGCGATCGCAGCTCTCACGGGTTCCCCGAGTGCGGCGACGCGAGGTACGGGAACGTCGTGGTGAACGGCAGGTCGTTGGCGTCGACGCCGTCACCGACGGTCGAGCCGTTGTTGCACGCGACGGTGAGCAGCGTGTCGACCACGTCGTCGGCGAGCGCCCGGCCGTTCGGGAAGTGGGACTGCGCGTTGGTCTGGTCGGCGGCGATGTCGATGCGCAGCAGGTCGGCCGGCGCGGTGCCGCTCGGCGACAGCAGGCCGACGATGTCGGTGCGGCCGCCCGGCGGGGTCGGCGCGCAGCCCGCGTTCAGCACGGCGTTGAGCAGCTTGGGCACCTCGGGATCGAGGATGTACGCGCCGAAGTTCGCGACGTCGTCCTCGGGCAGCGAGTGGTTGTACTTGTCCTTGTCCTTGAGCGGGATGATCACCTCGTTGATCAGCGGCCAGCCCAGGCGCGACACCTGGATGTACTTGCCGTAATCGTCGGAGTCGCGATGCTGGCGCAGGATGCGGATCTGCGGCCGGCTCGCGCTCGCGTAGATCCCGACGACCGCGGTCGGCCCGGTCGCGCCCGCGGCCGGGCGCACGCCGCCCTTGGCGACCGACGTGATCGGCACCTCGAGCACGAGCGACATCACGTTGAGGCCGTCGGTGGTGTGCGAGCCTCCGACCCCGAGCAGGTCGAACACGTGGAGGTCGACGAAGAACGGCTCGTCGCGCGGGCCGGCGAACGACGTCGTGCCGTCCTGCGCCTTCGCGATCGCCTGGAGCGCGACCGGCTCGTAGCTCGCGAACGAGCGCTTGCCGACGTTCCACGGCGCGACCTGCGCGTTCGCGATCAGCTTGGTCATGTGCCCGGTGTGCTCGTCGATCCGCCACAGGTTGTAGGTCTGCGTGACGTTCAGGTTCGCCGAGCTCAGCGAGTCCACCGGGCCGGTGTTGTAGAGGAACGTGCTGCCGTCCTTGACCTGGCTCTGGAACTCCCAGCGATAGGTGATGTCGGCCTTGGCGTCGCCGTCGTTGTCGATGTGGACCTCGTAGCGCGCGTCGTCGGCGAACTTGTAGAAGTTCGGGCCCGACGCCGGCAAGAGCAGCGGCACGTAGTCGGCGACGATCGCGAGCCGCGTCGGATCGGTCGGGCTGATGAACGCGTAGACGTCGGTGTTATCGACGTACTGGTCCTGCGCGATCATCGGCGCCTCGCGGTGACTCGAGGCACGAGCGGTGAGGCTGCCGGCGGCGAGTGCGAGGCCGGCAGCGGTGGAAACGAGCTTGATCATTGCTTGGCGTCCTTTCACTCGGCGCGGTAGATCGCGCCACCTTCGGAATCGACCACCGCGAACACGCCCGCGCGGCGGGCAGTGCGGAGGCCGGCTGGATCGACGAGATCGGGCATCGCGAGCTGGTCCATCTCGCCGGTCGCGATCACGATCGAGGTGAGCTGGGCGTTGCCGTCGTGGTCGACCGACGGGATCACCGCGACGCCGCCGCCGGCGGTGAGCGACACGCCGCCCGGCGTGCCCATGCGCAGGTCGCTCGCGACCTCGGTCGCGGCGCTGCCATCCGACGGGATCGCGAACAGCACGCCCTCGCCATTCTGCCCGGCCGCGAGGTGATCCATCACCCACGCCA
>DATJAE010000257.1:0-4535 GCA_035516595.1 Kofleriaceae bacterium | reverse complement strand
AGATGATTGGTTGCGGCTGCCGAGGCGCGCCGAGCGCGAGGCGCCGCGACGCAGCGCTACCGGGCGTAACGCAAGGAGCGGCAACGAAGCGATCGGCGATGGATCGGCGGCCCCAACCGATCAGATCCTGTGTGGCGAGGTCTAGGTGAACCGCGCGTACAGCGCGAGGTAGGCCTCGACCATGCGGTCGGCGCTGTAGCGCTCGAGCGCGACCTGCCGCGCGCGCACGCCCATCGCGCGGGCGCGATCCGGATCGTCGGCGAGCCGGCCGAGCGCCGCGCCGAGCATGGTCGCATCGATCGGGACCAGCGAGCCGGTCGCACCGTCGTCGACCACGCTCGGCAGGCCGCCGACCGCGGTCGTCACGATCGGCAGGCCGGCGGCCATCGCCTCGGGCACGACCAGCGGCAGCCCTTCGCTCTTCGAGGACAGCGCGAACACGTCGAACGCCGGCATCAGGCGCGGCACGTCCATCCGCCGCCCGGTCATGACGACCCAGCGCGGCTCGGGGAGCCGGGCGACCTCGGCCTCGACCTCGCCGCGCGTCGGGCCGTCGCCGACGATCACCAGCCGCACGCGCGACGACAAGAGCGGCGCCATCGCGCGCACCAGCAGCGCCTGGTTCTTGTACGGATCGAGCCGCCCGACGTGGCCCACCACCCACGCGTCGCCGAGCCCGAGCTCGACCCGGGTCGCGGCGCGCGCCTCCGGATCGGGGTGATAGCGATCGAGCCGGATGCCGTTCGCGATCATCGCCATCCGCGACGGCGGCGCGTCGTGCTGGACGCGCGCCTGCGCCGCGGTGGTGTCGGAGACCGCGACGAACGCGTGCGCGAGCTGGGCGGCGGCGCGGCGCAGCATGCGGTGGCCGCGCGAGCCGGGGTTCACGCCGTGCTTGGTGTGGATCGCGGCGGCGCCGGCGAGCCGCGCCGCGGGCGCGCCGTAGATCAGCGGCAGCGGGTTGTGAGTGTGGACGACGTCGGCGCGATGCCGGCGCAGCGCGCGCACCAGGCGCGGGACGAGCGTGGGGTCGAGGCCACCGCGCTTGGCGACCCGCTCGACCGCGATGCCGTGCTCGCGGAACTCGTCGGCCATCGCACCGTCGGGCGGCGGCGCGAGCGAGATCACGGCGACCCGGTGGCCGCGCGCCTTCTGGCCGATCGCGAGGTCGAGCGCCACGCGCTCCTGGCCGCCGACGCCGAGCGACGACAGCACGTGAACGATCGACCACACGCTGGCTACGTAGCGCGCGCCGGGCGGCGGTGGCAAGCTCGGGCGATGGCCGAGCCCGCGGGCGACGACGAGCTGCTCGCCTCGATCGGGATCGACCTCGAGGATCCGCAGATCGGCGAGGTGCGCGCGGCCTGTGCGCGGGTGGCGCGCCGGATCCACGGCGAGCACATCCGGGTGGTCGGCTTCGTGCCCAGCGACGATCGCGTCGCGGTGCCGCCGCTGCTGGTCCACCTCGGCCTCGCGCTGTGCGATTTCACCGGCGGCACGGTCGCCGTGGTCGATGCCAACGTGCGCTACCCGGCGCTCGCGGCGATCGCGCGCGGCCAGCGCACCGACACCGACGACACCGTGTTCTCGACCCGCTGGCTGCGCGGCTCGCTCGCGCTGCTGTCGCCGCCGCGGGTCGAGCAGGCCGGCGAGGTCGTGCCCCAGCTCGCGCGGGTGTTGCTCGACGGCTCGGATCTGTTCGCGCATGTGCTCGTGGACCTCACCGGCTTCGAGCTGCTCGGCGAGCACGCCAGCGCCGCGGCGTGCATGGACGCGGTCGCGCTGGTCGGCCGCGCGCACCGAACCCGCGAGCGCGAGCTGATGGAGCTCGCGCAGCTCATGCCGCACGGCCGGTTCCTCGGGGTGCTGCTCGTCGGTTAGCCAACCTCACCGTGGCAACCGCGCACTCTTGTCGCGTTGGACCGGTTCGTGCTCTGCTCCTGGCGATGCGCCCACTCGAACAGGAGAAGATCGCGGTGATCGGGCTCGGCTACGTCGGCTTGCCAGTGGCGCTGACGTTCGGCCGCAAGCTCCCGACCGTCGGCTTCGACATCCGGGAGCGCCGCGTCGACGAGCTTCGCCGCGGCCACGACTCGACCCTCGAGGTCACCGACGACCAGCTCGCGGCGGCGATCCGGCTCGAGATGACCGCCGATCCCGCCAAGCTGGCGGACTGCACGTTCTACATCGTCGCGGTCCCGACGCCGATCGACGGCAACAACCGTCCGGATCTCGGACCGATGATCTCGGCCTCGCGCACGGTCGCGCCGCACCTCAAGCGCGGCGACGTCGTGGTGTTCGAATCGACCGTGTATCCCGGCGTGACCGAGGAGGTGTGCGGCCCGATCCTCGACGCCGGCAGCGGGCTCAAGAACGGCACCGACTACTTCCTGGGCTACTCGCCCGAGCGGATCAACCCGGGCGACAAGGAGCACACGTTCGAGAAGATCATGAAGGTCGTATCGGGCCAGAACCAGGAGACGCTCGAGCGGGTCGCGCGGGTCTACGGCTCGGCGGTGACCGCCGGCGTGCACCGCGCGCCGTCGATCAAGGTCGCCGAGGCCGCGAAGGTGATCGAGAACACGCAGCGCGACCTCAACATCGCGCTGATGAACGAGCTCGCGCTGATCTTCGATCGCATGGGCATCCGCACGCAGGACGTGCTCGACGCGGCCGGCACGAAGTGGAACTTCCTCAAGTTCTCGCCCGGCCTGGTCGGCGGCCACTGCATCGGCGTCGACCCGTACTACCTGACGATGAAGGCCGAGGAGCTCGGCTACCTGCCCGAGGTCATCCTCGCCGGCCGGCGGGTCAACAACAACGTCGGCCCGTTCATCGCGCAGAAGTGCGTCAAGATGCTGACCTCGCTCGACGTGCCGCTGCGCAAGGCCAAGGTCGGCATCCTCGGCCTGACGTTCAAGGAGAACGTGCCCGACCTGCGCAACTCCAAGATCCCCGACATCGTCAGCGAGCTCGCGCAGTACGGCATCGAGGCGATGGTGCACGATCCGCTCGGCGATCCGGCCGAGGCGCGCGAGGAGTACAAGGTCGAGCTCGCCCCGCTCGACCGCTTCACCGGGCTCGATGCGGTGATCCTCGCGGTCGCGCATCGCGAGTACATCTCGAACCCCGACGCGGTGTTCGCGCGCGTGCGCGACGGCGGCGTGGTGATCGACGTCAAGAGCGTGCTGCCGCGCAAGGCGCCGCGCGGGATCAAGTTCTGGAGCCTGTGAGCTGATGGCACGCACCCGGTACGACGAGGTTTGCGAGGATCTGGTCAACAAGCCGCGGCGCTGGCTGGTGACCGGCGTCGCCGGGTTCATCGGCTCGGCGCTGCTCGAGCGCCTGCTCGACCTCGGCCAGAGCGTGGTGGGCGTCGACAACTTCCTCACCGGGTACAAGCGCAACCTCGACGACGTGCTCGCGATCAACCCCGACGAGCGGCTGCAGTTCAAGTTCATCGAGGGCGACCTGCGCGACAAGGCGGTGGCGCTCGACGCGTGCAAGGACGTCGATATCGTGTTGCACCAGGCGGCGCTGGGTTCGGTGCCGCGCTCGATCAAGGACCCGATCGCGTCGCACCAGCACAACGTCGACGCGTTCCTGAACGTGCTGGTCGCGGCGCGCGAGGGCGGCGCCGCGCGCGTGGTCTACGCGTCGAGCTCGTCGGTCTACGGCGACCACCCCGGGCTGCCCAAGCACGAGGACCGGATCGGCAAGCCGCTGTCGCCGTACGCGGCGACCAAGCGCGCCGACGAGCTGTACGCGCAGGTGTTCCAGGACGTCTACGGCCAGCAGCTGATCGGCCTGCGCTACTTCAACGTGTTCGGCCGGCGCCAGGATCCCGACGGGCCGTACGCCGCGGTGATCCCGCGCTGGATCGCGTCGCTGGTCGAAGGCAAGCCGTGCGTGATCTTCGGCGACGGCTCGAACAGCCGCGACTTCTGCTACGTCGACAACATCGTGCAGGCCAACCTGCTCGCCGCGACCGCGCGCGATCCGGCGGTCACCGGCACGATCTACAACTGCGGCTGCAACGGCCGCACCGATCTGCGCCAGCTGTTCGGGATGATCCGCGACGTGCTCGCGAAGGACCATCCCGAGGTCGCCAGCGCCGAGCCGACGTTCGAGCCGCCGCGGCCCGGCGACATCCCGCACTCGCAGGCCGCGATCGACAAGATCGCCGCCGCGCTCGGCTACGTGCCGACCCATCAGGTGACCGAGGGCATGGCGGAGACGGTCGCCTGGTTCGCGCAGCGCCTGCGCAAGAAATGATCGTAGACTCGCGGCGATGGCCGACGACGCCCTGCCCAAGCCGGAGCCCAAGGAGATCGACGAGCAGCTCGCGCTCAAGCTCAAGCACCTCGCGGAGGATGCGGTGCTCAAGGGCCAGCCCTACGGCGACGAGCAGTGCGCCAACTGTCTCTACTACCTGAACCCCGACGACAAGCTGTCGTATTGCTGGCACCCCAAGCTGCGCATCCTGGTCGGCGGCGAGTGGTGGTGCCAGTGGTGGGAGAAGCTCGAGGATTGAG
>DATJAE010000256.1:0-56054 GCA_035516595.1 Kofleriaceae bacterium | reverse complement strand
CTGCCAGGCCTGTTCGATTCCTACTTCCTCTACGACGAGCAGAGCCGAGTGACGTGCGAGACCACGGACTCGAAGACCACGTGCCCGACAAGCGGCACCGACATCAAGAACAACCACGACCTCTCGCCGCCGTTCATGAGCGCCGGCGACTGGAAGCACCTGCTTCGTCCTGTCCCTGGGAGCTCCGGCGGCCTGGTCAACGACTTCAACAGCTCGGGCACCGGCTACGGCAGCTCGCACCAGGTCACCGACGTCAACCAGTCCGACGGCACCCCCGCGCTCGGCCATACCGCGATGGCCTATGATGCCCGCGGCTTGCGCTCCTACGACGACAACACGACGACGCTCACCAACGATCGCCGCGACTACACCTATGACGCGCGGCGCAACGTCATCAACGTCCGAGGCCAGTACTACACCGGCTCGGCGTGGCACTATTACGACGTGGCCAGTGCCTTCGACCACAAGAACCGCCGCGTCTTCAAGTCGTTCTACGACGAGACTACGACCAAGACGGCCACGTGGTTCTTCTACTACGACCCGCTCGACCGGCTCACCGAGGCCCGCTACACACCGGACATCGCCGTCTCCGGCACGTACTCCAACTTCGACCTGGTATGGCTCGGCCAGAAGCTCGTTCTCTACTGGCAGCGCGACTACGTGAGCAACAGCCTCAGCGCCACGTCAAAGCGCTACGTCGCCTCCGACGAAACCGATCGACCCATCCAGCTCTGGAACTGGCCTTCGAGCGGAGACGCGACACGGGTCTGGGCAGTCAATCCAAGCGCCTGGGGCTTCGACAAGAACATCGTCGGCCCGACAATATACCAGCCATTGCTATTTACCGGACAATACCAAGACGTCGAAACAGCTAGTTACGAGAACGATGGAGGTACCACACATCGCCCAGCCTTGGAGCTCAATGGGAATCGAACGTATGACCCGAATACGGGTGACTATGTTCAGCTAGATCTCCTCGTAGACCAGACGTGGAATGGCTATGGATACGCCAACAGCAACCCTGTTGGCGCGAGTGACGCTACCGGTTTGATGACGAACGGTGGCTCAAGCGGAGACGGTGGGGCATGGAACTGCACATCAGAGGAGGAAACGATCGTAATCGATGGCAGCCCTACCGACGTAATCTCTATCCACTGCAAGTTCCTCGATACCGGCTGGACATGGGATGGGCCCGGAGGCAGTATTATGGATCCGGGCGATGGCACGCCACCGGGGGGGACTGGCGATCCAGGGACGGGTGGCGTTCAAGCAACATTTGTTGGGGACCCGGAGTCATGCAACCGAATCAGATGCTGCGTTGCACGAGACACGCACTGTCTTCAGAACTGCCTAGATGAAGAAAACAAAGCCCGTGAAAAGTGCAAGACCGACCCTGACTTGAGCTGCAATCTCGACGCACAGCAAGACGCTGTCAAGTGTCGTGCGTCTTGCCCCTGCACTAAGAGCGGGGATTCATGTACAGGCACATGCATGTGATGCCGAAAACGCTGTGACATCCACAGTACAACCGGAGATATTATCTTTGGGTTCGCGTGGGCTGAGAACGTCTACACTAGTCGCATTGATCGCGGGATGCCCGGTGACGCGTTCCGCGGACTCGGTACAGCTCGTCCCGGCCTCTCCACTTGCGGTCACACGCTATGACGCAGAGCTCACACTCCTGCCCGACAGTAGCTCGCTAGGCGGCCGGATCACCGTGACAGCGTCCCTCGATCGCCCTAGTACCGCATTGACTCTCGACGCCAACGGGCTGGTGATCAGGAGTGCAACCGCAGAGCAGGGTGGCATTTATCACAAGCTTTCGGTGACGTATTGGAATGACCGGCGACAGGTCCAATTGGCATCGCGCCACCAATTGGACACTGGACCTATTGCAATCAGAATTGAATATGACGCTCCAATTCATGATGACCGAACTCAAGGTGTTTTCCGAGAGACATCAGGCCATGATGTTAACATCTATACACAATTCGAACCCTCGTCGGCTCGTGACGTCTTTCCGTGCATAGACGAGATTGCGGCAAAAGCTGCCTGGCACCTCACAATCACGGCACCTGACGACCTCGATGTGGTGGCCAATTCCGATATCGTTCGAACAAGCATGCGTTCCTCTCACATTCGACTGACAGAGTTCCGAGTTACGCAACCACTCTCGACCTATCTCGTAGCGTTCGCAATAGGACACTTTCGGAGCACTGAGACGACAACAAGACTGCAACATGTTCCAATTCGGGTTTGGTCGGCACGCACCAGTACTGCAGATCTCAATATGTTGGCCCAAGATGCCGCTAACTCCGTCGATTACTTTCAGACGCTCTTTAGAGGAATTCAGTACCCATTTCCAAAGTTGGATATTGTTGTTGTCCCTCGAACAGAAGGTTTCGTGGCAATGGAAAATGCCGCAATGATCACTCTGTCGTCAGAGTTGCTCACCGAACAAGACGAAACTACGGCTCACGTTGTTGCTCACGAGGTCGGCCATCAATGGTTTGGCGATCTCAGCACTCCGAAGACATGGAACGACGTGTGGCTTAGCGAAAGTCTGGCAGAGTGGTTCGCAGACAAGGCTGTCGCCTACATGAACCGTTCATGGACGCAGGAGCCAATCAGAGTCCTCGAGGAGCGTGAGACTGCCCTCGATACGGAGATCTCCGTGATCGCATCAGCGGACACAGTGATGCCCGGACCCGGAGCTCCGGTTCTACCCTCATTTAACGAGGCAAGAGGTGTTGCTTACCTCAACATGCTGGAAGCTGCTAAGGGTTCCCAGGAACTAATGCGCTCACTCACCAAAATTCTAGTGCGGCATTCATGGGGCAGTGTTACGAGTGAGGACTTCCTCGATGAAGTTGTGGGATCGGCAGTCCCGCGGGCAGGATTCCGCGGTTTGCTATCGATGACAAATGCGCCAAGACTTTCAACACGACTTGACTGCACTGGTGTTCGACCGCAGGTTGCGGTGCACCTTGACAGTGGGCCATCGGTTGCACTTCCTCTCTGCCTAAGGTTGGGACGAAAGAGTGCGGATCCGCTTGAGCAGTGCATTATCGTCTCGAGCGGTAGCGCAACGTTCAAATTGAACATGAGTTCGTGTCCTAGCTGGATGCTGGCAGATCGGGGCGTTCTGCCAGTGTCGTTTGCGCTTGAGGAAAGCGATCTGGCTGCACTGCTGTCCCAAGGGTGGGATCAACTGTCCACGCGTGAGCGTCGCGCTCTTGCATTGGACGTCGAACGAGCATCTAGTTTTACACTTAGTACCACTGTCAATGCAGTTCGGCGTTTCTTGACGAATGGCGATGATGTGAGTCCTGCCTGCTATTACAAGCTGGTTAGGAAACTTGGTGATCTTATTCCAGAAGATCTTGGCGATGATTGGAATTCCTGGCTGGTACGTGAATTTAGATGGCGAATAGGGACCCGGCTCGATACTTGGCACGGAGGTAGTGTCGATAAGGATCTACAATACTTATTGAATTTGGTGTCCGTCAACCATGACTCCGTACTCGAGGCGACATGCGCGAGGATAGTCGCGGATGGGGCTCAGGTCGCCCCGGCGATGCAAGCTGCCGTATTCTTGATGGCGGCAAACTCGGGCCCGAACGGTGTGGATGCGTTGCTTACGAGGCTCAAGAACAGCAACGACGAGCCAACGCGACTCGAGATTATCGCTGCGCTTCTCGGAATTCGCGATAAAGCTCAACGAGCAGCGAATTTGACCCGACTTACGTCTTCGGAGGATTTGGAAGATATAGCGCTTGCTGCTAGGTCGATTTCCGACCCGGGAATTCGTGCAAGTGTCGATCACGAGCTGTGGTCAGCTATTGAAGCGATTGTGTCGGCGCGCCGGCTGACGAAGCACGAACGGTACACCGCTAGAGTGATCGCAAAGCCATGTAGCCCGTCGCTTCATACCGAGTTGGTTGTATTCCTAAATGTTACATTTGATGCGAGCGATGCGCACGACCTGTTGACCGAGGAAGACGAATGTGAACGCGTTAGGGACGCTAGTCGAGCATTGGTCAAAGAGGTCATGTCGTCGGATTACTCCAGTGGAGCTGTTCCGCTTCGTTGACGTAATTGCGCGGCAGCTATCACAGCTCGTGTGTAGATGTCCGAACGCTGCATGGCGCGTAGTCAATCTTGGTGGCACGTCCGCACGTCCTCGGTGCATCCAATTGTTGCGGGGCTGTGCACGGCCGACACCAGGCACGTCCTCGCGCGCGGTACTCTGCCGGCAGGTCATGGCCCGGCGCAGAACGGAGGCAAGAAGATCGCGCGAGACCTCGACCTCTCCCTGGTGAATGCCGGCCGAGAGCTGGCGACTAAGACTGGATGAATTCGTCATGAGGGGGCGAGGTGTTGGACATCGAGGAGCAGAGGACGATCGACATGCGCCTGCTCTTTGGGTCCCTCGTGGTACAGAAGTAACGATGGTGCGAGTTGGGCGAGCGCGCGGAGCTGGAGTACGTGCCGCCGTGGAGCCCCTTGTTTGGTGTTCCATCAGCATCAATCCACACGGCCGGCGCGACATCGGGGCGCACGAGCGCCCGCGCCGGTAGACTGCCCGGGCTTTGGACTACGAGCTGATCGAGACCGAGGGCGTGCCGATCAAGGCGTGGACGCGCGGCGTCGGCGTCGAGGACGCGGCGCGCCGCCAGCTCGAGAACGTCGCGCGCCTGCCGATCGTGTTTCGCCACGTCGCGGCGATGCCCGACGTGCACTTCGGGATCGGCGCGACGGTCGGCAGCGTGATCGCGACCCACCGCGCGATCATCCCCGCCGCCGTCGGGGTCGACATCGGCTGCGGCATGGTCGCGCAGCAGACCGATCTGCCGGCGTCCCGCCTGCCCGACTCGCTCAACCAGCTGCGGCTCGCGATCGAGAAGGCGGTGCCGCACGGCAAGGACTGGTTCGACGCGCCGACCTTGCCCGCGCTCGAGGCATGGAAGGACCTCGCGCCGGACTACGACAAGATCCGCGAGCGGCACCGCGAGATCGGCAAGGGCAACGATCCGCAGCAGCTCGGCACGCTCGGCGGCGGCAATCACTTCATCGAGGTCTGCCTCGACCAGGCCGATCGGGTGTGGTTCATGCTGCACTCGGGCTCGCGCGGCGTCGGCAACCGGATCGGCACGCGGTTCATCGAGCTCGCGCGGCGCGACTGCGAGCGCCAGGATCGCCACCTGCCGCACAAGGACCTGGCGTACTTCGAGGAGGGCAGCACGCACTTCGCCGAGTACGTCGCGGCGGTCGAGTGGGCGCAGCGCTACGCGCTCGCGAACCGCAGGCTGATGATGGAGGCGGTGATCGGCGCGGCGCGCCGGAAGCTGCCGCCGTTCGAGCTCGGCCAGACCGCGGTCAACTGCCACCACAACTACGTCGCACGCGAGCACCACTTCGGCGAGGACGTGCTGGTCACGCGCAAGGGCGCGGTGCGCGCCGGGCTCGGCGAGCTCGGCATCATCCCGGGCTCGATGGGCGCCCGCAGCTACATCGTGCGCGGCAAGGGCGAGCGCGAGTCGTTTTGCTCGTGCAGCCACGGCGCGGGGCGCGCGATGTCGCGCGGCGAGGCCAAGCGACGGTTCTCGGTCGCGGATCACGCGCGCGCCACCGAGGGCATCGAGTGCCGCAAGGACGAGGGCGTGCTCGACGAGACACCGATGGCGTACAAGCCGATCGACAAGGTGATGGCGGCGCAGGCCGAGCTGGTCGAGGTGGTCCACGAGCTGCGCCAGGTGGTGTGCGTCAAGGGATGAGGCTGCCGGTCGACATCGACGGCTCTCGCGGCGAGGGCGGCGGTCAGGTGCTGCGCACCGCGCTCGCGCTGTCGATCGTGACCGGGCGGCGGCTGCGGATGAAGCGGATCCGCGCCGGGCGCAAGCGGCCCGGGCTGCACCGCCAGCACCTCGCGTGCGTGGAGGCGGCGGCGCGGCTGTGCGGCGGCGCCACGAGCGCGCTCGAGCTCGGCGCGCAGGACCTGACGTTCACGCCGGGCAGCGCGTGGCCGAGCGAGCTCGCGATCGACATCGGCAGCGCGGGGTCGGCGATGCTGGTCGTGCAGACCATCCTCGTGCCGGCGATCGCGGCGGGCAAGCCGGTGCGCGCGACGATCACCGGCGGCACGCACAATCCGCTGTCGCCGCCGTTCGACTTTCTCGACCGCGTGTTCCTGCCGCGCCTGCGCGCGATGGGCGGCGACGTCGCGCTCGCGCTCGATCGCCACGGCGTGATCCCCGACGGCGGCGGCCAGGTGACGCTCGAGGTCCGGCCGGGCGGCGCGCTGCGGCCGATCGAGATCGTGGAGGGCGGCGCGGTCGTCGGGTCGCGCGCGATCGCGATCGTGGCGAGCCTGCCGCGCCACATCGCCGAGCGCGAGCTCGCGGTGGCGCGCGAACGGCTGGGCGATCCGCGCGGCGAGATCGTCGAGCTGCGCGACTGCGGGCCGACCAATCTGTTCATGGCCGAGGTCGAGCTCGCGAGCGGCGCGCGCGAGCTGTGCACCGCGCACGGCCGCAAGGGCTATCCCGCCGAGGACGTCGCCGACGACGCGCTCGACGACCTCGAGGACTACCTCGACGCCGGCGCGCCGGTCGGCGAGATGCTCGCCGATCAGCTGCTGCTGCCGATGGCGGTCGCCGGCGGCGGGCGGTTCCGCACCGCCGGACCGCTGTCGGATCACGCGACGACGAACATCGACACGATCCGCGCGTTCCTCGACGTGCCGATCCGGATCGAGCCGGTCGGCGACAGCGCGCTGCTCGACGTCATCGTGGGCTGAGCCACGCCGCCGCGTAGAGCCACGCCGCGCCGCCGAGCTCGACCGGTGCGGCGCACGCGCCCGCCGCGAGCCGGCACACCACGGCGATCGGCTCGCGATCCCAGCCCTCGCCGCGCGCGTCGCGATGAAACGGCAGGTCGATCGCGCGCAGCACGACACGATCGCCCAGCTCGACCAGATCGACCAGCTCGTAGCTCGAGCGCAGGTTGTCGTGCAGCACGTGCGGCAGGCCCGCCGCGTCCGGATCGTAGACGTCGCCGAGCGTGCGATCGACCAGCCAGCCGCGCGCGGTGCGGATCGCGAGCCACGAGCTCTTGCGCCCGCCGCCGGTCAACGTGAGCACCGCGGCGTGCGCGGTGGTCGGCCCGATCGTCGAGCGCTCGCCGACGTACGCGCCGCCGCGCTGCAGCTCGGCGACGAACTCGGCCGGAGCGCCGTACGGCCCGGCCATCGGCGGATCGGCGTGCGCGACGCCCGCCAGCGCGATCAGCGCGAGCGCCGGCCTCATTCGCCGCCGCGCAGCACCGCGATCGCGAGCCAGATCCAGCCGACCAGGAACGCCGCGCCGCCGACCGGGGTGATCGCGCCGAGCGCCTTGACGTCGGACAGCGCGAGCGCGTACAGGCTGCCGCAGAACAGCACGATGCCGGCCTGGAACACCCAGCCCGGCGCCCTGGCCGCGCACAGCCCCGCCGCGATCATCGCGAGCGCGTGATACATGTGATAGCGCGCGCCGGTCTCGAATACCTCGAGCGCGTGCGCGTCGAGCTTGGCCTTGAGGCCGTGCGCCGCGAACGCGCCGCACGCCACCGCGAGCGCCGCGTTGATCGCACCCGCGCCGACCAGCACGCGGTTCATGCGGTCACCGCCGCCACCGAGTACTTCATGCCCGCGGCGTCCATCGCCTTCTTGATCGACTCCATGGTGTCGGCGGCGACCGCGCCGTAGCTCTCGACCGAGGTCCACGGCTGCAGGCGCAGCTTGATGCTGCCGTCGCTGACCTCGGCGACGTCGATCGCGGGCGCGGGCGACTGCGTGATCCGCGGGTCGCCGCCGGTGACGTGCGCGAGCAGCTCGCGCACCTTGGCCAGCTCGCCCTGGGTCACGGTCACCAGCAGATCGATCCGCCGGCGGCCGAGCACGCTGAGGTTCTCGATCGGCGCGCCGATGATCTGGCCGTTCGGGATCGTGATCTCGCGGTTGTCGCTGGTGATCAGGATCGTGTTGAACACCTTGATCGCATCGACCCGGCCGAGGTACTTGCCGATGATCACCGAGTCGCTGACCTTGTACGGCCGCAGCATGATCAGCATCACGCCGGCCGCGAAGTTCGCCAGCGAGCCCTGCAGCGCGAGGCCGACCGCCAGGCCGGCGGCGCCGAGCACCGCGACCACCGCGGTGGTCTTGATCCCGATCGTGTCGAGCGCGGCGATCACGACCACCGCGAACAGCAGGCCGTAGGCGACGTCGCCGAGGAACTTGCGCAGCGACACGTCGAGCTTGCTGCGCTCCATCAGGCGATCGAGCGCCGACAGCACCGCGCGCGAGATCCATCGTCCCACGACGAAGATCACGATCGCGATCAGCATCTTCAGGCCGACCGGCAGCAGGTAGTTCTCCGCGACGAACTTGACGTCCGCGACCGTGACAGTCATGGCGCGCTTGTACCGCGCCAGGGCGGGGGATTCAGCGCCTTCGTGATGTGATCGAGGAACAGCGCGAGCCGCGGCGGGAGGTTCTGACGGGCCGGGTAGACCGCGTGAACCTCGGTCGGGTAGGTCGTCCAGTCGGGCAGCACGCGAACCAGCGCGCCGGACGCGAGGTCCTCGGCGATCATGAAGTCCGACATCAGCGCGATGCCGCCGCCGGCGAGCGCGACGTCGCGACACGCGCCGTAGTTGTTGCTCGCGAACCGCGCCGGCCGGCCGAACTCGTAGCTCGCGTCGCCGTGGTGCAGCGTCCAGGTCTGGTTGCGCGTGGCCGGCGTGAACAGCACGTGCTCGTGGTCGTCGAGCTCGTCGATCGCGCGCGGCTCGCCGCGGCGCGCGAGGTAGGCCGGCGCAGCGACCAGCACGAGCATGACGTGACACAGCCGGCGCGCGATCAGCGTCGACTCCGGCATCGGCCCGAACCGGATCGCGACGTCGAAGCCGTCCTCGATGAGATCGATGACGCGATCGCTCGCCTCGATCTCGATGTTGATGTCGCGGTGCTCGGCGAGGAACGCCGCGACGATCCCGCCCAGCCACTTGGTCGACAGGTCGACCGTCGCGGTCACGCGCAGCCGGCCGCGCGGCGTGGCCTGCATGTCGGTGACCAGCTGCTCGGCCGCCGCGACATCCGACACGATCTGCGCGCAGCGCGCGTAGTACGCCTCGCCGATGTCGGTCAGCGCCAGCTTGCGCGTGGTGCGCTGGACGAGCCGCACGCCGAGCCGCTCCTCGAGCTGGGCCAGCTTGCGGCTGACCGTGGACTTGGGCAGGCCGAGCGCTTCGGCCGCGCCGGTGAAGCTCTTGGTCTCGACGACCTTGGTGAATACGACGATGTCGTTGAGGTCCATGGCGGGTGCCCGCTCCCGATATACACTCCGAAGCAGTGTCCCGCTACGCCGAGCTGACCGCCAAGGTCGACGCGTTCTTCACACGCACTCTCCGCCGGCACGGCGGCGACATGAAGTGCGAATCGGGATGCTCGGATTGCTGTCACGCCCGTCTCACCGTGACCTCGGTCGAGGCGGCCGCGATCCGCGCCGAGCTGGCCGGCTGGCCCGCCGAGCGCCGCGCCGCGCTCGCCGCCGCCGCCGCCGCCGCGCCCCAGGACCGCTGCGCCGCGCTCGATGGCGCCGATCGCTGCGCGATCTACGCGGCGCGGCCGGTGGTGTGCCGGTCGCACGGCGCGCCGATCCGCATGCAGGTCCGCTCGCTGCCCGTGGTGCAGAGCTGCTTCCGCAACTTCACGCACACGTCACCCGACGCCGACTGCGTGCTCGATCAGACCACGCTGTCGGCGCTCGTGCTCGCGGTCGATCGCGACGCCGGCGGCGACGGCAGCCGCGTCGATCTCGCGGCGCTGCTCGCCGCCTGCTAACGTGCGCGCGTGACCGACGTCGTCGCGCTCGACCATCCGCGGTTCCGCCACGCCGAGGCCGCGGTGTTCGTCCGTCGGCTCGTCCCCGACTGCATGGCGCACCGCTGCCACATGCACGCGACCGGCCGCGAGCAGCTCGACGCGTGCTGCCAGCACGGCTGCGACGTCGACCTCCACGAGCGCGACGCGATCGTCGCGCGCGCGGCCGACATCCGCGCGCTGCTCCGCGCCGAGGCCAGCGCGACGCGCTGGTTCGACGACGACGAGCCCGAGCGCGATCCCGACGCGCCGTCCGGCACGTTCGTGCGCACCGAGGTGCTCGGCGGCGGCTGCATCTTCCTGGCGCACGACCGGCGCGGCTGCGCGATCCATCGCGCCGCGCTCGAGCACGGCTGGTCGTGGCGTCACGTCAAACCAGCGGTGTGCCAGCTGTTCCCGCTGAGCTACACCAGCGACGCGATCGTGATCTCCGACGACTACGCCGACTACTCGTGCGCGTACGTCGCGGACGCGCCGACCCTGTATCGCGTCACCCGCGAGACGCTCGCCCACGTGTTCGGCGCGCCGCTGGTCGCCGCGATGGATGCCGCCGAGGCGCGCGTCCAGGCGCGCCGGCTACCTACGGTGTAGCGGGCGCCAGCGACGGCGGCGCGAGCTGCGGCTCCGGGCAGCTGGCGCAGTTGCCGACGTCGGGGCAGTCGAGGCACAGGTCGTCGGGCTGGCGCGGCGCGTCCTCCTCGCCGACCGGCACCGTCGCGTCGCCGTCGCCATCGCCCTCGACCTCGCCCGCCGCGGCGGCCTCGGCCACCGTCCCCGCCGCGCGCAGCGTCACCACGGTCGCCTTGAGCGCCACCTTGGCGATCGGCGCTGCCACCCGCGCGGTCTCCGCCGCGACGTGCCCCGCCGCGGCCGCGACGTGGCCGGCCGCCGACGCCACGTGGCCGAGCCCGCCCAGCGCATGGCCAAACCCGCCCAGGCTCTTGCAGCCCGCCAGGGCGACGAACACCAGGACGACCACCGTGCGGCGCATGTCACCCGGAACAGCAAGCGTCACGCCACCCGTGACCTGCCGGAATGTTTCGGCCGTCGGCTTTCCGACGTGGCGCGCGCACCTCACCCGACCCGGCAAATGTTGTGGCTCCGCGACACCTACCCCGGCGGCGCGTTCTGCTCGCGCTGCTCCTGCACCTTCTTGGCGTAGCCCTTGGCCTCCGGGGTGGGATCGGCCGCCGACCGGATCCGCACGAGCGAGCCCGGCGCCTCGACCACGCCGGCCGCCATCGTCCAGCCCGGCGGCACCTGCGGATCGCTCCAGAAGTACAGCCAGCGCGCGTCGCGCGGCGCCAGGTTGACGCAGCCGTGGCTGCGCGGATGGCCGAACCCGTCGTGCCAGTACGCGGTGTGCAGCGCGAGCCCCTTCTCGGGGCTGAAGAACTGGGTCCACGGCACGGTCGCGACCGAGTACGGATCCTCGCCGTTCAAGCCCTTCATGTCGGCCTCGGACTCCTTGAGCCACATGCGGTAGAGGCCGGTCTCGGTCGGCGTGTCCTTGCCGCCGGACGACACCAGCGTCGCGTAGACCGCGAGGTCGCCCTCGAACGCGACCAGGATCTGGCTGTCGAGATCGATGTCGATCCAGCGCTCGCCCGGCTGGAGCAGCGCGGGTGGGGCTTCTGGCTCGAACACGCGCACGTCGGGCGCCGCGATCCACTCGGCGTCGCCGATGCGATACGCGGTCGGCTTGCCGTCCTTGCCGGCGGCGACCTCGAGCACCGGCACCGGCGTGCGCACCGCGAGCGTGCGCAGCGCGCCACCGGTCGGCTTGGCGAGCGTATACGCCTCGCTCATGCCGCCGCGCGGCCACACGAACGCGATCGGCACGCGCACCCCGGTGTCGTCGCCGAGCCGCGTGCCGCCGAACCCCGACGGCACGTGCTTGGTGATCGTCGACTTCAACACGTACTCGTTGTCCTTCTGGCTGATCTTCCAGTAGACCTTGCCGCCGACCGTGATCTCGTCGTAGCGCCGCACGTTGAGCGAGCCGATCACCGGGCTGTCCTCGACCATGTGCGGGTCCTTGGGCTCGGGCGCGGGCTTGGCGCCGCGCTTCTTCTTCTTGTCCTTGTCGGGCTTCTCGAGCTCGTAGGTCGACGCGCCGGCGACCGTGATCTTGCCGTACGTGCCGGGCACGATCTCGCCGCGATCGAGGTGCGGCACCTCCTGGCCGTACGGCGGCTGCTTGCTCGGCACGACGTAGTCGCCGCAGATCCAGCCGCGCGGCGCGATCTCGATCCAGGACTTGTCGCAGCCCTTGCCCGGCGCGCTGCGCGTCCATCCGACGCGCGTGTCGATCGCGACCGTGCCGATCCGCTTCGCGTCGTCGCCCGGCTCGAGCCGGACGCCGACCGTGCGCACCAGCTGGAGCGAGCGCGTGCCCTCCGGGAACTCGGGCGCGGGCGCGGGCGCGGGCCGCGGGCGCGAAGCGGGAGCCGGGCCGGGCGCCGGGGGCGGCTCGTCCTTGCCGTGACACGCCACGAGCGCGACCAGCGCGCATCGCCACAATCTCACGCGGCTAGACTTACCACGCCGGGTCGGAAACTCCAGCCGGTCCAGGCGGCGTGGTACCGTCGATCGCGGATGCGGCTCGGCGAGATGCTCGTGCGCGACGGGAGATTGACCGAAGCGCAGCTCAAGCAGGCGCTCGGCTTCCAGGCGCGCGACGGGGCGCGGCTCGGTACGATCCTGGTCGAGCACGACCTGGTCGACCTCGAGGCGCTCACGGTGTATCTCGGGCTCGAGCTCGGCATCCCGATCGCGACCGGCGCGATGCTCGAGCGCGCCAAGCGCGCCGCGGTGCGGCTGCTCCAGCCGGCGCAGGCGTTCAAGCACAAGTGCGTGCCGCTGGTCGTGCAGGACCGCCAGCTGATCGCGGCGATCGAGGACCCGCACGACTTCGCGACGCTCGAGGCGCTCACGCAGATCACCGGCTACCGCGTGCTGCCGCGGGTCGCGCCCGAGGTCCGCATCTACTACTACATCGAGCGCTACTACGGCGTGGCGCGGCCGGCGCGGTTCCTCAAGTTCGGCGACGCGCCGCGCGGCGACGAGGGCGCGGTCGACACCGGCCTGCCGGCGCCCCCGTTGCCCGGGCTGCCGCCGGTGCCCGCCTCGCCGGTGTCGGCGCCCGGGCCCAGGCCGCGGCTGCGCAGCCGCAAGATGGCCAAGCTGTTCGACGAGTCCGAGTCGCTCGAGCTCGACGCCGCCGACCTGATCGAGACGCTCGACGCCGACGACACCGCGCCGGCCGAGGCCGCGCCGCACGTCCGGCCCCACCGCATGACCACGCCGCCGATCGTCGCCGCCGCGCCCGACGCCGCGCGGCCCAAGCCGATCTCGGCCGAGCAGGCGATCGCCGAGCTCGCGGCGGTCGCCGATCGCAATCGCATCGTCGAGCTGCTGTTCGGGTTCGCGGCCGGCGTGTTCGACGCCGCCGTGCTGTTCGCGGTGCGCGATCAGATGGCGTTCGGCTGGAAGGCGCTGGGCGAGCTGCCCGGCAAGGCCAACGTCGAGCACGTGCTGATCCCGCTCGACGCGCCGTCGATCATCCAGACCGCGATCGCGTCGGAGGGCGGCGTGTGGAGCGGCGCGGTCACGCCGTCCACCGTCAACACGTACATGTACAAGGTGCTGGGTTGCGCCGAGCCGCGGTTCGCGGCCGCCGGCGTGATCACGATCGGCAAGCGCATCGTCAACGTGCTCTACGGCCACGGCGCCGAGCTCACGCCGCTCCAGCGCGAGGACCTGCGCCAGGTGTGCGAGGTCGCGGCCGAGGCCTACGCGCGGCTGATCGCGGTCCAGAAGAAGCGCAAGTAGCGGTCTACTGGAGGTACATCGGCGTCGTCTGCGCGCCGACCCCGTTGGTGTGGCAGCTGTTGCAGTTGCCGCCGGCGGTCAGCAGCGGATCGGTCATCGCCGACAGCGACGGGCAGTCGGTCGCGTTGGACTGCGCGGGACCGGCGCCGATCTCGGTGCAGCCGGGCGCACCGACCTCGCAATAGAAGTTGCCGGCCTGGTCGGAGTACGTCACGGCGGTGGCGCCATTGAGCTGCACGCGGATCGCAGCGCCGGCCTTGGGCGCCGTCGCGGTCGCGTCGGTGTAGATCGAGCCCGCGAACGCGAACTCCGGCGCGCCGACGCCGAGCTGGCCCACCAGGTGGCAGCCGCTCTGCAGGCAGGCCTGGCCAGTGTTCGGGGTACCGCTGGCGGTGTGGTTGTGCTGCGGGAGCGGCGAGGCCGAGCCGTTCTGGCACTTGGTGTTATCGACCCCGCCGCTGCCATCCCCGGTGCCGCCGCCGTCGGGTTGCGCCTGCTGCATGAGGACGCTTCCGACGTCACATCCCAGGATCAGGACGGAGAGGAGTACGGCCAGGCGGGTCATGTAAATCCACCGTAATGCAAATCCTATGGCCACGTCTCGACCTGCTCGCAGGCCAGGTGAAAACTCTGGAATTTCGAGGCGCTGCAAGCTGGGGGCGAGAGCACCACGACGGCTACTCCGGAGGCGACGGCGAGTGCGCACCCCAGATTAATGACAAGTGTCCCCAACGGCCCCCGGCGGGGCCGGCGCCGGGTCCACCACACTCCCGCCGCCACCGTCGGGGCCAGCAACGCAGCGAGCCACGCCGCGAGGGGCACCGCCGTCGGCAAGAAGCCGTTCCACGCGGCCTCGCGCAGCTGGGCCGGCGCGAGCACGAGCGCGGCCGGCAACAGCGGCGCGACGACGGCGATCGCGCCGGCGCGGCCGAGCCTGGGCGCGAGCGCGATCGCGCACGCCGGCACGAGCCACACCCACGCGAGCTCGAGCGCGTCGGTCGCGAGCCAGAACCCGCCGATCGCGACCAGCGGGATCGCGGACGCGACGAGATAGCGCGTACCGCCGATCCACGGCCAGCGCCGCGCGACGAGCCGGGTCGCGAGCACGAAGCCGCCGAGCACGATCGCGGCCTCCGCGAGCTCGGCGCGCAGCGGCCCGTGCAGCCACGGCGCGGGATGCGCCCCCGCGGCGAACCGCTCGACGCCGGACGCCGCCGCGGTCGCGACCGCGTAGCACGCCAGGCCGGCGCACAGGCCGGCGCCGCCGCGCTCGCGCGTCGCGCGCAGCGCCGTCGCGAGCAGCGCGGCGAGCGCGATCACCGCGAGCGCGAGCTCGACCGCGAACACCGGCCAGCGCGGGATCGCGACGTTCGCGACCGGCAGCCAGAACCCGTCGCCGGCGTGGCGCGGCGGCGCGACCGCGACCAGCGCGCGGAGCAGCCGGCCGACCTCGTCGAGCGACGCGCGATCGACCCGCGCCAGCGTGTCGCGCGAGCTGTGGTACGCGAGGTCGATGCGCTCGCCGTCCTGGCCGCGGTCGTAGAAGTGCACGGCCGGCACGCCGCGCCGGGTGAACGGTCCGTGATCCGAGCGCTCGGCCTGCGGCCACCACCGGCTGATCACGCGATGCGCCGGCGGCGCGGTGAGCGCGACGCCCGCGCGATCGGCCGCGTCGGCGAGCCAGCGCAGCTCGGACACGCCGATCAGCGTGCTCGCGCCGTTGATCACCAGCGGCCCGCTGCCGCCGATCAGATCCAGCGCGATCGCGAACGCGACGTCGTCCGCGCGGCGCGCGGCGAGCGCCTCGCTGCCGACCAGCCCGATCTCCTCGTTCGCGGTGAACGCGAGGATCACCGGCTGCGCCGGCGGATGGTCGTGCAGGACGCGCGCGAGCTCGAGCAGCACGGCGACCGCGCACCCGTTGTCGACCGCGCCCGGGCTCGGCGGCACGGTGTCGTAGTGCGCCATGACCAGCAGCGCCTTGCCGCGCTCCGGCCCGAACCGCACGAGCAGATCGGGATCGACGGTCTCGACGTGGCGCGCCGGGCGCTGCACGGCGCCGAGCAGCTCGATCGCCGGCAGGTCGACCCCGCCGACCGCGAACCGCTCCGGCACGACGTGCAGGATCGCGAGCTGCGCGGTGATGTAGTCGGCGGCCGCGGCCGACCTCGCCGAGTCGCCCGGCCGCGGGCCGATCTGGACCAGCGCAGCGACGTGCGCCATCGCGCGATCGACGTCGATGCCGGGACCGGGCGGCGCGGCCGAGCACGCGGCGCAAAGGACGATCGCTAGCGCGCGCATTCGTCGAGCGCCGCGACGAGGAGCGCGGTCTCGGCCGGCGTGCCCACCGTGATCCGCGTGCCGAACGGGAAGCTGCGCACCGCGATGCCGCGCGCGGCGAGCGCGTCGGCGACGCCCGGGCGCGCGAACCGCACGAGCAGGAGGTTGGCCTCGCTCGGAAACACCTCGCCGAACCGCGCGAGCTCGCGCGCGAGCCGCGCGCGCTCGGCGACGACTTCGGCCGCGCGCGCGGCGCACCACGACCACGCCTGGTCGAGCGCGAACACCGCGGCGCGCTGGTCGAGCGCGCTCACGTTGTACGGCGGGCGGACCTTGTCGAGCAGCGCGGCGAGCGCGGGCGAGCTCAGCGTGAAGCCGACCCGCAGCCCGGCGAGCCCGACCTTGGACAGCGTGCGCATGACGATCAGGTTCGGGTGGTCCGCGAGCGCGGGCAGGTTGGTGCGCCCGCTGTACGCGAGGTAGGCCTCGTCCGACACGATCGCGACATCGCGGTGGCGCCCGGCCAGCTCGAGCGCGAAGTCCATCCGCCACAGCGTGCCGGTCGGGTTGTTCGGCAGCGCGAGGAACACCACGCTCGGACGGTGCTCGGCGATCGCGCGCTCGAACGCGGCCTCGTCGAGCTCGAACCGGTCGCCGAGCGGGACCTCGATCGCCGGCACGCCGCGCGCGATCGCGGACAGCCGGTAGTACACGAAGCTCGGCCACGGATAGAGCACCGGCCCGGCGAGCGCCGCGCACACCAGCGCGATCAGCTCGTCGGAGCCGTTGCCGAACGTGATCTGGTCCTCGCCGACGCCGGTCACGCGCGCGACCGCGCCGCGCAGCGCGCGCGCCCGCGGATCGGGATAGCGCTCGAGCGCGACCTCGGCGAGCGCCGCGCCGAGCCGCGCGCGCAGCTCGGGCGGCCAGCCGTAGGGCAGCTCGTTGGCGTCGAGCTTGGCGCGCACGACCGGCGGCTGGGGCACGTGATAGGCCACGCTCGCGCGCAGCGCCGCCGGCACCCGGGCCGCGAGCGCTCCGAGCTCGTCGTTCACCGCTTCCTCAGCAGCGCCGAGCGGCCGTGGCCGTCGAGCCCCTCGCACGCGGCGAGCGCGGCGATCGCGTCGGCGTGCGCGCGCGCGGCGCGCTCGCTGTACTCGATCAGCGACGTGCGCTTGCGGAAGTCGTAGACCCCGAGCGGCGAGGCGTAGCGCGCCGCGCCGCCGGTGGGCAGCACGTGGTTGCCGCCCGCGAGGTAGTCGCCCGACGCCTCCGACGACCAGCGCCCGACGAAGATCGCGCCGGCGGTGGTGCAGCGCGCCGCGATCGCGCGCGCGTCGGCGAGATCGAGCTCGAGGTGCTCGGGCGCGAACCGGTTGGCGAACGCGATCGCGTCGTCGACCGAGTCGACCACGACCGCGGCGCCGTGGCGGCCGAGCGCATGCTCGGCGATCGCCTTGCGCGGCAGGGTCGCGAGCTGGCGCTCGAGCTCGGCGTCGACCGCCGCGGCCAGGCGCGGCGAGGTCGTGACCAGCACCGCGCGCGCCTCGCGATCGTGCTCGGCCTGCGCGATCAGGTCCGCGGCGACCCACGCGGCCGGGGCGGCATCGTCGGCGACGATCAGCACCTCGGAGGGCCCGGCGATCGAGTCGATGTCGACCTCGCCGAACACCTGGCGCTTGGCCGCCGCGACCCACACGTTGCCCGGCCCGACGATCTTGTCGACCCGCGGCACGCTGCGCGTGCCGAACGCGAGCGCGCCGACCGCCTGCGCGCCGCCGAGCTCGAACACGCGATCGACCCGCGCGAGCCGCGCCGCGAGCATCGCCTCGGGCGACGCGCCCGGCGTCACCATCACGACCTCGGGCACGCCGGCGACCTTCGCCGGGATCGCGGTCATCAGCACGCTCGACGGATAGCGCGCGGTGCCGCCCGGCACGTACAGCCCGACCCGCGCGAGCGCGGTCGAGCGCAGCTCGAGCCGCACCCCGTCGAGCTCGATGTCGACCTCGTGCTCGACCTGGCGCTCGTGGAACGCGCGGATCCGCGACGCCGCGAGCTCGAGCGCGTCGCGCACCGCCGGCGCGACCCGGCCGGCCAGCGCGTCCCACCGCGCGGCGTCGACCTCGTACGGCGGCTCGCGGTTGTCGAACCGCCGGGTGTAATCGGCGACCGCGTCGTCGCCCCGCGCGCGCACGTCGCGCAGGATCGCCGCGACCGCGTCGTCGACCGCATCGTCGAACCGGGCGGTGCGATCGAGCAGCGCCTCGGCCTCGGGCGTGCCGGCGCGCAGCTGGCGCAGCATCACTCGTCGTCCTGCGAGTCGCCGCCCTTGTCGTTCTTGACCGGCAGCTTCGACTTCTTCGGGTCGTACTTGTCGAGATCCGGCTTGGGATTGTTCGGATCGTAGGGCTCCTTCTCCTCCTTCTTCGGACCGGAGTTGTCCGGCCCGGCCGGGAGCGGACCCTCGAGCGCGCCGCCCGGCACCACCGACGGGTAACGATCGGCGTAGCTCGCGACCATCGCGCTCGGCACGTCGCTGCGGCCTCGGCCGCCGACCTTGACCACGTGGTTCTTGGCCGCCCACATCACCCACGACTCGCCGCGGCCGTTGATCGTGAGCGCGCGCGCGCCGCCGATCTTGGCCTCGTCGACCACGTAGCCCTGCTCGGCGGCGAGCCGGCGCACCAGCTTCACCATCTCGCGCAGCACGCCGGCGTCGTGGTCGTAGCGCGTGACAAACACGTTCACGATGTCCTGGTCGGTGATGTGGCCCTTGCGCTCGGCCTCGTCGGCGACGTAGCTCGCGGTGTAGGCCACCGCGTGGTCGTTCTCGACCCAGACCTCGACGTCGAGGACCTTCTGCGATCGCCGGAACTTCCACGACCCGAGGTCGGCCTCGACCACGCCGTTCTTGGGGATCGGCGGATGACCGCCGCACGCGCCCGCCAGCACGACGGCGAGGAGCAAGATCCTCATCTCCGCTATGGTACCTCGATCCTCCGTTGACAGCGGAGAGCCGGGAATGAATAGTCCCGCCACCCATGGCCAGCTACCTGTTCTCCTCCGAGTCCGTCACCGAGGGCCACCCCGACAAGCTGTGTGATGCGGTGTCCGATGCCGTGCTGGACGCGTGCCTGGCCGCCGATCCGCACAGCCGGGTCGCGTGCGAGACCGTGACCAAGACCGGGTTCGTGCTGCTGGCCGGCGAGATCACGACCAAGGCCACGCTCGACTATCCCAAGCTGGTGCGCGGCGTCGTCCGCGACATCGGCTTCACCAGCTCGGACATGGGGTTCGACGCCGAGACCTGCGCCGTCATGGTCGCGGTCGCGCAGCAGTCGCCCGACATCGCGCAGGGCGTCGACCGCGGCGACCCCGCCAAGCAGGGCGCCGGCGACCAGGGCCTGATGTTCGGCTACGCGTGCGACGAGACCCGCGAGCTGATGCCGATGCCGATCCAGCTCGCGCACCAGCTCGCGTACAAGCTCGCCGAGGTCCGCAAGAAGAAGCTCAAGGGCATCGACTGGCTGCGTCCCGACGGCAAGACCCAGGTGTCGTGCCGCTACGAGGACGGCAACATCACCGGCATCGAGGCGATCGTCGTGTCGACCCAGCACGACGACAAGGTCAAGCAGAAGACGATCGAGGAAGCGATCCGCGAGCACGTGATCAAGCCGGTGCTGCCCGGCAAGCTGGTCACCGCCAAGACCAAGATCCACGTGAACCCGACCGGCCGGTTCGTGATCGGCGGCCCGCACGGCGACGCCGGCCTGACCGGCCGCAAGATCATCGTCGACACCTACGGCGGCATGGCGCGCCACGGCGGCGGCGCGTTCTCCGGCAAGGATCCGAGCAAGGTCGATCGCTCGGCCGCGTACTACGCGCGCTACATCGCCAAGCACGTGGTCGCCGCCGGGCTGGCGCGGCGCTGCGAGGTCCAGTTCGCGTACGCGATCGGCGTGGCCGAGCCGGTGTCGATGCTGGTCGACACGTTCGGCACCGGCACGGTGAGCGACGAGAAGCTGACCAAGGCCGTGCTCGCGACGTTCGACGCGCGCCCCGGCATGCTGATCCAGGAGCTCGACCTCCGCCGCCCGATCTTCCGCAAGACCGCGGCGTACGGTCACTTCGGCCGCGAGGAGCCGGAGTTCACCTGGGAGAAGACGCCGCTGGTCGACAAGCTCAAGGACCACGCGCGCGCCGGCAACGGCCACGCCACTGCCACCGCCGCGAAGAAGCCGGGCAAGACCAAGGCCTCGTCGGTGGCGCGCGCATGATCCGCACGCTGCTCGTCGCGCTGCTCGCGTTCGGCTGCGGCCATTCCGACCGCGACGAGCAGGCCCGCCGCGCGGCCGAGGCGGCGGAGAAGGCGCGCGCCGAGGCGGAGCGCGCCGCCGCAGCAGCTAGCGCGAGGGCCAAGGAGACCGCGGCGCAGGTCGACGCGCTGACCAAGCAGCTCGCCGATCTCGACGGCAAGATCGCGACTGCGATGTCGGCGGTCGAGGCGGCGCGGAGCGACGCGGATCGCTCGTCCGCGCGTGCCCAGCTCGACCAGCTCGAGCAGGAAAAGACCGACATGGCGGCCAGGCTCGCGGCGGCCAGGTCCGCTGCAGCGGCGGCCGAACGGCAACGCGGCGTCCATGTCTCGCCCGAGTGCGTCGACAATCCGCTGGCCAAGGGCTGCACCTAGCCAACGAAGCGGGCGATGGATCGGCGGCCCCGACCGATCACATCCCGTGTGGCGAGGTACCAGAGGGGCTGGTGACCGGCGTCTCGGCGATCGCCTTGCAGCGCTCGAACCGGTCGGGGACCGCCGAGTTGACGTGGCCGCCCTCGACGCCGATCACGCGCGGGCTGCCCGCGGTGCGCAGCACGCGCACGTCGTAGCAATCGTCACGGTCGACCGCCGCCCAGCGCTGCTCGGTGTCGCTGTGGTACGGCGGCGGCCCGAGCTCGCGCGCGAGGCGATCGGTCGTGGCCTTCCAGCTGTCGCCGATCTTGACCGAGTCGCGCGCGCCCTTGAACTTCGCGTCGAGCGCCGCGTTGCCGGTGGAGTGGCAACCGGCCACGACGACGAGCGCGATCCACCTCATCCGTGAGGGATAGCACGCGCCGCGCGGCCGAGCCGTGGCATGGTTGGCTCGTGCCCCGCGCGATCGCCGTCGCCGCCGTGCTCGGCGCGGCCGCGCTCGCCGACGCCGCGCCGCGCGAGCCGCCGTTCGTGGTCGCGAGCGGGGCGCCGGCGCGAGTCGCCGCGCTCTACGATCGCGGCGCGACCGCCGATGGCTGGCAGGCGCTGCGCGATCGCGACACCGGCGTGGCGGCGTGGCTGTGGGGCCGCGCGCAGGACGTTCCCGGCGCGGTGGCCGATCCGGCGATCGCCGAGCGCGCCGCGCGCGCGTTCATCGCCGCGCACCTCGCCGAGCTCGCACCCGGCAGCGCGCCCGGCGACCTCGTCGTGGTGGCGAACCGGCTCGACGGCGAGGTGCGCACGGTCGGGTTCGCGCAGCGCTACGGCGGCCTGCCGGTGATCGGCGGCCAGCTCGGCGTGATGTTCGCGCACGACCACCTGTTCGCGGCGAGCTCGCACGCGCTGCCCCGGATCGCGATCGCGCTGCCCGCCGCCCGCGCCGACCTCGCGATCGCGCACGCGCGCGCCGAGGCCTGGCTCGGCCGGCCGCTCGCGCTGCGCGGCACGCCCGGCCGCGCGGTGCTGCCGATCGTGCGGCGCGGCGCGATCACGTACGCGGTGGTCGACGTGCTCGACGCGCGTGCCCCGGGCGACGCGTGGGCGATCTACGTCGCGCCCGACGGCACGCCGATCGCGCGCGCCGAGACCGCGATGCACGACGCGTCGAACCTGACCTACGATGTCGGCGTGCGCTACGCGACCGGCGTGCGCATGCCGTTCCCCGCGGCCGACGCCAGCATCACGGTGAACGCGGCCGGCACGGTCACCGGCGACGACGGCAGCTTCAGCTGGACCGGCGGCACGACCGCGCAGGTCGCGCCCGGGCTGACCGGCCGCTACGTGACGATCGTCAACGCGGCCGGCGTGCTCGCGACCGCGTCGCTCACCGCGAGCGACGGCCAGCCGACGCCGTGGTCGCTCGCGAGCGACGAGCAGGGCGACGCCCAGCTGTCGACCTACATCTATGCCGGGATCGCGAAGGCGCACGCGCGGGTGGTCAATCCGGCGGTGAGCGCGTGGCTCGACATGCCCGAGCCGTTCTTCGTCAACGAGACCGGCGCGTGCAACGCCTACGCGCTGCCCGACGAGGTGCACTTCGCGATGGCGAGCAGCGAGTGCCAGAACACCGGGCGGGTCGGCGACATCGTGTTCCACGAGTTCGGCCACACCCTGCACTTCCACACGATCATCCCGGGCGTCGGCGTCTACGACACGCCGCTGTCGGAGGGCCTGGCCGACTACGGCTGCGCCAACCTCACCGAGGATCCGGCGATCGGCCGCGGCCTCTATTACGACGACACGCCGAACCGCAACATCGATCCGCCGGGCTACGAGCGGGTGTGGCCGCGCGACATCGATGCGATCGATCCGCACGTCACCGGCGAGATCGTGAGCGGCTCGCTGTGGGACCTGCGCAAGACCCTGGTGCGCGCGCTCGGCCACGATCCCGGGGTCGCGCTCGGCAACCAGATCTTCACCGGCGTGATGGCGCGCGCCGCCGACATCCCGTCGAGCTACATGGCCGCGCTGATCGCGGACGACGACGACGGCGATCTCGGCGACGGCACGCCGCACTACTGCATGATCCGCCAGGCGTTCGGCACGCACGGCCTGGTCGACGGCTTCGCGACCACGTCGGTCGCGCCGCCGGTGGTCGACGGGCTCGCGCTGTCGCTCGCGGTGACCACGCCGACCGACCAGCCGTGCCCGCAGCCGAACGTGACGTCGATGACCGTGACCTGGCAGGCCGGCACCGGCGTGCCGAGCTCGTTCCAGCTCGTACCGAACGGCACGACCTGGAGCGGCGCGATCCCGGCGCAGCCCGCCGACACGCTCGTGCACTACGCGGTCGACATCGAGCTCGACGACGGCTCGGAGATCGTGTTCCCGCAGAACCCGGCCGATCCGATGTACGAGCTCTACGCCGGCGACGCGGTGCCGATCGCGTGCGAGCCGTTCGATCACGATCCGATGTGGACACAGGCCGGCAACCTCGGCAACCAGTGGACGTGGGGTCAGCCCGGGCTGATCCAGCAGGCGTTCGATCCGACCGCGGCGCACTCGGGCAGCGGCGCATACGGCACCGACCTGTCGGGCGACGGCCTGTACTTCACCGACGAGGTCGCGAGCACGACGTTGCCGGCGACCGACGTGTCGGGCTACGGCCAGGTCCACCTCCAGTACTGGCGATGGCTGACCGTCGAGGACGCGAGGTACGACCAGGCGACGATCGCGGTCAACGGCACGCAGATCTGGCAGAACGCCGCGAGCAAGCCCGGCACGCTCGATCACATCGATCAGGAGTGGCGGTTTCACGATCTCGATCTCACGTCGCTGGTCGGCGGCGGCAGCGCCAGCGTCACGTGGTCGCTCACCAGCGACCACACCAACGACTTCGGCGGGTGGACGCTCGACGACGTCTGCCTGGTCGGCGTCGATCCGGTGTGCGGCAACGGCATCCTCGACGAGGGCGAGCAGTGCGACGACGGCAACACGGTCGACGGCGATGGCTGCTCGTCGACCTGCATGTTCGAGATCGATTCCGGCGGCGGCGGGTGCGCGGCGGGCGGCGCGCCCGGCCTGGCGATGTGCGCGAGCCTGCTGGCGTTTCGGCGCCGGCGTAAGAAGCGGCACCGGCCACGCGTTGATCGCACGCATGACGATGATCTCGTGTGACGTCTGCGCCGGGCTCACGCCGCGCGCGCTCGCGCATGCCAGCTGCCTGCACTGCGGCACGCCGTTGCCGCCGCGCCGCCGCGGCCTGGCCGCGCTGCTGCTCGCGCCGGCGAGCGCGGTCCTGCTCGCGGCGTGCTACGGCCCGCCCGGCCACTTCCAGGATCGCGCGGCGACGCCCGGCTCGAACGTGATCGACGAGGATCACGACGGCTATCCCGCCGGCGAGGACTGCGACGATCACGATCCGTCGATCCATCCCGGCGCGCCCGATCCCAAGGGCGACGGCATCGATCAGAACTGCGACGGCGTCGACGGCATCAAGGAGCTGCAAGAGGCGACCTCGCCCGGCGACGCGCCGTGACCGACAGCCGCGCGCGCCGCCGGCTCGACGTGATCCGCGAGCGGCCGTTCCCGGCGTACGTCGTGTGGGAGCTGACGCTGCGCTGCGATCACGCGTGCATGCACTGCGGCTCGCGCGCCGGGGTCGCGCGCGACTCCGAGCTCGCCACCGAGGACGCGCTGCGCGTGGTCGGCGAGCTCGCCGAGCTCGGCGCGCGCGAGGTCGCGCTGATCGGCGGCGAGGCCTACCTCCACCCCGGCTTCCTCGACGTGGTGCGCGCGCTGCGCGAGCGCGGGATCGGCGCGGCGCTGGTCACCGGCGGGCGCGGCATCACCGACGCGCTGGCGCGCGCGCTCGCCGCGCTCGGCCTCACCGACGCGAGCGTGTCGGTCGACGGGCTCGCCGCGGCGCACGACCGCATGCGCGCCCGGATCGGCAGCTGGCGCGACGCGATGACCGCGCTCGACCGGCTGGCCGCCGCCGGCGTGCCGACCGCGTCCAACATCAACCTCAACCGCCGCAACGAGCCGGACCTCGAGGCGCTCTACGAGCTGCTGCGCGGGCGCGGCATCTCGTCGTGGCAGGTCCAGCTCACCGCGCCGCTCGGCCGCGCGGCGGATCGCCCCGAATGGCTGCTCCAGCCCTGGCAGCTGCTCGACCTCGTGCCGCGGATCGCCGCGCTCAAGCGGCGCGCGCGCGAGGACGGCATCGTGCTGACCCCGGGCAACAACCTCGGCTACTTCGGTCCCGAGGAGACGTTGCTGCGCTCGCTCGGCGCGGCCGATCGCGATCACTGGCAGGGCTGCCAGGCCGGGCGGTTCGTGATGGGGATCGAGTCCGACGGCGGCGTCAAGGGCTGCCCGTCGCTGCAGAGCGCGAGCTACGTCGGCGGCTCCGTGCGCGAGCGCCCGCTGCGCGACATCTGGGAGCGCGCGCCCGAGCTCGCGTTCACCCGGCGCCGCACGATCGACGACCTGTGGGGCTTCTGCCGGCGCTGTCCGTTCGCGGCCACGTGCATGGGCGGCTGCAGCTTCACCGCGCATGCGGTGTTCGGGCGCCCGGGCAACAACCCGTACTGCCACTTCCGCGCGCGCACGCTCGCGCGCCAGGGCCTGCGCGAGCGCCTCGTGCCGGCGACGCCGCCGCCCGGCACGCCGTTCGACAGCGGCACGTTCGAGCTCGTCGTCGAACCGCTCGGCGACGCGCTACAATGAGCGCCATGCGCACCGTGCTCGCGTTCGCGCTCGTGCTCGGCTGTGGCCAGTCCCTGGTCGTGAAGTACCGCAGCCCGCAGGGCGCGGTGCGCTACGACCGCGACGGCGACGGCTTCGCCGGCCCGTGGGAGTGCCCGAACGGCTCGACCGCGTGCGACGCCGCCGCGCTCAACGCGCAGCCGGTCGCCGAGCTCGACTGCGACGACGGCAATGCGTCGCGGCATCCCGGCGCGGCCGACGTGCCCGGCGACGGCATCGACTCGAACTGCGACGGCGTCGACGGCGTCGCGCAGCCGCCACCGCCCGAGACCAAGGACTTGAAGCTCCCCGGCCAGGAGACGCCGGCGAAGACGCCGCTGTCTAACGACTGAGCAGGCGGTGCTCGAGCGCCTGGCCGTCGCGATCGGTCTCGGCGCGGATGCCGTAGTACACGCTCGGGCCGCGCGGATCGGCCTCGATCGTCAATTTCAGATCGAACGGCGCCGGGCCATCGACCGGCTCGATGCGAAACTTGCTGACCACGTCCTGGCCGGTCTCGGGCAAGTCGAACTCGATCTCGTCGCCCCTGGTGGTGAAGCGGAACAGCTCGAACGTGCCCTTGTACAGCGTGCGGTCCTGGAACACGCCGCCGCCCATCGTCGGCACGAAGCGATAGACGTGCAGGCGGTCGCGCTCGGTCTTCGGCATGTGATCGATCCAGTTGCGATCGAGCAGCAGCTTGCGGGCGCCGGCGTCGTCGACCGACGCCTTGTTCGCCGAGCACGCGGCGAGTGCGGCGACCAGGGCAAACGCGATCGTGGTGCGCATGCCCAAGGCTAGCAGCTATGCGGTCAGGATGCGCAGCGCGCCCGCCGCCCCGCGCGCGATCTGGCGCTTGCGCTGCTCGGCGCTGCCGCCGACCGCGCACACCAGCAACTCGCTGCCGTCGACCGCGACCTTGGTCATCTGCACGTCCCACCGGCAGCCGCCGCCGAACAGCGTCCCGTCGAACGAGCGGATGCGCGGGCCGACCAGCACCATGCGCGCGGCGACCTCGTCGCACGCGAACCGATCGCCGGCGGCGGCGAGCGGCAGGCCGTCGCCGTCGGCGATCACCATCGCCTGGATCGCGCCGTCGCGGCAGCAGTCGTCGAGCTGGTAGCTGAGGGCGAGCGTCGTGGTCGTGGCCCGGCGAAGCCGGCGTTCCTTGCGCATGGGGCGATCGTCCGCCACGGCGCGGGTGAGGGCAAAATTTGGGCATACTCGCGGGCGATGCGCCGCCTCGCGCTGTTCGTGCTCGCCGCGTGCGCACGCCCCCACGTTGCCCCCATGACCTGGCCCACCCTCGACGCCAAGCTCCTCGCCGACGCCGCCGCCACGTTCGACTTCCGGCTCGGCCTGCCCGTGCCGCTCGCGATCACGCCCGACGGCGCGGTGCTGTTCCGCCGCACGCCGCCGCGCGCGTTCGCCGCCGACCTCTACGAGCTCGACACCAGGACCGGCGCGGTGCGCACCCTGGTCACGGTCGACGACCTGCTCGGCGCGGGTGGCGAGCACCTGTCGGATGCCGAGAAGGCGCGGCGCGAGCGCACCCGCACCGCGACCCGCGGCGTGGTCGACATCGACGTCTCCGACGACGGCAAGACCGTGATGGTGCCGCTCGGCGGCATGCTGTATCTCGTCGATCGCACGACCGGTGCGCGCCGCGCGATCGATCCGGGCGGCGATGCCTACGATCCGCACCTGTCGCCCGACGGCGCGCAGATCGCGTTCGTGCGCGACGGCGACCTCTACGTGATCGCGCCCGACCACGCGGCGCGCCGGCTCACCCACCACCCCGAGGGCTTCGCGTACGGCATCGCCGACTTCGCGGCGCAGGAGGAGCTCGATCGCCAGCGCGGGTTCTGGTGGTCGCCCGATGGCAAGCAGCTGGTGTTCCAGCGCAGCGACGATCGTGCGGTCGACACGATCTACGTCGCCGACGCGCTCCACAACGATCGCCCGCCGGTGCCGTTCAAGTACCCGCGCGCCGGCCGCGCCAACGCGACGGTCGACCTCGGCATCATCGCGGCGAGCGGCGGCGAGCCGATCTGGCTGCCGTGGGATCTCGCGACCTATCCGTACCTGGCGCGCGTGACCTGGCAGCGCGGCGCACCGCTCGCGATCGTCGTCTTGTCGCGCGAGCAGGACAAGCTCGCCGCGCTCGCGCTCGACGGCAAGAACGCGTGGCAGCCGCTGATCGCCGAGACCTCGCAGACCTGGATCAACGTGCCGCGCACCGGCGAGCTCGGCTACGAGCCCGGCTCGCCGCTGTGGCTGCCCGGCGGCGACTTCGTGTGGGCGACCGAAGCACCGGGCGCGTGGGTCGCCGAGCGCCACGGCGCGCACGGCGCCACGCAGCGCCTGACCACGCCGGAATTCGGCCTGCGCAAGCTGATCGGGCTCGACGGCGGCGATCTGATCGTCGAGGCCTCCGCGACGCCGACCCGGATCGACGTGTGGCGCGTGCCGCTGGCCGGCGGCGCGCCGGTCCGGATCTCCGGCGGCGACGGCGTGTCGACCGCGTACTACGACCACGGCGTGCTCGTGATCGCGACCGCGCTCGCCGCGGGCGGCAAGCGCACCGTCGCGATCGGCAAGGACGGCGCGCGCCACGAGCTGCCGTCGGTGGCCGAGCGGCCGAGCCTGTCGCCGACCACCTCGATCGAGACGGTCGAGCTCGGCGGCCGCACCCACTACGTCGCGATCACCCGGCCGCGCGCGTTCGATCGCACGCGGCGCTACCCGGTGCTGCTCTCGGTCTACGGCGGGCCGGGCGTGCAGACCGTGCTCGACGCGCGCGACGCCTACGTGATGGACCAGTGGTACGCCGACGCCGGGTTCATCGTGGTGCGCGCCGACGGCCGGGGCACGCCGGGGCGCGGCGCCGCGTGGGAGCGCGCGATCTACCAGGACCTGATCACGGTGCCGCTCGCCGACCAGGTCGCGGCGCTGCAGGCGGTCGGCGCGCGCTACCACGAGCTCGACCTCGCGCGGGTCGGCGTGTTCGGCTGGTCGTTCGGCGGCTACTTCTCGGTGATGGCCGACCTGCTGCGTCCCGACGTGTTCGCGTGCGCGGTCGCCGGGGCGCCGGTCACCGACTGGCAGCTCTACGACACCGCGTACACCGAGCGCTACATGCGGACGCCCGAGCACAACCCGGCGGGCTACGCGAGCACGAGCGCGCTCACTCACGCCGGCAAGCTCGCGCGGCCGCTGCTGATCCTGCACGGCATCACCGACGACAACGTCCACTTCGCGCACACGCTCGCGCTGATCGAGGCGCTCTACGTCGCCGGCAAGTACGCCGACGTGATCACGCTGTCGTCGACCCACATGGTGCCCGACCCCGCGCTCAAGCTGGCGCGCGAGCGCGTCCAGATCGAGTTCTTCCGCTCCCACCTCGCCGCTACTTCTTCGCGCTGAACAGCTCGTCGAAGAACGCGCGCATCGCGGCCCACGACCGCGCGTCGGCCACCGGATCGTAGGCGCAGCCGGTCGACGGATCGCTGCCCGCGCCGCGATCGGTGAAGCAGTGCACCGCGCCGCCGTACTCCACGAGCTGCCAGTCGACCTTGGCGTCGGCGAGCTCCTGCTGGAACGCCGCGAGGTCGGACGGCTTCTCGAACCGGTCGGCCGCGCCGTGCAGCACGAGCAGCTTGGCCTTGATGTTCCTGCCGTCGGCCGGGGTCGGCGAGTCGAGCCCGCCGTGGAAGCTCACCACGCCCTTGACGTCGGTGCCGCTGCGCGCGAGCTCGATCACCGTGGTGCCGCCGAAGCAGTAGCCGATCGCGGCGGTCTTGGTCGGATCGACCCGCGGGTTCTTGACCAGCTGGTCGAACGCCGCGTTGACGCGCTGGCGGAGCAGCGCGCGGTCGGCCTTGTACGTGCCGGCGAGCTTGCCCGCCTCGTCGCGATCCTTGGGGCGCACACCCTTGCCGTAGATGTCGGCCGCGAACGCGACGTAGCCGAGCTGCGCGAGCATCTCGGCGCGATGCCGCGCGTTGTCGTCGAGCCCCATCCACGCGTGGACCACGAGGATGCCCGGCCGCTTGCCCCTCGCCGCGTCGTCGTACGCGAGGTAGCCCTCGAGCACGGCGTCACCCTGCTTGTACTCGACCAGCTGGGTCCGGACCTTCGCGCCCGCCGTGGCGGCGAGCGCCGCGAGCACGCATGCGATGACCATCGTCTTCATGGCGCGCATGCTAGCGTGAACGCGTGCTCGCGATCCTGCACCGCGACCAGCGCTGCGTCGCGGTCGACAAGCCGTCGGGCGTCGCGACCCACCGCGGCTGGGCGCACGACGACGACGCGCTGCTCCAGCAGGTGCGCGACCAGGTCGGCGCGTACGTCTATCCGATCCACCGGCTCGACCGCGGCGCGTCGGGCATCGCGCTGTTCGCGCTCGATCGCGACGCCGCGCGCGCGCTGTCCGAGGCCTGGCCGACCGCCGACAAGCGCTACCTCGCGATCACGCGCGGCCATCCGCCCGAGCACGTCGTGATCGATCACGCGATCCCCAAGGCGCCGGGCGGCCAGCGCGTCGCCGCGGTCACCGAGCTGTGGCGCAAGGACACGTTCGGCCGCTACGCGCTGGTCGAGGCGCGCCCGCTCACCGGCCGGCTCCACCAGATCCGCCGGCACTGCAAGCACATCGCGTGTCCGCTGATCGGCGACGTCCGCTACGGCAAGGGCGAGCACAACCGGCTGTTCCGCGAGCGCTTCGCGCTCCACCGGCTCGCGCTGCACTGCACGTCGCTGCGCGTCGCCGAGCTCGCGATCGCCTGCCCGCTCGCGCCGGATCTCGCCGCGGCGATCGCGGCCGCCAGGCTCGCGTTCGCATGACCGCTTGCGATGCATGGATCGGAGCCAGGGTCGACGCGACGTTTCGCCTGACGCCCGGTGAGCACCGCGACGACATCCTCGCCCGCCATGGCCCGGCGTTTCCCACGGGCCACCGAGCGTTCACGCTCGTCCTGAACGGGATCCGCGACCTTCGCTATCGCGGGTGCGCGATCGCGCCCCTCATCCACGCCTGCACGCTGCCCAAGCGCGAGCTCGGCGATCTCGTCGACCAGTGCAGCGCCCACGACTCGCTCGAGCACCTGGTCGAACGCTGGCGAGAGGTCCGCGCCTACGTCGACGCACTTCCCGACGGCCACTACGTCGTCATCGTCTCGGAGCTCTGACCCCGCAGCGAGCTCGTCCCGGACGCGGCTCGCGCTCACGCGACCAGCGTGTCGTCGAGCTCGCGCACGCTCTTGTCGAGCACGGCGTAGATGATCGAGGCGATCACGGTCGCGACCGCGTCCTGCTCGCGCGAGGTGAGCACGACCGGCAGCTCCTCGATCTGGTCGCGCAGCGAGCGCACCATCGCCCGGTCGCAGCGGCCCGCGCGCACCGCGGCGAGCCCGCCCGCGAGCGCCTGGTGGTCGAGCCGCATGTCGGCCAGCGGCGTGCGCCCGCCGAGCACGCGGCAGGCGAGCTCGAGCCCTGCGGCGAACGCGTCGCCGTCGGGGCGCGCCAGCTCCTGCTCGAGCAGGCGCATCACCGCGGGCTGGCGGATCGCGAGCCAGCTGACGTCGTGCTCGGCCAGCCGTCGAGAATCGGGGGTCATGGCTCGACCGTAGGCAGCCGGGCTCCGGGGCGCCAGTTTTCGGCTATGGTGCCGGCCATGACGCGCCCGGCCTACATCGTCGACGGTCTCCGCTCTCCGTTCGGCCGCTACGGCGGCGGGCTCGGCGGCGTGCGCGCCGACGATCTCGCGGCGCAGGTGATCGCGGCGCTGGTCGCGAAGACCAGGATCCCCGCCGAGCGGATCGACGACGTGATCTTCGGGTGCGCGAACCAGGCGGGCGAGGACAACCGCAACGTCGCGCGCATGGCCGCGCTGCTCGCCGGGCTGCCGGTCGGCATCCCCGGCGTCACGGTCAACCGGCTGTGCGGCTCGGGCATGCAGGCGGTGGCCGACGCGGCGCGGCTGGTCGCGACCGGCGAGGCCGAGCTGGTGATCGCGGGCGGCGTCGAGCACATGTCGCGCTCGCCGCAGGTCATGGCCAAGCCGACCGAGGCGTTCCCGCGCGGCAACCAGACGATCTACGACACCACGCTCGGCTGGCGGTTCGTCAACCCGAAGATGGAGCAGCTGCACGGCACGCTCGCGATGGGCGAGACCGCCGAGAAGGTCGCGGAGCGCTGCAAGGTGTCGCGCGAGGCGCAGGATCGCTTCGCGTGGACGTCGCAGCAGCGCGCCGGCAAGGCGATCGCGTCGGGCCGGATCGCGGTGGAGCTGACGCCGATCGTCACCGGCGTCGACAAGAAGACCGGCGCCGAGCAGCGCCTCGCCGCGGACGAGCACCCGCGGCCCGAGACCACGCTCGACCAGCTGGCCAGGCTGCGCCCGGCGTTCGTCAAGCAGAACGGCACGGTCACCGCGGGCAACGCGTCCGGGCTCAACGACGGGGCGTGCGCGCTGCTGGTCGCGAGCGAGCAGGCGATGAAGGAGCTCGGGCTTTCGCCGATGGCCCGGTACGTCACGGGCGCGGCGGCGGGGGTCGAGCCGAGCTACATGGGCCTGGGGCCGATCCCGGCGAGTAAGAAAGCGCTCACACGCGCCGGCCTCACCCCACAACGGATCGATCTGGCGGAGCTCAACGAGGCGTTCGCGGCCCAGGCGATCCCGTGCATGGAGCAGATCGGGCTCGATCCCGAGCGCGTGAACGTCAACGGCGGCGCGATCGCGTGGGGTCATCCGCTCGGCGCGTCGGGAGCGCGCCTGTTGCTGACACTTGTGTACGAGCTACAACAGCGGTCGAACCAATTCGGGCTTGCATCCATGTGCATCGGCGTGGGCCAGGGCATCGCCGTGATTGTCGAGCGAACGTGACCGGGAATTTCGCCGCACCGTTTCGTTGCGGATCGTGCGACAACGGGCGGACCGATCTAATTGGCGCGGCTCCGGGATGACCCAGGTGCAAGATCAGGTTCAGAAGTCGCTGAAGCTCGTCGGACGGGTGCTCGGCGACAAGTTCAAGCTGACGGCCTGCATCGGCATCGGCGGCAGCGGCGCGGTCTACAAGGCGGATCAGATCGCGCTCGGCCGCACGGTCGCGGTCAAGATCCTGAACGAGGAGCTGTGCGTCGACCCGCGGATGATCTCGCGGTTCCGCGGCGAGGCGACCTCGGCATCGCGGCTCAACCATCCCAACTGCGTCTCGATCATCGACTACGGCCAGTCCCCGGACGGGCTGCTCTATCTCGCGATGGAGTACGTCAAGGGGCCGACGCTCACCCAGCTGCTGGTCAACGAGAGCCCGATCGGGGTCGAGCGCGTGATCGATCTGGTGTGCCAGGCGCTCGCCGGCATCGAGGAAGCGCACCTCGCGGGCGTGGTCCACGCCGACCTCAAGGCCGACAACATCATCGTCGACCAGCGCCGCGCCGGGATCGATCAGGTCAAGATCGTCGACTTCGGCATCGCGCGCCTGGTCACCGGGCTCGCCGGGCGCGAGGTCGCCGAGGATCGCTCGATCAGCGGCACGCCCGAGTACATGGCGCCCGAGGTGATCAGCGGCGCGCCGCCGAGCTTCGCGTCGGACCTCTACGCGGTCGGCATCATCCTGTACGAGCTGCTCGCCGACAAGACGCCGTTCTTCGCGGGCTCGACCACCGAGATCCTGACCAACCACCTCAAGGCGCAGCCGACCCAGCTCAACCCGCGGCGCGACGGCGTGCCGCGCGAGCTCGACGCGGTGATCGCCAGGGCGCTGGCCAAGCATCCGGCCGATCGCTATGGCTCGGCCAGCGAGATGCGCGACGCGCTGCTCGTGATCCGGTCGCGCATGCGCAGCCTGCCGACCACCGACAAGTGCGAGGCCTGCGGCTGGTCGTGCCAGCCGTCGTTCAAGTTCTGCCCGGAGTGCGGCGCGCCCCGCGCGCGGATCGAGAAGACCACCGAGATCCCGAGCCAGACCCCGCTCGCCAACACGCTGCCGCTGCCATTCACCGGCCGCAAGGCCGAGCTCGACGCGCTGATCGCGCACATGCGCCGGCCCGCCGGCGGCAACGTCGGGCTGATCATCGTCGGCGGCGAGGGCTCCGGCCGCAGCACGCTGCTCCGCCACGCCTACAGCAAGCTCGCCGCGGGCGGCGGCGTGATCTACCAGGTCGCGCCCGATCCGAGCGGGCTCGGCGCGCCGTTCTATCCGTTCCGCTCGCTGCTCGCCGCCGTGCTCGAGCTGCCGGCGGTGTCGAGCGAGGTCGAGCTGCGCGACGCCGTGCTCCGGCTCGGGCTCAACGAGCGCGACCTGCCCGGGATCGCCCAGCTGTTCGGTCACCCGACGACGCTGCTCGAGCTCGAGCCGCCGGTGCGCCGCCGCGAGATCGTGTGGTCCGCGTTGCGCGCGCTCGCCGCCGCGGCGGCGAACGGGCCGATCGCGATCGTGTGCGAGGACATCGATCGCTTCGATCATCCGAGCCTCGAGATCCTGCGGCGCGCGACCGAGAACAACGAGCTCGCGCTGCCACCGATCGTGATGACCGCGTCGCGCACGTTCGGCGAGCAGTGGCCGGCCGCGGTCGCGCGGCTCGAGCTCGGCGCGCTCGAGGTCCGCGAGCTCGAGTCGATCGTGCGCGAGCTGCTCGCGGCCGGGGTGCGCGGCCTGCCGCCGGTCCAGCAGCTGTTCGAGACCACGCGCGCCTACCCGGGCCACCTCGATCACGTCGTGCGCTACCTGGTCGAGGGCGGCAAGCCCGAGGACACCAGGGTCTCGCTGCCCGACCTCGTGGCGGCGCGGCTGTCGATGCTCACCCAGGGTACGCGCGACGTGCTGCAGGCCGCGGCGGTGCTCGGCATCGAGCCGCAGGCGGATCTGTTGCGCGCGATGCTGCCGGCCGACACGCTCGAGCCCGCGCTGCAGGACGCCGAGCTGCACGGCCTGATCGGCCGCGACCCGGCGGGCGAGCCGGTGTTCTCGAGCCGGCTCGTGCGCGAGGTCGTCTACGACGCGACGCCGGCCGACGTGCGGCGTTCGCTGCACGCGCGTGCCGCCGAGGCGGTCGGTTCGCTCACCCAGGACATCGGCCTGCTCGGCCACCACCACGATCTCGCCGGCCACGCCAAGGACGCGATCGATCTGCTGCGCGCGGGCGGCGATCATGCCGCCGACCAGCTCGACGACGCCGGCGCCGGCCAGTTCTACTACCGCGCGCTGGTCGCGGTCCGCCAGGCGGTGCAGCTCGGCGAGATCTCGGAGGGCGCGGACCTCCAGTTCGTGTCGCTCTCGGTCAAGCTCGCCGACGTCCTGCGTACGCGCGGCGAGACCGCGCTCGCCCGCGGCATCCTCGCCGAGGCGCGCGACTGGTCGAGCGCGCCGCTGCTGGTGTCGATGATCGACCGCGCCGCCGCGGCGATCGCGCTGTCGGAGGGCGACATCGACGGCGCGATCGCGGCGCTGCGCCGCGGGGTCGGCCGCGCGATCGGCTCGGGCGACATGAACCTGGTGTGCGAGCTCTACCTCGACCTGTCGCAGGCGCTGCTCCGCGCCGGCGATCCCGACAACGCGAACCGCGAGCTCGTCGAGTGCATCGACCTCGCGACGCTGGGCGAGGGCTTCACCGCGCAGCACGCGCCCGACGCGTTCTGGCGGGTGCTGCGCGCGCAGGCGCAGATGGTCGACGCCGCGGGCGATTCGTATCGCGCGCTGCGGCTGGCCGAGGCCGCGCTGGTCCACGCGCAGCGCGTGCACAGCCGGCTCGGCGCGGCGCGCGTCCAGCAGCTGCTCGCGATGCTGTGCGACAAGGCCGGCCTCGCCGGCAAGGCCGAGCGCTACCGCCAGGCCGCGATCACCGAGATGCGCAACCTCGGCGATCGCCGCGCCACCGCCGAGCTGCTGCTCAGCGACGCGCCGACCAAGGCCGCGGTGGTGATGCCGAGCCGGATCCAGGACGCGATGCAGCTGACCAAGGAGATCGGCTGGACCGAAGGCCACGAGCGCGCCAAGCGCAAGTCAAATCCACCGCCGACCTCGTCGGAAGATAACTAGCGCGAGACCCGCCACACCGGACCACCTGGCGCGCGAATCGGGTTATGTTCGAAACGTGGGCAGTATTCTCCTCGTCGAAACCGATCCAGACACGGGCGATCGCGTGGCAACCGCGCTGCGCGCTGCCGGGCACGAAGTGCTCGTCACCTTCACCGTCAGCGACGCGTATCTCCGGCTCTCGGAGGGCGGCATCGACGCCGTGGTGATCGACTCGTTCGATCCGCGGATCGGCGTGATCGATCTCGGCCGCAGCATGGAGTCGCTTCCCGACACGCCGCCGATCGTGCTGGTTTCGTCGTCGCCGTACGCGCCCGAGATCTCGGCGCGGATCGGCGCGGCCGCGTTCGTGCCCAAGCCGCTCGATGCGGCCGAGCTGGTCACCGTGATCGCCCGGCTCGCCGGCGAGGTCCGGCCGGTGCGCGTGATCGACGGACTCGACGGTGACGACGAGCCGACCGGACCGGCGCGGCAATACGGCTAGCGAGGGCGCGTGAGCGACGACCGCCGCACGATGCGCATCGAGGTCTCGGCGCGCACGCTGCTGTGGGTCGCGGTCGGTGTCGCCGCGGTGTGGTTGCTGCTCCGGCTGTGGAGCGTGCTGGTCGTGGTCGTGGTCGCGCTCGTGCTGGTCGGCACGCTCGATCCGCTGGTCGCGTGGTTCGAGCGCCGCGGGCTCCGGCGCGGCCGCGCGGTCATCGTGATCTTCTTCCTGCTCGCGTCGGTGCTCGGCGGCGTGCTGCTGGTCACCGTGCCGCCGCTGGTCGGCCAGCTCCAGCACATCATCGAGCACCTGCCGAGCGAGCGCAGCAAGGTCGTGAGCTTCCTGCAGCAGTACCAGTGGGCGACGCCGTTCTGGAAGTCGCTCAGGGCGGTGCCGCTCGACGCCGAGGTCCAGAAGGCGGGCGACGCGCTGATCGGCTACGGCAGCGACATCCTCGCCGCGGTCGGCTACGCGGCGACCACGCTGTTCCTCGCGCTCTATCTGCTGGCCGATCCGACCCGCGCCAAGGCCGCGCTGTACTCGATCGTGCCGCGCAGCCATCACGTCAAGCTCGCGCGCATCCTGATCGAGCTCAAGACGATCGTCGGTGGCTACATGCGCGGCCAGCTGATCACGTCGGTCGCGATCACGGTGTTCACGTTCGGCCTGCTGCGCGCGATGAAGGTCGAGGACGCGCTCGCGCTCGCGATGTTCGCCGGCCTCACCGACGTGATCCCGTTCATCGGCGGTTACCTGGCGAGCGCGCCCGCCGTGCTCGCGGTGTCACCGCAGGGCGCGGTCGCGATCGCGATCGTCGCGGTGGCGATGGTGATGTACCAGTCGTTCGAGAGCCGCATCCTCGTGCCACGGGTCTACGGCCGCACGCTGCGGCTGTCGCCGGCGGTCGTGCTGATCGCCCTGCTGGTCGGCGGCAAGCTGCTCGGGATCCTCGGCGCGCTGCTCGCGCTGCCGATCGCGGCCGGCGTGCAGATGGTGGTGCGCGAGCTGCGGGTCGAGCTGCCCGGCGAGGCCCCGAGCGACGCCTCCGAGGAGACCCGCGCGCGCGACGAGCGCGCCGAGCACATCTACGAGCAGCTCGCGGCCGGCGAGTCGGTCGAGAAGTCCGCCGCGATCGCGGGCAAGCTCGCCGAGGGCCTGAAGAAGGCCGAGGACCGCGACGACTGACGCGCGCCGACTGGCAGCGTCGCGGCGGTCGTGCACAATCCCCGGATGCGAGCTCTCGTCGCGCTATGCGTGCTGTGCCGGCTTGCCGGCGCGGCGCCACCGGATGCCGAGCTGCGCAAGATCGACTGGTGCAACTGGAGCTACGCGAACGACCGCACCTACCCCGCGCTGATCTCGTGCACGGCGACGGTGGACGAGCGCCACAGCGAGCACGGCGGCGTGTGGGCGTTCCTCGAGTATCGCTTCGTCTCGGTCGCGTACGGCGACCTCACCGGTGACGGCGGCGAGGACGCGCTGCTCGCGCTCGAGGTCACGCAGCGTCCGGTCTTGCTCTCGGCAGGGGCCCCGACCACGTCTGCCGAATTCTGGCTGATCCAGCGCCGGCCCGACGGGATCGTGATCTACACGAGCGAGAGCGCCGACGCCGTACCGACCCGCATGACGATCAGCAAGGGCATCGCGACGTTGCAGTGGCGCGTGCACGGCAAGGTGTGCGAGGAGCGCTGGCAGTTCAAGCGCGAGGGCGAAGCGGCGGTCAAGACGCCCCGCGCGTGCAAGTAGCCTCACGCGGCGACGATCAGCATGCGCACGCCGCGCGGCGGCAGCGTCAGGCTCGCGCGGCCGCTCTCGACGCGCACGACCTCGCCGGTGAGCGCATCGCGCAGCGCGCTCGCACGATCGTCGGCGAGCAGCACCGCGGTGACCGCGTGCTCGGCGTCGCTGGTCACGAACACGACGCGGGCGAGCCCCGCGCGGTCGCGAAACGCCGCGGCGCGCACCTCGTCCGGCCGCTCGATCTGCCAGGCCTCGCTCGCCTCGCCCGCGAGCCCGGCGAGATCGTCGGCGAGCCCGGCGAGATCGTCGAGCGAGCCGGCCTTGAGCCGGCCGACCGGCCGCGGCCCCGGGCCGAGCGGCTGATCGAATTCGTCGCGGCTCGGCGTACCCGGGCCGATCACCACGACCGTGCGGCGCGCCTCGGCGAGCGCGGCCAGCCGCGCCCACAGCGCGCGATCGATGCGCTCGCCGGTCGGCGCGATGACCGCGCGATAGCCGGCCAGCTCGTCCTCGCCCGCCGACTCGTCGACGATCGCATAGCCGACCTGCGCCAGCTCGAGCGCGCGGCACACCGCGGTCTGCCAGCGCCGCGCCGCGATCGCGCCGGCGTCGAGCCCGAGCTCGGCCGCGCCGCCCGGCCCGAGCTCGAGCACCTCGGCGATCACCGGCGTCATCGGATCGATCGCCGAGCTCGCGGCGCCGAACCGGGCGTCGGCGCGCAGGTCGATCACCGCGATCGGCGCGTCGCGGCGCAGCTCCGGCCAGGCCACCTCGCCGAGCGCGGCGACCAGGCGCGGGATCCACGCGGCGTGGCGCTCGCGATGACCGCGCGCGTCGATCGCCGCGCCGTAGTAGCGGTCGCGCTCGACCGCCATGAACAGATTGAAGCCGCGCACCCCCGCCGCGAGCAGCGTCAACAGATGGTCGCACTCGCGCGCCGGATCGTCGGCGGCATCGAAAGCCCCGGCTCCGCCGGGGCGCGCAGCACCGCGAAGCGGTGCAGAGTGTGGATCGAAAGCCCCGGCTCCGCCGGGGCGCGCAGCACCGCGAGGCGGTGCGGAGTGAAGGTCCAGCGGCGCGAGCCACGGGAAGAACCCGACGCCGACCTCGAGCGCGAGCGGCAGCGGCCGCGCATTGCCGACCAACGCGGCGGCGCGCCGTCGCAGCTCGGGGAACTGCGCGCGCGGCGTGTAGGCATCGATCCCGACCGGGCCGGCGATCGCGCGCTGGATCCGGCGCAGGTCGTACAGGCCGAAGTGGCCGGGCGGCAGGTTGTGAAAGCGCGCGAGCTCGCCGAGCCCGAGCTCGTCGAGCATGTGCGCGAGCTCGCCGAGCGCGCGCGCCAGATAGTCGTCCTTCCACGCGACCCAGCGCACGCACGTCGCGGCGTTCGCGGGGTCCCACGCGCGCGGCGGCGCGAGCTCGCCGGCCGACTCGGCCCACCACGCCAGCGCGTCGGGGTGATAGTCGAGATCGTAGGCGCCGGCGCGAAAGAACAGCTGCGCCTCGTTGTCGACTCCGATCGCCACGACGGGATCGCCGACGAACGGCCGCACGATCTCGGCGACCTGCGCGTACCACGCGCGGACGTGTGCGCGAAACGCGGCGCTCGCGTACGACGGCACCGGGAACGCGCGCGGCGGCGCGGGCAGCCACGCCGGCGTGCCGCGCGCGGTGCGCGCCTGACACGCCGGCTCGGCGAGCGCCCAGTCCGGCATGCCGAAGCTGGTCAGCTCCGCGTTGATGTGCGGGCCGGGCCGGAGCACGACCGCGAGCCCCGCGGCGCGGGCGAGCCCGAGGAACTTCGCGAGGTCGCGCTCGCCGGTCCACGCGCGCGCGCCGGGTGCGGGCTCGTGCACGCGCCACGGCACGTAGGTCTCGACGATCGTGAGGCCGAGCGCGTGGATCGCGCGCAGGCAGGCCGCCCAGCGTTCGGGCGGCACGCGCCAGTAGTGCATCGCGCCGGCGTAGAACGGCAACGCGCGCTCGCCGACCACCAGGCCGGCGGCGTCGAATCGCGTCACCCGACCAGCCGCCACGCGTTGCCGTCGCGCACGAACCGGCTCGGGCCCTTGGCCCAGCTCGGCAGGTACGCCATCGGCGCGGCGTCGCCGGTCGCCGCGGTCGTGTACTCGGGATCCCACGGCAAGACCAGGCACGGCGAGTCGCCGGGCAAGAGGCGCGGCAGGATCGGGTGCGGTTCGGCGGCGCGCGCGCGGCCGGCCGCGACCACCTCGGCGATCGCGCGGTGCTGCGCGAGCTCCCACAGCGTGCGGATCTGCGGCGGCGGCAGCTGGAGCTCGCCGCTCCGGGCGAGCGCGGCCTGGGGCGCGAGCCACACCTGGTCGACCGTCTCGCTGGCGTCGAACCGCGGCTGCTGCCCGGCCGGCAGCTCGGCGACGAAGAACCGCGCCGAGAACCGCTTGGGCTCGATCGACGGCGTGATCCAGTGCGACCACGGCACGAGCGGCTCGCTCGCGAACTGGAGGCCGGCGAGCTCGAGCGCGGCGGCCGCGGGCGCGCCCGCGAGGATGCGCTGGCGGATCCGCTCCTGGTTGGGCAGCTCGAGCGTGTCGCTGGTCGCGCTCTCGGTCGCGAACAGCACGCCGGCCTCCTCGAACAGCTCGCGCACCGCCGCGGTCCGCGCGTCCTCGCCGGGCTCGGCGACGCCGCCCGGGAACACGTACGCCGACGCCATGAAGCTCGCGCCGCGATGCCGGCGCACGAGGAACACCTCGAACCCGGCGCGCGCCGGACGCAGCAAGATCACCGAGGCGGCCTCGCGAATCACGCCCGCGTCGTACCACGAAAGCTACTCGACCAGGCGGAGCTCGCCGCGCACCGGCTCGTCGCGCAGGCCGAGTCGCTGCTCGATCGCGCGCTCGACGAACCGGGCGACCCGGCCGTCCGGCGTCTCGAGCAGCAGGCGATCCTTGTGGCCGCGCCGGCGCGCGAACACGCCGAACCAGGTGAGGAACCGCCAGGCCGGCGGCTGGCGCTCGACCACGAACAGCTGATCGATCTCGCCGACCGCGAAGCAGCCGCGGTGATCGCAGATCACGACCGAGGTGTCGTCGACGTCGATCGTGACCTCGCACGGCAGCATGCCGCGCGGCGCGATCGACACGATCAGCCGCAGCGTCGCGCGGCCGGTCTGCACGCCGCGGTACGGCGCGCGCAGGCGGATGTCGTCGTCGATGGTCTCGACTCGGACGGCCGCGGGGAGCATGCCCCAGTCTAGCGCGCTACGGGACGACGACGAACTCGCGCTTCATCAGGGAAATGATGTTCTGCGCTGCGTCGAGGTCGGTTCCCGGAAAGTTATCCAGCACCTTCTGGAGCTGGCCGTGATCGAGCACGAGCTGGAACGTGTCGAGCTCCGACGGCGTGAGGTCGCGCAGCTTGCCGGCGAGCGGGGTCGGCACGGCGAGCGGCGAGCCGAGCGGCGGCAGCTGCTTCTGCAGGTTGCGGAACTCGTCGAGCTGGCGGACGCCTTCCATCAGCAAGCCCTCGGTCGACTCCTGGATCTCCTCCATCACCTGCATCTCCCCTCCCGGCTCGAGCTCGAACGTGCCGGTCGCCCAGGTCAGCATGCGGTAGATCGCCTTCTGCGGGCTCACCGAGAAGTCCTCGTTGATCGTCGCGAAGTAGATCTGGCCCTTGCGCAGAAAGATCTTGCCGATCGACACGCCGTTGTTGATCGTGAGCACGCCTGACTTGCGGCTGGTCGACAGCAGCTGGAGCAGGTCCGGCAGCGGGATCTCCTCGATCACGCCCGACATCGGCCGGCCCTGCGTGGCCTGGCGCTGCTGCGCGCCGGCCTCGAGCCGCCGCCGCGCCTCGGCCTCGGTCTGCTGCGCGACCGAGCCCTCGACCGCGACCACCTTGATGATCGACGTGCCGACCAGGATGCGGTCACCTTCGTGTAGCAACGCCCGCCCCGCGATCTTCTCGCCGTTGACGAACGTGCCGTTGGTCGACCCCATGTCCTGGATGTAGACGTCGGCGTCGGTCGAGCTGATCTTGGCGTGGCGCCTGGACACCATGTCCTCGACCAGCACCATGTCGAGGTCGCTCGAACGCCCGATGATGATCTCCCGGTTCATGCGAAGCGGGAACTCGCCTCCCTGGTACTTGCCCGAGATGAAGCGCAGCGCGAAGCGGGGACGGTCGTTCATGGACGGCGGAGCTAACCCCACAAAAATTCTAGTGCCCAAGGCAGACTAGGTGCAAGCAAACCGCCTCGCTCAATCGGTCGCGGGCCAGTCTTCACCATTCTGCTCGTGCGGTGGCCGGAGGGTGTTGACGATCCGTCTGTATACCTCCTCGGACACCACCAGGCTCGAATGTCCGAGCGGCACGGTCATCGCGTTGGCGCCGCGCAGCCGGGTGGTCGACAGCGGGACCACCCAGTCGCGCGCCGCCGCGAGCGTGTGGACCTCGACGCTCGGCGGGATCGCGCCCTGGGCGAGCTCGTCGAGGAACCGGCTGCGCGGCAGGAGCTGCCAGGACGAGGTCGACCACAGCCCCAGCGTGACCACGCCGGCGAGCGCGCTCCACGTGCCGCGCACCGGCGTGCCCATCATGATGAGCTTGCGCACCCGCGTGTGGCCGCCGAGCTTCTTGACGTAGTACAGCCCGATCAGGCCGCCCATCGAGTGGCCGATGATGTCGATCTTCTGCGACGGGGTCTGCGCGAGGATCCGCTCGATCTTGCGATGGATGAGGAACGCCGAGCGCCGGATGTCGCGCACGTTGAGCGTACCGATGTTGAACGACACCACGACGAAGCCGTCGTCGACCAGCCGGCGCTCGAGCATGTACATCGAGCCGCGCGTGCCGAGGAAGCCGTGGATCAGCAGCACGGGCGGCGAGTCCAGCGTGACCTCGCCGAACGCGTCGCGCCGGCGCAGCCGGTTGCCGCGCACCAGGTGGCGCAGGTACGACAGGCCGTCGGCCGCGCCGCCGACGTCCTGCGCGATCGTGCTGCGGCGGCCGAGCCAGCGAGACGGCGCCTCGAGCGCCCAGCGAACCAGCCATGACGAGCGGAGCGCGATCGCCTTCCGCGACTTCGAATCGGACACCTCAGGCACGATAGTCCGAGAAACCCTCCGAGACGAATCGCGAGCACTCCTTGGCGTAGGCGTGGCTCGCCGATGCAGACGTGGGGTATTCGACCACCCGCCACTGGCCCCGCGTCCCGACCGCGCCGAACCGGCTGATCACGTAGGTGCCGATCCGGTAGATCAGCGCGAAGTCCTTGCCGCAGCGGAGCGAGCGCGAGTCACCCGGCGGGACGCGACCGGGCGCGGGCGCGGGATCCTCCGGGTTGCCGCCCGGCACCTCGCGCGGGCCGGGCATGTGGGTCGGATCCTCGACCGCACCGAGCGCGAGCGGCGGCGGTGCCGAGGTGGTCGGCATCTCCGGAGGCCGTCCGAGCTGCGCGACCGTCGGCATCAGGACGGTATCGGTGTTGGTGCGCGCGCGGGGCGCCTCGACCGGCCGCATCGGCTCGGGCGTCGCGTCGGGCCAGGGCTCGCCCTTGGGCGCGGGCGGCACGATCGCTTCCTCGGTCTGCTCGGCCTTCACCGGCTCGGCCTCGGCTGGCTTGGCGGGCTCGGCCTTCTGCTCGTCGCTCCCAGCGGGCTCGTCGCCCTCGGTTCGCTGCCTGCGCGCGAACGCCACATCGCGGTGCCCGCGCGCGATCGTCGATCGTTCCGGAGTCGGCTTGCGCCTCGACATGCTCACCGTGGTGCCAGCGTTCGCCGTCGAGAGCAAGTTTGGTCAGCCAATGTTTCGTGTCAGCCAACGCGTCGCGTCAACGGGCTCGGATCGTATAGAGTCGAGGCTCGGGTGAAGGATCCCTCGATCGCCGCTGAGCGCGTTGGGCGGTACCAGCTCCTGGAGCCGATCGGCGTCGGCCCCAACGGCGAGGTCGCGCGCGCCAAGGTGTACGGGGTCGCGGGGCTGGAGCGCCAGTTCGCGATCAAACGGTTCGCCCCGGAGCTGACCGTGCTGTCGTCGCACGCCCAGGCGCTGTCCAGCGCGGCGCGCGCCTACGGCAGCCTCGAGCACCCCCGGATCGCGCGGATGAGCGAGTTCGGCGTGGCCCAGGGCCAGACCTTCACCGCGGTGGAGCTGGTCGCCGGACTCGACGCCATGCGGCTCATCGCCGAGACCAGGCTGGCCGGCCAGTCGCTCGCGATCGGCGGCGCGCTCGCGCTGGTGTCGCAGACCGCGCGTGCGGTGGGCTACGCGCACGGCCGCGGCCTGGCCCACCTCGGCCTCGCGCCGACCAACGTGATCGTGACCGCGGAGGGCGACGTCAAGGTCACCGACTTCGGGATCCTCGCGGCGACCATGCCGCCGCGGCCCACCGAGACCGCGCGGCTCGCGCACCGCATCGCCTACCTCGCGCCCGAGCAGCTCGGCGGCGAGGCGACCTCGGCCGCGACCGACGTGTTCGCGCTCGGCGTCCTGGCCTACGAGCTGGTCACCGGCCACGCCGCGTACCGCGCCGACACGCCGCACGACATCGCGACGTTGATCCTCGCCGGGCCACCGCCCGAGCCGGCGCTGCCGCGGCCGATCGTGCGCGTCCTGCAGCGCTGCCTCGCGCGCTCGCCGTACGAGCGCTTCCCCGACGCGCGCGCGCTCGCCGACGCGCTCGACGCCGCGCTGCGGGTCGCACCGGTGCCGGGCTCGAAGAAGGACATCGCGACCGACGTCCGCGCGATCCTCGAGCGCCTCGCCGAGCTGCACGAGGGCAACATGTCGGGCGTGGTCGCGCTCCACGTCGGCACCGGGCCGCACGCCGCGCCGCCGCCCGAGCGCGAATCGCACGAGACGATCGACGTCTCGACGACCGAGTTCGTGCGCCCCGACGTGCCGGTGCCCGGGCCCGCGCCGCTGCTCGGCCCGCGGCTGGCCAACCAGCTCGCCCGGGGCGCGGCCGAGTCGCCGGCCTCGACCATCCCCGAGCTGGCCAAGCCGATGACCACGGTCGCCGGGCTCGCGCCGCCGCCGATCCCGGTCCCGCAGGGCATCTCGCCGCCGCCCTCGCCGCCGCCCTCGCCGACCGGCTCGCCGACCCTGCTCGGCGTCACCGGCAAGAAGGCGACGACGATCCCGCAGATCCCGGTGATCAAGTCGCGCGCGTCGAGCCCGATCGTGCCGCAACCGCCGCCGCAACCGCCGCCGCAACCGCCGCGCCGCACGCCGCCGCCCCGCCCGGCGCAGCCACCGCCGCCCGACCACCTCGAGTCGGTGCTCGATTCGATGCGCGCGCCGTCGGTGGCGGACGTCCCCGCCGCGCCGCAGCCGGAGCGGCCATCCGCCGCGCCGTTGCCGCCGCCGCCCGAGGCGCCGACCACCGCGGCGACCAGCGAGATGGCACCGCTCCAGCTCGACGAGCTCAACCGCGCCGCGGCGGCCGATCGCCCGGCGCCCGCGCTGCCGATGGAGCGGCCGGTGCGCGTGCGCCCGCCGAGCACGCTCGAGCCGCCGATCGCGGCCACGGCGCCGCCGATCGGCGCACGCGCGCTGCCGCAGCAGCGCACGAAACCGAAGAAGTGGCCGTGGATCGCGCTGGCGATCGTGGTGGTGGGCGGCGGCGGCGCGGCCGCGTGGTACGGCCTGGCCGGATCCGGTGCGAGCGGCGCGAAGGTCGCGCACGTCGGCTCTGGCTCGGGCTCCGCGAAGCCCCCGGTCGCCAAGGGCTCCGCGGTCGCGATCGCGACGCCGAAGCCCGACGCCGCGGTCGCGATCGCCGCGCCGAGCGATGCCGCGAGCGTGGCGGTCGCGGCCCGGCCGGATGGCGGAACCGCCGCGGCGGCCAAGCCCGACGCCGGCGTCGCCACGCCGATCGCGACCAGCGACGCGCTCGAGCTGAGCTCGGATCCACCCGGCGCGCGGGTCTACCTCGACGGCGCCGAGCAAGGCACGACGCCGGTCAAGCTGCCGGGGACCGCCGACCGCCACACCATCGCGCTGCTGCTCGCGGCGCACGAGCTCTACGTCGCGCAGATCGACGGTCACGGCAAGTTCAACATCGAGCTCAAGCCGGTGACGCCGCACGGCGGCCCGGCCGGCATCAAGGTGCTCCGCTGCAAGGACAAGGAGCGCTACTACGTGCGGGTCGACGGCCGCGACACCGGCATGACCTGCCCGACCGAGCGGATCAACACCGAGGTCGGCCCGCACACCGTCGAGGTCTACGACGCGGTCACCGACAGCCGCCAGACCTGGGACATCAAGGTCACCGACACGCGGCTGTCGTATCGCATCCGGCTCGAGTAGCAGCTACTCGGCTTCCTCGTCGGGAATTCCGCTCTCGGTGTCGAGCTTGTGGCGCGGGTCGAGGCCGTACTTGCGGATCAGCTCGCGCAGGTGCTTGCGATCGATCTGCGCCTCGCGCGCGGCCGCCGACAGGTTCATCTTGTGCCGGCGCATCAGGTCCTCGATGTACTCGCGCTCGAACATCTCGACCAGCTGGCCCTTGGCTTCCTTGAACGGCAGGTCGGTGCGGATGCCCAGGCTCGGCGCGGCCTCGGTGACCAGCGCGTCCTCGAGGTTGATCGTCGAGCCGCGCGCGAGCAGGCAGGCGCGCTCGATCACGTTGCGCAGCTCGCGCACGTTGCCCGGCCAGCTGTGGCGGACCAGCCGCGCCATGTCCTCGGACGACACCGTGAGCCCGGGGCCGAACGAGCTCACGAAGTGCTGGATGAGCAGCGGGATGTCGGTGCCGCGCTCGCGCAGCGGCGGCACGCTCACGCGGATCACCGCGAGCCGGTAGTACAGGTCCTCGCGGAACGCCTTCTTGGCGACCTCGGCGCGCAGATCGCGGTTGGTCGCGGCGACCACGCGCACGTCGATCCGCTCGTAGGTGTTCGAGCCGACCTTGCGCACCGCGCGCTTGTCGAGCACGCGCAGCAGCGACGGCTGGAGATCGAGCGCCATCTCGCCGATCTCGTCGAGGAAGATCGTGCCGCCGTGCGCCTCGGCGAACGCGCCGCGGCGATCGGTGATCGCGCCGGTGAAGCTGCCCTTGACGTGACCGAACAGCATCGACTCGATCAGCTCGCGCGGCACCGAGCCGCAGTCGAACACGACGAACGGGCCGTCCTTGCGAGTCGAGTGATTGTGGATCTCCTCGGCGATCAGCTCCTTGCCGGTGCCGGTCTCGCCCTCGATCAGCACGGTCGCGTTGGTCGCGGCGACGTCCTCGAGCAGCGTGAACATCTGCCGCATCTTGGTGTCGCCGCCGACGATCGAGCCGAACGCGGCCTGCGCCGACGGCTCGGGCTCGACGATCTCCTCGTCGGGCAGGAACTTGATCACCGTGCGACCGAGCTTCACCTCGGCGCCGAAGCCGATCGAGATCTTCTCGAACCGCGAGCCCTGGATGAACGAGCCGTTGGTCGAGCCGCAGTCGAGCATCACGACCTCGTCGCCCATCAGCTGGGCTTCGAGGTGCTTGCGCGACACCGTCTTGTCGGTGAGCACCAGGCTGCATTGCGGCCCGGAGCCGAACGAGACCGGCTCACCGGTCAGCCGGACCGCCTCGCCGCGGTCCGGGCCCTTGATCACGACGAAGATGCCGCCCGCGTTTTGCCGTGAATACGACGGCGCATCGTCGAGCAGTGCCGTGACGTTGGAACGATCGCGCGACGACATCTCCCCGGCCTGGCGATGGTAGACCCGCACGGCCCCTGGTGTCTATACCCCCACCCCTTTGGGATCCCGATTATTTTCCGGACTGTAGATTCGGTCCCGAGAGCGCGACGAGCAGCGCGGCGATTCCGGCCGCGAGCAGGAGGACCGCGATGACCATCCACGGCCGCAGCACGAACGACCCCCGTGGCTCGCGGGTGACCGGGCGCTGGGGGGGCGGGGCCATCTCGCGACCGGGCACCGGCAACGGCGTATCCGTGCGGATCTGCAACGGCATGGGCGCCAGCGGCGGGGGCGCCGGCGAGACCGGCTGGCCCTGGCCGCGGATCGTGAGCTCGCGCGGGCCGGAATCGAGCGCGCCGAGCGCCGGGCCCGCGCCGAGGTCGACCAGGGGCCTCGAGCCCTGCTGCTCGAGGTCGATCATGTTGATGATCGAGGTCAGCTCGACGCCCTGGAACTTGCCGACCTCGGTCCGCGCGCGCGGGATGCGCTGGCTCGATGGCCGGCCGCTCGCCGACGCCGAGCGCGCCGCGATGCTGTGGATCGAGAGCGGGCCCGACACCGGGATGTCGAGCTCCTCCACGTCCTCGTCGTCGGCGGCGTCGTAGACCTCGGTGCCGGCGCGCCCGGCGAGGATGCCGAAGTCCTCCTCGTCGTCGTCGCCGCTGCGCCACTGGTCGATCGGCCCGCACGCGCTGAGCAGCTCGGCGGCGATCTCGGGCGCCGAGACCAGCAGGCCGTTGCGGTGCGCGCAGCGCATCAGCGCCTCTTGCAGCTCGCCGGCGGTCTGGAACCGCGCGTCGGGCGACAGCGCCAGCGCCTTCTGCATGATCGCGTCGAGATCGGGCGTGAGGCCCGGCACCTTGCGCGACACCTGCGGCACCGGCTGCGAGTAGATCTCGTCGGCCGAGGTGGTGAGCCCGGCGTGCACGAACAGCCGCTCGCCGGTGAGGATCTCGTACATGCACACCGCGAGCGAGTAGAGATCGCTGCGGTGATCGAGCGGGTCGCTCTTGGCCTGCTCGGGCGACATGTAGCCGATCTTCCCCTTCACCTTGTAGAACAGCGAGGTGTGGGTCGCGGCCTTCGCGATGCCGAAGTCGGTCAGCTTCACCTCGCCCGCGTACGACAGCAGGATGTTCGACGGCGACACGTCGCGATGGATCAGGCGCAGCGGGTTGCCCTGGAAGTCGCGCTTGGCGTGGGCGTACGACAGCGCGGACAGCACCTCGCGCGAGATGTAGATCGCGGCGGCGGGCGAGAACCGGTGGCCGCGCCGCTTGGCCTTCTTGAGCAGCGTGCGCAGATCGCCGCCCGGCAGGTACTCCATGACGATGAAGTACTCGTTGCCCGCGGTGACGAGATCGATCGTGTGGACGATGTTGGCGTGATCGAGCGTCGCCGACAGCTTGGCCTCGCGCAGGAACAGATCCTTGAACTCCTCCTGCTGGGTGAACTCGGGCAACAGCTGCTTGAGCACGACCTCCATCTCGAACCCGCCGGCGCCGAGCTTCTTGCCGACGTAGATCGCCCCCATGCCGCCCTCGGACAGGTGCTCGAGCACGACGTACCGGTCGATCGGCGCATCGCCCGCGTGGACCATTCTCCGGCAGTGTACCCCAGGCCGACCAGCGCTCCTTGGGGCTTCGCGACACGCGTGTCGCGCCGCCTCGGAAATCCGAGCGCGGCGCGATGCTAACCGCGCGGCGCCCGGCGCGATCGCGCGTGGCAAGCCGCGTGCACAATCGCCCACCGTGCGCCATCTCGTCGTCGCGACCATCTGCGCATCCACGCTCGCGCATGCGGGCCCGCCGGAGGATCGCGCGATCGTCGCGGCGCGCGCCGGCGCGAGCAGCTTCAACTGGAACGACGGCGGCAGCGGCAACTACCACGACGCGTCCGCCTGGAAGGTCGAGCTGGAGGGCGGCGTGTGGTTCCAGCCGTGGCTCATCCTCGCGGGGTTCGCGGGCTACGCATCCGGGCGCGACGCGGACGGCGGCGAGGACGACTGCTCGTGGTCGGATCGCGATCGGTTCTTCGACCTCGGCGCGCGGATGCGCGTGCAGACCCACGGCGTGTTCGCCGGCGTCGGCCTCGGCTACTCGCAGATCTCGCAGAAGGGCTCGTACTCGTGCCCGCGGTTCGGCCAGGCGGGGCCGGACGACATCTCCCGCACCGGCACGCTGTGGGAGCTCCACGCCGGCTACACGTTCCCGCAGATCGCCGCGTGCCACTGCACGCCGCAGATCTTCGCCGCGCTCGGCTACACCGACGTCGACAACACCAACGGGATCAAGACAGCGCAGCTCGAGTTCGGGCTGACGTTCTGGTGAGCTAGGATCGCGTCGTGGACGATCGCTATCGCCTCGCGCCGGTGCGGGACGCGCGCGCGCGCGGCGAGCGGGCGCGGCGCGGCGAGCTGGCGGCCGCGGTCGGCGATGCGCGCGAGGCCGACGCCCGGCTCGCCGAGCTCGCCGCGCGGGTCGATGCGGCGCGCGCGGCGCTGGCCGCGGCGATCGCGGCGCGCGATGCGCAAGGCGTGGCCGCGCGGCGGGTGCTCGCCGAACGGTTCGCCGCGCGCTGCCGCCGCGACCTCGCCGGCGCGCTCGCCGAGCAGCGCCATGCCGCGCTCGCCCGCGCCGCCCGGAGCGATGCGGTCGACGACGCGCGCCGGGCGCTGGCCGCCGCGCGCGCCGAGCGCGAGGTGATCGAGCGCCACTTCGCGGCCTGGCGCGAGGCGCGCCGCAAGGCCGCGGAGCGCCGCGAGGACTGACGCCGCAACCGCGCCCGGCGCCGGGTGTCTATCCCGACATGCGAGCCGTGTTCGTGGTGCTGATGCTGACCGCCCCTGCCCTCGCCGATCCGCCCGCGCCGCAGAAGCCGCACGACGCGCAGGCGATGCACGACGCCGACTGCGCGGCGATGCGCAAGCAGGGCAAGCCGTGCAAGATCTTCGACATGGGCGAGGGCGAGAAGATCGATGGCAACGGGGTACGGCCCGACGGCGTCGCGGTCGGCGTCGCGACGATCGGCAAGGACGCGAGCCTGATCCGGCTGCGCCGCGAGTTCATCGTCGAGATCATCAAGACCGCCGAAGATCTCTAGTCACTGGCAGTCGAGCACGGCGGCGCACGACGACTGGCGCGCGACGCAGTCGACGTGCTTCTGCACCTTGGCCAGGTTCTCCTGATCGGCCTCGAGCACCGAGCACGCCGCGACGCACTCCTTCTCGTCGAACGGCATCGGGCTCGAGGTCGCGGTCACGCACTCCGACTCGCGGGCGCACACCTGCTTGCAGCGCGCGCTGCGCGGCTGGGTGCAGCCGGCGAGCGCGAGCGCGAGGACCAGGAATCGCACCGAGCTAGTATAGCGCGGTGAACCTGGCGGAACGGCGCTGGCTGCGCCTCGTGACGTTGTGCGCGCTGTTCTTCGCCCAGGGCATCCCGTGGGGGTTCTTCTCGATCACGCTGATCGGCTACATGTCCGAGCCGTCGCGCGGGTTCGGGGTCGGCGCGATCGGCAGCGTGTTCGCGATGTCGTACTGGCCGTACGTGTTCAAGTGGGTGTGGGGCCCCGCGATCGACACGTTCACGATCGCGCGGTTCGGCCGGCGCCGGCCGTGGATCGTGTTCGCGCAGGCGATGATGGCGGCGAGCGCCGCGGCGCTGCTGTTCGTGCGCGATCTCGCGGCGAGCTTCGATCTCGTGGTCGTCCTGATCCTCGTGCACACCACGTTCAACGCGATGCAGAACGTCGCGGTCGACGGGCTCGCGATCGATCTGCTCGATCCCGGCGAGCGCGGCCGCGCCAACGGCTTCATGTACGGCTCGAAGTACGCCGGCGGGATCGTCGGCGGGGCCGGGCTCGGCTGGGTGACCGCGCGCTGGAGCATCCACGCGGCGCTCGCGATCCAGGCGATCGCGCTCGCCGCGATCGTCGCGCTGCCGGTGCTGGTGCGCGAGCGCTCCGGCCCGCCGCCGGCGCGGCCGCCCGCCCGCGAGATCGCGCGCGCGCTCGGCCGGGTGCTGCGGCTGCGCTCGCCGATCGTCGCCGCCGCCGCGATGCTCGCGGCCAACCTCGCCGGCGCGATGCTCAACGTGATCGCGCCGCTGCTCTACGAGGGCAAGCTCGGCTGGTCGCAGGAGCGCTACACCGGGGTGGTCGGCGGGCCCGGCCTGCTCGTCGGCTTTCTCGGCTCGATGCTGTGCGGGCTGTTCGCCGACAAGCTCGGCGTGCGCCGGCTCGCCGCGCTCGCGTCGATCGCGCTCGGCGTCGCGTGGCTCGGCTTCGCGGCGGGCGAGCGCTACTGGAACGACGAGTGGTTCGTCTACACGCTCGCGGTGATCGAGCCGCTCACCCAGTCGATCATGATCGTCGCGCTGTGGTCGCTGTGCATGAGCGTGTCGCTCAAGCGCACCGCCGCGACCCAGTTCGCCGCGTACACCTCGCTCACCAGCCTGTCGACGATCCTCGGCGCGCGCGTGCTCGCCGGCTGTGCCTACGACTGGTGGGACTTCCGCACGATCTACGTGATCGCCGGGCTCGCGCAGATCGCGACGATCGCGCTGCTGCCGCTGATCGATCCCGACCAGGTCCGGCGCGAGCTGCCGCACGAAACCTAGCGCGGCTCGCCGAACCCGAGCTGCAGCGTGACGCCGAGCGTGCCCCACGCCGAGCCCGGCCGCTGCACGCCGTCGATCACGCGCGGCAGGTAGCCGACCGTGCCGAGCAGGCCGAGCCGCGCGTCGGTCACGCCGGCCGGCATGTGGTGGAGGTCGAGCGCGAACGTCGCGGTCGCCGCCGGGTAGACGCCGCGCACGCTGCCGTCGACGACCACGTTGCTCGCGCCCGGCCCGCTCTGGCAGTCGGTGCCGTTGCCGTCGGGATCGACGCAGTAGCGCCCGCTCGCCGCGATCGCGGTGGCCGCGAGCGACGCGGCGACGTGCGCCTGCAGCCAGCCGGTGTCATCGCGCGGGTCGTCCGGCACGAACAGCCGCTCGTCGATCGTGAGCTCGCCGCCGGCGCGCACCGCGTGATAGCTCGCGAGCTGGTCGGTCGCGCGACCCGACGAGCCGTAGCCGATCGCGGACCAGGCCAGCGCGCGCGACGCCGCGCGGCGATAGCCGACGAACGGCTCGACGTAGTCGTCGCCATCGCGGCCGAACGTGCGGGCGCCGAGCACCAGGCCGGGGATGCCGAACCAGCGATCGGGCTCGAGCAAGCCCGACAGCTGCGGGATCGGGCCGGCCTCGGGGTTCGGCGTGGTCGCGCTGCTCAGCATGAAGCCCGGGACCAGCCCGGCCTGCAGCTCGACGCCGGGGCGCGCCGCCGGCACGGCGGGCAGGCCGGTGGTGGCCGGCATCGGGCCGAGCGTCGTACACCCACACACGACGACGAGGACGATCACCTTCATGCCGGGATCACACGCAGCGTCCACGTCACGCCACCGGCAGCGCGCGGCACGAGCGGTGCGACAGCGGCAAGGCTGCGACAGCCGGTGCGACAGGCAACCGAGCGCCGCGCCCGGCCAACTCGCCGGAACTACGGGCCGATGCGATGGCACTGCCCTTGAACTAGGGGTCGGGCGAAAAGGAGTCACCCATGAGTCGTCTCGAAACCATCGCCACCCGTCAGCGCAGCAGCCGGCTTCGCGATCTCGCGTTCGCCGCGCTCGTCGTCGTCGCCGGCGTCGTCTCGCTGAAGACGGTCTCGTTCGCAGTCCAGGCCGCGCAGTCGTCGGACGTCGCGCAGCGCTGAGTCACGAAGCCGGCTGACAGCTCGGAAACAAGCTGTCGGTCGAGCACACGCCGCTTCGACATTGCTCGCCCGAGCTACAACGATCGCCGACGCAGCCGAGACAATCGCCGCCGCAGTCCGCCTGTTCCTCGAAGCCATCGAGCATCCCGTCGCTGCAGGTCGCCGCCCGGCACCAGCCGCCGTCGCAGCTGCCGGTGTTGCAATCGCTCGCCGCGCCGCACGCCTGACCTCCGGCGCACGGCTCGCACGAGCCGCCGCAGTCGACGTCGGTCTCGTCGCCGTCGCGCGCGCGATCGTGACAGCGGTCGGCGGGCGGCGCGGTCACGCAGCTGCCCGCATCGCACGGCGACAGGTGGACGCCGAACCCGAACGACACGCAGCGCGTGCCCTCGAGCGTCACGTCGGATGCCAGCAGCGAGGCGAGCAGGTCGGATCGATCGACCACGGCGCTCGGCGCGCTGCCCGGCGCATCGCCGAGCACGAACACCAGGCCCGCGTGCATCGACGGATCTGCCTCGACCATCTGCACGATCCCCGCGACCGCCGCGTCGTGCGCCGCATCGGCGGGGACCCCGCCGCGGATCGTCGCGTCGTAGCCGCCGGCAATGGAGGGATCGAGATCGATCTCCATGTCGATCAGCGGCACGACCACCGGATCGGCGTCCGCGAACACCGGGAGCACCAGTGTCGCCTCGCCGGGGTGGGTGGTGGTCGCGGTGCGATTCGAGCGAAACGAGCCGTCCACCAGCGTGCCCGCCGCGGCGGTGGCCTCGTCGCTGGTCGCGCCGTAATACCAGACCGCCACCTTCGACGCGTCATCGAGATCGTCGGTCTCGATCTCGACGGACGACGCGATCGCGCCGGCGGCGATCATGTCGGGAGCGAACGCGACGCCCGTGTCCTGTTCGGCCAGCGATGCGATCGCGCTGCCGAGCTGGTTGTCGACCGTGCCATCGCCGTTGAGATCGTCGCCGAGCTGCGTCGCCCCGTTCGGCAGGGTGAAGCCGTCGACCACGAAGCGATGGATCGGTCCGTGAAACGGGCCGACCACGTCCAGGTTGCCGGACGTACCGCAACCGATCAGCGCGACGAGCGCGAGCCATTTCATGTCGGCAGTATCCAGCGCTGGTCCGACCTGCGCCGCGATCAATTTGCGGCAAGACCTGATAGGGTTCGCCCGCCATGGCACCCGGCAAGGTCCACGTCATCGATCATCCGCTGGTCCAGCACAAGCTCACGCTGATGCGCGAGAAGGACACCAGCACGAGCTCGTTTCGCAGCCTGCTCCGCGAGATCAGCATGCTGCTCGCGTACGAGGTGTGTCGCGATCTGCCGACCACGACGGTCGACATCGAGACCCCGATCGCGCGCACGCGTGCGCCCAAGCTCGACGGCAAGAAGATCGTGCTGATCTCGATCCTGCGCGCCGGCAACGGCATCCTCGACGGCATGCTCGAGATCCTGCCGTCGGCGCGGGTCGGCCACATCGGGCTGTATCGCGACCCCGAGACGATGGGCGCGGTCGAGTACTACTTCAAGGTGCCCGAGGCGATGGGCGACCGCGACGCGATCGTGGTCGATCCGATGCTCGCGACCGGCAACTCGGCGGTCGCCGCGGTCGAGCGCCTGAAGACGACCGGCCCGCGGACGATCAAGTTCGTGTGCCTGCTCACCTGCCCCGAGGGCATTCGCGCGCTCCACAAGGCCCATCCGGACGTGTCGATCTACACCGCGGCGGTCGACGATCGGCTCAACGACAAGAGCTACATCGTGCCGGGTCTCGGCGACGCCGGCGATCGGCTGTTCGGAACGAAATAGTTTTCGCGCGCGATACCTGCCGGAAACATGGCCCTTGCCAAAGTCAGGGGATGAACTCCGGCGACACCGCCTGGCTCCTCGTCTCGACCGCCCTGGTCATGCTGATGACCCCGGGGCTCGCGCTGTTCTACGGCGGCATGGTCCAGGGCAAGAACGTGCTCTCGACGTTCATGCACAGCTTCTTCGCGCTCGGCCTGGTCAGCGTGCAGTTCGCCCTGCTCGGCTACACGCTCGCGTTCGGGCCGAGCTGGCACGGCGTGATCGGCGGCCTCGACTTCGCAGGGCTGTCGGGCGTGACCGAGCAGAGCGTGCACGGCAGCGTGCCGACGCTCGCGTTCGTGGCGTACCAGTGCATGTTCGCGGTGATCACGCCGGCGCTGATCTCGGGCGCGTACGCCGAGCGGCTCAGGTTCTCGGCCTACGTCGTGTTCACGCTCGCGTGGACGACGCTGGTCTACGATCCGATCGCGCACTGGGCGTGGGGCGACGGCGGCTGGCTCGCCAAGCTCGGCGCGATCGACTTCGCCGGCGGCACGGTCGTGCACCTGTCGTCCGGCATCTCGGCGCTGGTCGTCGCGATCGTGCTCGGCAAGCGCCGCGGCTATCCGGCGACGCGCCACCCGCCGCACGATCTGACGATGACCGTGCTCGGCGCGGGCATCCTGTGGTTCGGCTGGTTCGGCTTCAACGCGGGCTCGGCGCCCGGCGCCGGCGGCACCGCGGCGCTCGCGCTGGTCAACACGCACCTCGCGGCCGCGGCCGGCGCGCTCAGCTGGTCGTTCATCGAGGGCTCGCGCATCCGCAAGTTCACCATGCTCGGCGCCGCGTCGGGCCTGGTCGCCGGGCTGGTCGCGATCACGCCGGCGGCCGGCTTCGTGTCGCCGCTCGCCGCGATCGCGATCGGCGTCCTGGCCGGCGGGATCTGCTACGGCGCGGTGCTCGTGAAGGCGCGGCTGGGCTACGACGACGCGCTCGACGCGTTCGGCGTGCACGGCGTGGGCGGCGCTCTCGGCGCGCTGCTCACCGGCGTGTTCGCCGCCAAGGCCTGGGGTTCCCCGTCGG
>DATJAE010000255.1:0-13467 GCA_035516595.1 Kofleriaceae bacterium | reverse complement strand
CCGGTCGACGGCGCGTGTCGCGGCCGGCTGCCGGCGCGGCGGTGCAGCCTCGTACAGATCTACCGGCGCGCGCTCGCGGTGCGCACGTCGCACACTCCGGTGACGACCGCCGCGATCAAGCTCGTGGTCGGTGTCGGCTGGGACATCGTGCTCGGCGGTACGTCCGCGACGTTCGACGACGACTGTCTGTGAGTGCTACCCTTGGAGGAATGCACGTCTGCGGGGAGTGCGGTCAGCGCTACGAGCGCGCCGGATTCTGCGGACGCGATGGCACGCCGCTCGGACCCGCCGACGATCCGCTGCTCGGCACCGAGATCGATCGCTACCGGCTCGCGCGCGTGCTCGGCCGCGGCGGCATGGGCCGGGTCTACGCCGGCGTGCAACCCGCGATCGGCAGCCGGGTCGCGATCAAGGTGCTGTCGGACGACTGCGCGCGCGATCCCGAGCTGCTCGATCGGTTCTTCGCCGAGGCGCGCGCGGTCAACCTCGTGCGCCACGAGCACATCGTCAACGTGCTCGACATGGCGCGGCTGCCCGACGGCCGGCCGTTCATCGTGATGGAGTACGTCGACGGCAGGACGCTCGGCCAGCTGCTGCGCGAGGGGCCGCTGCCGGTCGGCGGCGTCGGGCTGGTGATGAGCGAGGTGCTGTCGGCGCTCGACGCCGCGCACCGCATCGGCATCGTTCACCGCGACGTCAAGCCCGACAACATCCTGGTCACCGTCGAGGGCCACGCCAAGGTGCTCGATTTCGGGATCGCCAAGCTGGCGCCGCTGCATCGCGCGGGCAGCGATGCGCCGTCGCCGCGCACCCGCACCGGCGCGCTGCTCGGCACGCCGGCGTACATGGCGCCCGAGCAGATCAGCGGCGGCGCGGTCGACGCGCGCAGCGATGTCTACGCCGCGGGCGTCGTGCTGTTCGAGGCGCTCACCGGCGAGCAGCCGATCACCGGCGCGACGCTCTACGACCAGATGCGCGCGCACCTCGAGGACGCGCCGCCGTCGGCCCGCGCGCTGCGCGCCGAGCTGCCGGTCGCGCTCGACAAGCTGATCGGCCGGGCGCTCGCCAAGCGCCCGGGCGATCGCTTCGCGACCGCCGCGGCGATGGCGGCCGCGCTCGACGACGCGATCGCCGCGCTGCCGGTCGAGCAGCGCAAGCCGCTGTCGACCCGGCGCCGCCCCGCGCTGCAGCGCGAGACGCCGCCCGCGCACTCGATCGTCCGCCCGCGCCGCGCTCGCCGGCGCTGGCCGCTCGCCGCCGGTGCGCTCGCGCTCGCCGCCGCGGCGACCACGTTCGCGCTCGTCGCGATCCGCGCCGCGCCCGTCGCGAGCGCGCCCGTCGCGCCGCCGCAGATCGGCGAGGCCGTCCCGCTCGCGCCGGCGCCGCTGGCGCAGCACGAGCCCGCGCTGGCGGCTCCGCCGCGGGAGATGCCGCGCACGCCGCACCTGGCGACCGCGCCGGCGCCGATCGCCGGCGACGACGGCGAGCCCGGCGAGCGCGCGCTCGCGGCCGACTACGATCCGCGCCGGCTCGACGTGCTGCGCTACCTCGCGCGCGCGCAGGCGATCGCGCGCGAGGTCGCGCCCGACGCCCGGCTGGTCGAGATCGACGCCGAGCCGGTGTTCCCCGACGGCCACGTCGATCTCACGCTCGCGACCCGCGATCCCGGCAACTACTACCTGTTCCGCACCGAGCGGCACGGCGACGCGTGCTTCGTCAAGGTCCGGCTCACCGCGACCCAGGTGTTCGCGGGCTACGGCGACCCGACGCGGTTCTGCTTCCAGGAGTTCGTCGGCCCGCCGCGCTGCTCGCTCGTCCACGTGTGGGCGCAGGCGCGCACCAAGCTGACCGTGGACGCGCCGCGCGCGACCGTGACCTACACGGCGGCCGGCTGGCTGTTCTCGGGAGGCGACATCACCTGGACGTTCGCCGACGACTGCCCGTGATATGCCTTCGGCGTCGTGAGCAACGCCAAGCCGCAGACCGCGATCACCCCGACCCGCGCCGACAACTACCCCGAGTGGTACCTCGAGGTCATCAAGGCCGCCGATCTCGCCGAGAACAGCGAGGTCAAGGGCTGCATGGTGATCAAGCCGTGGGGCTACGCGCTGTGGGAGAACATCCAGCGCACGCTCGACGGGATGTTCAAGGCGACCGGCCACCAGAACGCGTACTTCCCGCTGTTCATCCCGCTGCGCTATCTCGAGAAGGAGGCCGCGCACGTCGAGGGCTTCGCCAAGGAGTGCGCCGTGGTCACCCACCACCGGCTCGAGACCCGCGATGGCCGGCTCGTGCCGGTCGCCGAGCTCGAGGAGCCGCTGGTCGTGCGCCCGACCTCCGAGACGATCATCGGCGAGTCGTTCGCGCGCTGGGTCAAGAGCTATCGCGACCTGCCGCTGCTCATCAACCAGTGGGCGAACATCGTGCGCTGGGAGATGCGCACGCGGCTGTTCCTGCGCACGGCCGAGTTCCTGTGGCAGGAGGGCCACACCGCGCACGCGACGCGCGACGAGGCGATCGACGAGACCATGAAGATGCTCGGGGTCTACGCCGAGTTTGCCGAGCAGCACATGGCGGTGCCGGTGATCCAGGGCGAGAAGACCGCGGGCGAGCGCTTCCCGGGCGCGGTCCAGACGTTCTGCATCGAGGCGATGATGCAGGACCGCAAGGCGCTGCAGGCCGGCACGTCGCACTTCCTCGGCCAGAACTTCGCGAGGGCGTCGAACATCAAGTTCCAGAACGAGAAGGAGGAGCTGGTCCACGCGTGGACGACGTCGTGGGGCGTGTCGACCCGGCTGATCGGCGGGATGATCATGACCCACGCCGACGACGACGGTATGGTCTGCCCGCCGCGGCTCGCGCCGCAGCACGTCGTGATCCTCCCGGTGATCCAGAAGCCCGAGGATCGCCAGCGCGTGCTCGACTGGTGCCGCGCGCTCGCGCGCGACCTCACCGCGCAGAGCTACAGCGGCGGCCCGCTGCGGGTCCACGTCGACGAGCGCGACATGCGCGGCGGCGACAAGGTCTGGCAGTGGATCAAGAAGGGCGTGCCGATCCGGCTCGAGATCGGGCCGCGCGACATCGACAAGGACGCGGTGTTCATGGGCCGGCGCGACAAGGCGCCCAAGGACAAGGCGGCGATGCCGCGCGGCCAGTTCGTCGCGACCGTCGCGGCGCTGCTCGAGGACATCCAGGACGCGCTGCACCAGCGCGCCCGCGCGATGCGCACCGCGAACACCCGCGAGATCGACACCAGGGACGAGTTCTACGCGTACTTCACGCCGCCCGCGACCAAGGATCCTGCGGCGCCGACCCCGATCCACGGCGGCTTCGCGATGACCCACTTCAACGGCGACCCGGCGCTCGAGGCCACGATCAAGGACGAGCTCGGCGTCACCGTGCGCTGCATCCCGCTCGGCGGCGGCGAGCCCGGCACCTGTCCGTTCACCGGACAGCCGAGCAAGCAGCGCGTGGTGTGGGCCAAGTCGTACTGATGCAGCGCCGCGCGGCGTGGCTGATCGTCGCGATGCTCGCCCCGGCAGGCGCGCGGCAGCTGTCCGGATTCGTCGTGCTCGCCCACCGCTCGGTGTGGCTGATCGTGGCCGACGGAGTCGCGGCTGCCGTGGCGGCGTACGTGGTCGCCGCGCGCACCGGCCGTCGCGCGTGGCGCTGGATCGCGATCGGCGCGCTCGTCGGCTGCGCGATCCCCGATATCGCGCAGCTGGCCGTCATCAAGTGGCGCGAGGGGATCGAGGTCGCGCTGCTGCCGCCGGCCTATGTGGTGGCCGCGCTCGCGGGCGCGTTGCTCGCCGCGCTCGTCGCCGGGACGCTCGCGCCACGCGAGCCGTGGCGCGGGGCGGTCTCGCTCGTCGTGCTCTCCGCGCTGGCGTGCCTCGGCGCGCTCGCGTTCGTGCGGCCGATCGATCTCTGGCTGGTCCTGTCGAATGCCCCGGACCTGGTCTCGCTCCCTTTGCTCGCGGTCACATCGCTCGCGGCCGGCGCGCTGATCCAGAGCGTGGTCGCGCCGCGCCGCGTGCTCGCCTGCTCGTGCGGGATGGTCGCGCCCGGCCTGGTGGGTGTGTTCCACAACGTCACCGGGACGCAGCTCGACCCGACGCGCGTCGCGCTGCTCGGTCTCGCGATCATCCTCCAGATCCTGCTCGCGATGCTCGGCAGCGTGCTGTCGTGGCGGCTGTGGCCGCTGCGCGAGCGCCCGGCAATCCCGCTCGAAGCGTTCGACTGAGCGGGAGGCCGACCAGGCGCGGCTCGCCCTCGCGATGCGGTAAAATGCCCCGACTTCCTGGAGGTGGCAATGAGGAGCGCGAGCTTGGTCGTGGCGGTCGTGGTGGTGGTGGCGGCGGCGGCAGTTGCGGACGGGAGGCCGTTGCCGCTGGCACCGTACGATGCCGGCGCGTTCACGATCTCGATGCCCAAGGGCTGGGTCGTACAAGGCGATTCCAGCAAGGGCGCGGTCGTCGCGCAGCAAGACCCCAAGCGCAAGGACGCCGCGACCGCCATCGTGATGGCGACCACGAGCACGCAGGCCACGGACGACCAGCTCCTCGATCAGATCGCGATGATGGCCGGCGCCGATCGCAAGATCGTCGCGCGCGGTGCAGCGGCGGCTGGCGGCAAGCAGCTCGTCGTCGACGGCGCGACGAGCGACGGCTTGAAGATCAGGTTGGGCGCGGTCGCGATCGTCGGCGGCAGCGGTGTGATCGTCGCGATCCTCGTCGCCAAGCGCGGCGAGTTCGACACGCTGGGTGGCATCGACACCGTCCTCGCGATACTCACCAGCATCAAGGTCCAGACGGCTGCCCCGCGTGACGCGCCCGTGACGGACGCGCCTACCAAGGACGCCCCGATGACGCCGCACTTCGACTCCTACGGCTATCTCATCGTCCCGCCACCCCAGCGCGCGATCGTGCTCGCAGATCTGGTCGGCGAATGGTCGAACGACGGCGGCTCCGTCAAGGGCATGTACACGAGCTCCGGCCAGTACGCCGGGTATCGCTCGGTCGCGATCGCCGACCGCTGGAGGGTCGACGGCACCGGCAAGATCGCCGACACGTTCAACGGCGTGCGCTCCGGCGGCGGCGCCCAGCAGGTGAGCGAGAGGAAGACCGGCACGGTCTCGATCCACGACAACGAGATTCACATCACGTGGAGCACGATGCCGTCGCACACCGCGATCTACCTGGTGCACGGCTGGTTCGTGAGTCCGGATGCCACGATCATGAACATCGATGGGCCCTACTGGGACCAGGTCCCTGACCGAGCGCGCATAGCGACGACGATGCTGAACGTCAACAACAACTGGATCCGCAAGAACTGAGGTAGATTCCTGCCGCCATGGCCGACAAGGGAACGCCCGCGTTCAAGCGCGTCCTGCTGAAGATCTCGGGAGAGGCGCTGATGGGGAACCAGGGGTTCGGCATCAACTCCGAGGTGCTGACCATGGTGGCGACCGAGATCGCGGATGTCGCGAACCTCGGCGTCCAGGTCGCGGTCGTCGTCGGCGGCGGCAACATCTTTCGCGGCGAGTCGGCGCGCGGCATGGACCGCGCGACCGGCGACTACGTCGGCATGCTCGCGACCGTGATGAACGCGGTGTCGCTGCAGGAGGCGATCGAGCGGCGCGGCGTCACCACGCGCGTGCAGTCGGCGATCCCGATGTCGCAGCTCGCCGAGCCGTACATCCGGCGCCGCGCGATCCGCCACCTCGAGAAGGGCCGCGTCGTGATCTTCGGCGCCGGCACCGGCAACCCGTTCTTCACGACCGACACGGCGGCGGCGCTGCGCGCGATGGAGATCGGCGCTGACGTGCTGCTCAAGGCGACGCGGGTCGACGGCGTCTACGACAAGGATCCGCGCAAACACAGCGATGCCAAGCGCTACGAGACCGTGACGTTCACCGATGCGCTCAAGAACGATCTCGACGTCATGGACTCGACCGCATTCGCGCTGTGTCGCGACAACGAGATGAGCATCATCGTGTTCAACATGACGACGCGTGGCAACATCGAGCGCGTCGTGTGCGGCGACCACGTCGGCACGACGGTGGTCAAGGACACCCAGCACACGCGGCTCGCGCAAAAATAAGGACTCGCCATGATCAACGACATCACCAGCGACTGCGAGAACGGCATGAAGAAGGCGGTCGATTCGTTCAGGCGCGACCTGCAGAAGATCCGCACCGGGCGTGCGAACACGTCGATGCTCGACGGCATCAAGGTCGACTACTACGGCACGCCGACCCCGGTGAACCAGGTCGCGACCGTGCAGGTGGTCGACGCGCGCCTGATCACGGTCAAGCCATGGGAGAAGTCGATGATCCCGGTGATCGACAAGGCGATCCGCGCGAGCGACCTCGGGATCAACCCGGTGGCCGACAGCGAGCTGGTGCGCCTGCCGATCCCGCCGCTCACCCAGGAGCGCCGCAAGGAGCTCGCGAAGGTGGTCGGCAAGCAGACCGAGGAGGCCCGCGTCGCGGTGCGCTCGGCCCGGCGCGAGGCGATGGAGATGATCAAGGACGCCGAGAAGGAGAAGCAGGTGTCCGAGGACGAGCGCAAGAAAGGCGAGAAGTCGATCCAGGACCTGACCGACAAGTACATCGCGCAGGTCGAGGACATCGCGAAGGCGAAAGAGAAGGAGATCATGGAGCTGTGAGCTCCCCGCGCACGGCGTGCGTCTCCGTGCATTCGCGTCAAACGTGACGCCACTCGACCGCGGCAAGTCGCGGATCTCGCGCGCGCCGGCTCGGCACGCTGCGTGCTCGGTTCCGGCCGCATGTTCGAGGCGGTTGGACAGTACGATCGACGCCTACATCGTCGCCTGCGGGTCGTGGCGGTGGTCGCCGCGCTGGTGATCGTCACCGGCGCGCCGCTGCTGCTCGGGCTCGTCCACAGCACGACCGACGATCACGACGCGATGCACGACGCGGCCGATAGCCTGGTCGACACCCAGCAGCTGAGCATCGCCGCGACCGCCCGCGCCGCCGCGGCTCGCACGTTCCTGCGCACCGGCGACGCCGCGCTGCTGGCCGACCGCGACGCCGCCGCCGGCCAGCTCGACGCCGTGCTGTCGCGGCTGACCGCGCGCGGCCGCGAGCTCGGCGAGCTCGACGCGATCCGCGGGCTCGGCCTGCGCGCCGGTCACGCGATCGACGTCGCGCTCGCCGCCGGCGACAAGGTCGCGACCTGGGAGCGCGAGGTCGCCCCGGCGCAGCTGGCGCTGCGCGACGCGATCGAGGCCCGCGTGCGCGGCGAGCGCGCGTACTTCGAGCAGGTCCGCGCCGACGAGCAGGCCGCGAGCCGTCGCGTCCGCGAGCTGGCGGTCGCGCTCGTCGCGATCGCGCTGCTCGGGCTGGCGCTCGCCGCGAGCATCCTCGTGCGCACCGGCCGCATGCTGTTCGTCCGCCAGCGCGCCGAGCAGGAGCACGCGCTGCGCCAGCTGCTCGATCAGATTCCGGTCGGCCTCGTGGTCGCGCACAACGACGGCGCGCCGGCCTACGCCAATGCCCAGGCCCGCGCGCTGCTCGAAGGCGAGGGCGTGTCGCTCGACGCGCTGTTCGCCGGCGCGCGCGAGCGCATGTTCGAGCTCGGCACCGATAACGTCTATCCGCCGGCCCGCCTGCCGCTGCGCCGTGCCCTCGCCGGCGAGCACCTCGAGTCCAACGACGTCGAGCTGCGCCGCCGCGACGGCGAGACCATCCCGCTGCACATGCGCGGCGCGCCGGTGTGCGATCGCGACGGCAAGCAGCTGTGCGCGGTGACCGCGTTCCAGGACGTGCGCGAGCTGCTCAAGATGGGCGGCCGCGACGCGCTGACCGGTCTGGTCAACCGCGCCGCGATCGACCAGCGCTTCACCCGCGAGCGCCTGCTCGCCGAGCGCGGCGGCCGCCCGGTCGCGGTGGCGGTGCTCGACCTCGATCGCTTCAAGGCGGTCAACGACCGTCATGGCCACGCCACCGGCGACCTCGTGCTGCGCGAGGCCGCCCGCACGGTCGGCGCGTGCATGCGCCGCACCGACATCGTCGCGCGCTGGGGCGGCGAGGAGTTCGTGATCGTGATGCCGGACACCGACGCGCGCGGCGCCGGTCGCGCGATGGAGAAGGCGCTCGACGCCGTGCGCGCGCTGGGCGTGGCGGCCCCGGGCGGCGCGCCGCTTCGCGTGACGTTCTCGGCCGGCGTCGTCGAGTCGCGCGCCGGCGAATCGCTCGAGCTCGCGGTGTCGCGCGCCGACCAGCTGCTGTACCAGGCCAAGGCCACCGGCCGCGATCGCGTGCTCGCCGAGCGCACGCGCTCGGACACCGGAAAGCTCGCACGCGCCTCGTCGGCGCACGCCCGGGCCTAGCAGCACGCGACGCGCGCGATCGCAAGCTCCGGCTCCGCCGGACCGCGCCGACCGCCGGAGGCGGTGCGGAGTGGATCGGGGTATGATCGCGGCGATGTCCGGTATTCCGGCAGGGGCCGGGTCGCTGCTCGGCAAGCGTCTCGGCAAGTACGAGATCCTGGCGCTGCTCGCGCTGGGCGGTACGGCCGAGATCTACCTCGCCCGGATCGGCGGCGCGGCCGGCTTCGAGAAGTACGTCGTCATCAAGTGCCTGCACGACCACCTCGCCGACGACGAGGACTTCGTCAAGATGTTCCTCGACGAGGCCCGGCTCGCCGCGCTGCTCGATCACTCGAACATCGTCCAGACGTTCGAGCTCGGCGAGTACGAGAACCGCTACTACATGGTCATGGAGTTCCTCGCCGGCCTGTCGCTGGCGATGGTCGTGCGCCGCGCCGGCGAGCGACTGAGCGGCGGCCGCGTGCCCGTGCCGCTGATCTTGAACGTCGCGGCGCAGGCCGCGGCCGGGCTGCACTACTCGCACGAGCGCACGGCGAACGGCAAGCCGCTCAACATGGTCCATCGCGATATCTCGCCGCAGAACCTGGTGATCAGCTTCGAGGGCGTGGTCAAGGTCGTCGACTTCGGCATCGCGCGCGCCGAGCTGCGCGAGACCAAGACCAAGGCCGGCACGATCAAGGGCAAGTTCGCGTACATGTCGCCGGAGCAGTGCGTGGCGTCCAACGTCGATCGCCGTACCGACGTGTTCGCGCTGGGCGTGATCGTGTGGGAGCTGCTCACCGGCCGCCGGCTGTTCAAGCGCACCTCGCCGTACGAGACCTACCAGGCGGTGATCGAGTGCGCGGTGCAGCCGCCGTCCGCGGTCAACCACGAGCTCGATCCGGCGCTCGACGTGATCGTGATGAAGGCGCTCGCCAAGGATCGCGGCGATCGCTATCCGAGCGCGGAGGCGTTCGGCGACGCACTGCTCGGCTACCTGCACCACCGCGGCAAGGCGTCGGGGCCCGCGGAGCTCGGCCGGTTCATGGAGGAGCACTTCGCGCAGGAGGTCGAGGAGCACGGCGAGCGCATGCGCGAGCTGATCTCGAGCCGCGAGTTCTCGGTCGACACCGGCGTCAACTGGGGCGAGGAGGACAAGGCCAACGACGACCTGGCCGCGCTCTCGCTCGACACCGGCGATCTGGTCGAGCTCGGGCCCGCGCATCGCCGGCCCGACACCGAGAGCGAGGCCGCGCGTTCGGCCGACGACGAGCTGCCGGCCGAGCGCACGCGGATCGAGGCCAATCCGCTCGAGAAGATCAACGAGCTCGAGCAGGCCAGCCGCGGCAAGACGCCGGTGCCGGCGGGCTCGGTCACCGGCGGGCCCGCGCCGCTGCCGGCCCCGCCGCTCGCCGGCGCGCTGCCGCCCGGCATGCCGTCGTCGGGGCGGTTCCCCGATCTCGCGAACCTGCCGACCCAGATCTCGGAGTCCGACACGCCGCCGCCGGGCGGACCGCCGGGCGCGACGCCGCGCCCCGGCGAGCTGCATCGCCCCGAGCTCGCGCCGACCGCGCTCGGTCCGGTCGATCCGAACATCGCGATGCAGCAGACCCAGGCCGAGCTGCCGCGCCGGCCGGTGATCACGCCGGCGGGCTCGCCCGCGGTGGCGCATCCGGGCGCGCTGAGCGCGACCCACGACGCGGTGCGGATCAGCGAGCTCCAGCCGCAGAGCGCGGGCGCGATCCCGACCGGCGCGATGGCGTCGGCCAAGGGGCCGGTTCCCGAGCGCGGCTCGATGTATCCGGTGGTGCACGGCGGCCGGCCATTCAACGCCGATCTCGCGCCGAGCACGCCGCCCGCCGCACAGCGCGCGTCGCTGCCGCCGGCCCAGCTCGCGCCCCACGCGGCGAACGTGATGTCGCCGGTCGGCGATCAGTATCCGCAGGTCGACTGGGCCGCCGCGGCCGCGCAGCCGGCCAAGGCGATCCCGCCGTGGATGCTCGCGCTGCTGTTCGCGGGCGCGCTCGGCGTCGCGTTGCTCCTCACGATCATCGTCGTCAAGATCATCCGCTGAGCGCGCGGTGCGCGCCCGCCGCGTGCTCGGCGACCGCGAAGCCGACGCGCGCGTAGACTCGCGCCGCCGCGCCACCGGGCTCGGCGACGATCGCGAACCGGGTCGCGCTCGACGCGCGCGCGGCCGCCGCGAGCAGCGCACCGGCCAGGCCGCGCCGGCGATGACCGGGCGCGACCTGCACGTCCTGGTAGCGCGCGAGGCCGGGCGCGACGTCGACGAGCCCCACGCTCGCGACCACCGCGTCGCGCTCGCGCACCGCGAAGAACCGGGCGCGGCCCCGTGCGACCAGCGCGGCCTGCCACGCGGTGCGCCGCGCGAGGAACTGCCGGTAGGCATCGTCGTGCCGATCGGCGAGCAGCCACGCGAGCTCGCTCGCGGCGGCGAGCTCGCCGGCGTCGAGCTCGGCGATCGCGTCGCTCGGGGGCGCGACCACCTCGCGCGCGGTCATGAGGTCGAAGCGGTCGGCGACGAGCCCGGCGGCGGCGAGCTCGCGCTCCGGCGCCGGCGTGCCGCGCGGATCGTCCCAGCGCAGCACGGGTGCGCGCTGCGCGCCGAGCTCGGCGACGAACCGTGCGATCGCGCCGGCGAGCTCGCCGGCGCGCGGCGCGCGCGGCACGACGAGGTAGTTGCCGTCCTGCCAGCCCGGATCGTCGGGCGTCTCGACCACGATGCAATCGCCGCGATCGACCACGCGGCCGCGCGACGCCGCGAGCGCGAGCTCGGTCGTGAGCGCGACGCTCGTGACGTTCAATTGCGCACGAGGCCGAGCAGCTTCGACATCGTCTTCTCGTCCGCGGGCGGAAAGTCGTAATCGAGGAACTCGCGCGAGGTCACCCAGCGCAGATCGGCGACGGTGGCCGGATACGGCCGCGCCTCGGCGGGCAGCTTGCACGAGTACATCGTGAGCTGGACCTGATAGGTCGTGTACTCGTGGAGGTGCTCGCCGAGCTTGGCGCCGACCACCACGTCGACGCCGATCCGGCCGCGCACTTCGCGCGCGAGCGCCGCGGCCTCGTCCTCGTCGGGCTCGACCCGGCCACCGGGGAACTCCCACAGCAGCGGCAGCACCGCGTTCGCGTTGCGCTGCGTGATCAGGTAGCGGCCGTCGTGCTCGATGACGGCGGCCACGACCCTGATCACCTCTTTGCCCATCGTCGGCATTATCGATGGTTCGGGCCCGATTGCAACGCCTCGCTGGGCGAGTATGCTCCGCGCGCGATGGCGATCCGCTTCGTCGAGATCAAGGCCGCCGAATCGACGGAGGCGCTCAACACCGAGTGGGTGATCCTCGAGAACGACGGCAAGGCGCCGTTCAGCACGCGCGGCTGCGGGATGACGGTCGGGCGGCGCGGCTCCAACAAGCGCTCGCTGCTCGGCATTATCGATCCGGGGTTCGTGCTCGAGCCCGGCGCGCGGATGCGGATGTGCACCGGCAATCCGGGCACGCAGGCGCACGGCACCGCCCCCGAGGACGACGTCAAGAACTACTTCCTGTTCCTGCCCAGGAGCTACGTCACCGCAGGTACGGTGCTGACGCTCGTGCTGCGCGGCCTGCCGGTATCGAAGGCCGAGTTCGATCCGGCCGCGCCCCGCGGCGTGAAGGTGTAGCTGTTCGCGACGCCCCGCGGGGCACGTCGGTTGCAGCTTCGCAGGGGATGGCCCGCGCGATCGCAATGATGTTGGGCATCGCCGCGTGCGGTGGTGGCCATGGCCACACCCCGGATGCCGCGAGCTCCGACACGGCGGCGGCGGATGCCGCGGTCGACGCCGCGCCGCCGCGGCTGCAGCTGGCCTCGAGCGGCACGCAGCTGATCGTGACCGGCCCGCAGCTCGGCTTCCAGATCACGGCGGCCGATCTCGGAGAGGATGCCGACGTCATCGAGATCCACCAGGAGTTCTACGGCGTGCCGTGGGACGCGTTCGTCGCGGGGACCCAGCCGCCGGCCGCGTGGGTCGCGATCATGGACGGCATCGCGGCCGATGCGAAGGCGTCGGGCAAGCCGGTGTTCCTGTCGGTGTCGATGCTGAACGGCCAGCGCGACTCGCTCGCCGCCAAGACCACGGTCGACGCCAGCGGACAGGTCAACGCGACCGACGGCTGGGCGGCGAGCTGCTACGACTTCGGCTCGGCGCCCGACGCCGCGACCTACAGGGCCGCCTACCTCGCGTACGTCCAGTGGATGCTCGACGAGTTCCACCCGACCTACCTGAACTTCGCGATCGAGGTGAACCTGTTCTTCGAGAAGTGCCCGACCGCGGCGGCCGGCCTGGTCGCGGTCGCGAACGCGACCTACGCGATGGCCAAGGCCGACGATCCGGCGCTGGTCGCGGCGTTTCCGTCGATCCAGATCGATCACCTCTACGGCTACAGCACCGACTCGTGCCCCGATCAGAGCCAGCGCGACGCGTGCTTCGATCAGCTGTACGCCGAGATCGTGCCGCTCCAGCGCGATCGCTTCGCGATGTCGTCGTATCCGCAGCTGTCGGGCCTCACGCCGGCGACGCTGCCGGCCGACTGGTTCACCCGCGGTGCGGCGCGCGGCGGCGAGCGCGCGGTGGTCGCGGAGACCGGCTGGAACTCGACGAACCTGGTCGCGCAGTCGCGCGACTCGGGCTGCATCACCGTGCTCACCGCGAGCGATGCCGAGCCCGCGGCCTACCTCGCGCGCGTGATCTCGGACGGCCAGGCCGCGCACATGGACTTCGTCAACTGGTGGTCGGATCGCGACCTGGTCGTCGCGCCGCTCATGACCGACTGCCCGTGCACGTTCGACGCGACCTGGTGCGCGGTGCTCGACGCGTTTCGCGGCCCTCCGACCACGAGCGGGCCGGATACCCAGCTCCTCGGCGAGATCGGCCTCAAGGCGTTTGCCGCGATGGGCGTGCGCGCATACGACGGCAGCGCGAAGTCGTTCTACGCGACCTGGGCCGCGGCGCGAGACTAGGGGGGCCCGATCCGCCGCGAACCACTCGGTCTCGTTCGACGCTGCACATGGGACAGCCCCTAGTACCTCGCCACACAGGATCTGATCGGTTGGGGCCGCCGATCCATCGCCGAT
>DATJAE010000254.1:0-3942 GCA_035516595.1 Kofleriaceae bacterium | reverse complement strand
GCCCGGCTGGCTCGCACCCGGCGCGATGGCCGAGCGCCAGTCGGGCCTGCGCGACCGGCTCGAGGAGGTGCGCGCGCGGCTCGCCGCCGGCGCCGAGCACCAGGATCAGGCCAAGGACGACGACAAGAAGCTGCTAGCGCGGGTCGCGGCCGCGCTGCCGCACGTCGCGGCCGCGAGCGGCGCGATGGAGCGCGCGCGCGACCGGCTCGGCGCGGCCAAGCTCGACGACGCCAGCGCCGCCGAGCGCGACGCGCTGGTCGAGCTCGCCCAGGCGATCGAGCAGTTCGCCGATCTCAAGCAGACGATCGATCTCGCGGCGGAGACCCAGCACGGCGTCGTCGGGCTGCTCTCGCCGGAGGCCGCCAAGCAGCTCGCGCCGGCCGAGCGCACCAGCCAGACCGCACAGGCGCTCGCGCAGAACACCGCGCGGATGGAACGGATCAAGGAGCTGCTCGCCGACGAGGCCGCCAAGCTCGACCAGGCGCCGGCGCCCAAGGATCCCAAGCAGGCCGACGCGCAGAAGCAGCAGGTCGAGCAGCTGAAGCAGCAGCTCGCCGCCGCCGAGCCGCTGCGCGCCGACGCCGCCAAGGCGATCGCCGACACCGCCGCCGCGATCAAGGCCAACAAGGATCCGATCGCGCCGGCCAAGCTCGCCGCCGACAAGCTCGACGATCTGCGCCGGCTGTTCTTCAGCGTGATCGAGCACCTCGAGGAGCTGATCCGCCAGCAGGGCGAGACCCGCGATCGCACGTCGAAGGCCAACGGCGAGGACGACTTCACGCGCGCGCCCGAGCTGCCCGAGCTGGTCCAGCGCGAGACCGAGCACGCCGCGATGGCCAAGGCGATCACCGACGCGCTCGCCAAGCAGGCCGACGACGCCGCCAAGCAGCCGCCGCAACAGGGCCAGCAGCAAGGCCCGTCGGCCAAGACGCTGTCGGCCGCGGCCGACGAGGTCCGGCTCGGCCAGGGCGAGATGACCGACGCCAACACGGCGATCGGCAAGGCCAAGGATGCCAAGACGCAATCGGTGAGCCTGAAGCCCGCGATCGATCACGAGGCCAAGGCGATCGAGCACCTCGAGAACGCGCTCAAGCTGCTGCAGCCGCCGAAGCAAAACAAGAGCGACCAGAACAAGGACGACAAGGACAAGCAGCAGCAGCAACAGCAGCAGCAACAGCAGCAGCAGCAGCAGCAGGGCGGCGCCGCGCAGCGCGCGCGCGACGAGGACGCGCAGCGCCAGCGCCAGCGGCGCGATCAGGAGTCCAAATCCGAACCGGTGGAGCAGGACTGGTGAGAATCGCGATCGTCGGGGTGGTCATGGTCGCGATGCTCGGCACGGCGCGCGCCGATGGCGACGCGCGCGCGCGGTGGAGCGTCGACGACGAGCCGCACGCGGGCATGCCGTTCGAGCTCGACCTCCAGGTCGAGGGCTTCGACGAGACGCCCGCGCCGGCGCAGCCCAAGCTCGACCTTCCCGGCGCGACCGTGCGGCCGCTCGGCGCGCAGCCCAGCGTCTCGCGCTCGATCCAGATCGTCAACGGCCGGCGCAGCGACTCGACCAGCGTGACCTGGGTGTTCCGCTGGTCGGTCGAGGCGGCCAAGGACGGCGTGCTGCACGTGCCGGCGACCACCGCGACCCAGGGTGGCAAGCGCGCGACCGCGCCGGGCGGCGACATCACGGTCGACGCGGTGCCGGCCACCGACGCGATGAAGCTCGAGCTCGCGCTACCCGACCGCGCGGTGTTCGTCGGCGAGAACATCCCGGTGACCCTGACCTGGCTGTTCCGCGCCGAGCCGCAGAAGAACCCGGTGTTCCAGGTGCCGATGCTCGACGGCGACGCGTTCACGATCGGCACGCCGCCGGCGACCAACCAGCGCACCTACAAGTTCCAGGGCGGCGACAAGGAGCTCGATCTGCCGTTCAAGGTCGACCAGACCGAGGTCAGCGGCGTGACCTACAACCGGCTGGTCGCGACGTTCTACGCGGCGCCGCGCAAGACCGGCAAGATCGAGGTCGCGCCGGCGTCGGTCGTCGCGCCGCTGCCGGTCGGCCGCGCCGACTTCTTCGGCAACGCGCCGTCGCGCATGTTCCGCGCGAGCGACGTCGCGCGCACGCTCGAGGTCAAGCCGCTGCCCGAGACCGATCGCCCGCCCGGGTTCGCCGGCGCGGTCGGCACGCAGTTCTCGATCAAGGTCGCGACCAGCCGCTCGGTGGTCTCGCTCGGCGAGCCGGTCGAGCTCGACATCACGGTCAAGAGCGACGAGCGGCTCGACACGCTGGCGCTCGGCAAGCTCGACGGCGAAGGCGGCCTGCCCAAAGACACGTTCAGCGTGCCGGCCGACCCGCCCACCGGCGAGCTGTCCGACGACGGCAAGACCAAGACGTTCAAGGTGACCGCGCAGGTCACCGGGCCGGCGAGCGAGATCCCGGCGATCGCGTTCGCGTACTTCGATCCGGTCAAGGGCGCGTATCAGGTCGTGCACAGCGATCCGATCGCGCTGTCGGTCAAGGGCTCGAGCGTGGTCGGCGCGAGCGACGTGGTGTCGGCGACGCCGAACAAGCCCGCGCCCGCCGCGCCCACCGGGCAGGCCGATCTCGCGCTGGTCGGCGCGGACCTCGCGCTGTCGGCGCCGGGCGACACCGACGACACGCCGGCGAGCGGCGCGCTGCTGTGGCTCGCGATCGCGCTGCTCTACGCGCTGCCGCTCGCGATCCTCGCGGCGCGCACGTGGAGCGTGCGCACGCGCAGCCAGCGCGAGGAGGCCGCCGAGGTGCGCGACGCGCGCCGCGCGGTCGAGCGCGAGCTCGTGCGCGCGGCCAAGGATCCGGCGCGCGACACCGCGGGCCCGCTCGCCGCGGCGCTGCGCGGCCTGGCGCGCGCGCTCGAGCGGCAGGTCGGCGAGGACGGCCTGCTCGCGCAGATCGAGACCGAGAGCTTCGCGCCGGCCGCCGCGGCCGAGCCGCTGTCGAGCGAGCTGCGCGGCCGCGCCCACGACGCGATGCGCCGGTGGATCGCCGAGGGCCGGCGCGCCCCGCGGCGCGGCAAGAGCGCGGCCGCCGCGCTCGCGCTCGCGATCGCGCTCGTGCCGGCGCACGCGCGCGCCGCCGGCGATCCGCAGCAGCAGCTCGCCGATGGCCGCGCCGACTACCAGTCCGCGCTCGCGCTCGGCGACGCCGCGGGCAAGCGCGCCGCGTTCGAGCGCGCCGAGGTCGCGCTCGGCGAGGCCGCGCACGGCCTGCCCGACCGCCCCGAGCTGCTCGCCGACTGGGGCAACGCCGCGCTCGGTGCCGGCGACGTCGCGACCGCGACGCTCGCCTACCGCCGCGCGCTCGCGATCGATCCGGGCAACGCACGCGCCCGCCGCAACCTGGCGTGGCTGCGCAGCCGCCAGCCCGACGCGGTGCGCCCGGGCGGCGAGTCCGCCACCGACACGCTGCTGTTCTTCCATCGCTGGCCGCGCACGCGGCGGCTCGTGGTCGGCGCGATCGCGTTCGCGCTCGCGGTGCTGCTGCTCGTGCCGTGGCGCGGGCGGCGGCGCACCGGGCTGGCGATGCTCGCGATCCTGCCCGCCGCGATCTGGCTGGCGATGGGCGCGTCGCTCGTGCTCGAGGATCGCCACGCCGCCGACGCGGTCGTGATGGACGCGGTCGTGCTGCGCGCCGCCGACAGCGCCGGCGCGCCTGCGGCGATGAGCCAGCCGCTGCCGCGCGGCGCCGAGGTCACGATCGACGAGCAGCGCGAGGGCTGGACCAAGCTGCGGCTCGCGAGCGGCGCGACCGGCTGGGTGCAGGCCGGCGCGGTCGAGCGGGTCGCGACGAAATAGCCCGGCCTCGGCTACCGTAGATCCGTGATGAAGCTCGCGCTCGCGCTGGTCGCCACCGCGTCGCTCGCGCACGCCGGAACGCTGGCCTCGCGCGACGGCGCGACCTGTGCGCGCACC
>DATJAE010000253.1:0-16816 GCA_035516595.1 Kofleriaceae bacterium | reverse complement strand
GAACGCCGCGTCGCCGTCGAAGCTGGTCACGCCGATCCGCCACGCGGCCTCGCCCTCCCAGCGGATGCGCGGCGCGACCTCGCGGGTCTCCTCGTCGCCGTCGATCGTGCAGTGCTCGAAGCCATCGACCCGGTCGCACGGATCGGCGTGGGCGGCGGCAGATGACAGCGCGATGACCGCGAGCGCGAGCTTCCCCATGCCTCCCTCTAGCGGGCGGCGGCCGCGCGCTCACGTTAAGCGTCGCTTGGTAATGCGGTCTTCATGTCGCCGGCGGTCAGCGCGGCCAGCGGCGGCGCGGTCGGCAGCTCGTAGCCGGGGTAGCGCGCCCACGCAGCGGGGTTGGTGTGGGTCAGGACGTAGCGCTCGGCCCAGTCGAGCCGCTCGGGCTTGCGCGCCTTGAACCACAGCCACAGCCCGCGCGCCGCGAGCGGAAAGAACCGCGGGATCTCCGAGATGCCCGCCCAGAACACCGAGATCCAGCGCGGCTCCTTCGCGAGCTCGGCGGGCTTGTAGCCCGCGCCGGCCATCACCCGCTTGGTGATCTGCTCGATCATGCGAATCTGCACCGGCGTGAGCTCGCCCCAGCCCGCGCCGGCGGCGCCGCCGCGCGCGCCGGCGTCGTCGCGGACGCCCCCCGCGCGCTCGAGCCACGGGTAGGGCGGCACGTCGTCCTTGTCGGGCTGGTGCCTGGCGTGATCGAGCACGTCGTCGTGCCACGGCTCCTCGACGAAGTCGAGCACGCGGGTCATGGTCGCGCGCGGCTCGGCGAGCAGGTCCTCGAGCCGGATCGGCAGCATGCGATCGCGAAACTTCGCGACCTGCTTGCGCTCGATGTCGAGGTAGCTCGCGTTGATCATCAGGCTGGCCGGCGCCCACGGCATGCGCGCGAGCGAGGCCGCGGTGGCGCGCGGATCGCGCACGATGTGGATCGCGCGGCACTCCGGGAAGTCGGCGAAGATCGTCTTGAGCGCGGCGGCGTTGGCCGGCGTCTTGTCGCCGAACCGCACCCGGCCGTAGCGCGCGGCGCGCTCGCGCAGCACCGCCGCGAACGCCTCGCCGAGGTGCTCGCGGCCCAGCGGCGACGGCAGCTGGGCGAGCACGCGGTTGGGATCGACCCGCTGCCAGCGGAAGTGCGGGCTCTGGAAGTAGAAGTCGAGCAGCTCGCGCGCCGGGCGGCGCGTGCGGAACAGCGCGCGGTACCAGTAAAAGTGCGGCTCGAACGCGATGTGGATACGCGGGTGGGCGTTGAGCATGTTGCGCAGCAGCGTCGTGCCCGAGCGTCCCGAGCCGATGATGAAGATCGGGCGATCCACGGCCCCGACTGTGCCACGCTATGCTCGAACGGTGTCGAGGAACTGGCTGGCGCGGCTGGTCGCGTGCGGGCTGGCGCTCGCGGTGGTCGCGCTCGGGCTGCCGTGGTGGTGCGGGCGCGACGCGGACGGCTGGTACGACGGCGACGCCGACGCCCAGCGCGCGCTCGCCGAGCAGATGATCGCGTTCGAGAACGCCCAGGCGCAGGCGCCGCCGGCCGATCGGTTCGCCGGCGAGTGGGCGCTCGTCACTCACCAGATGACGGCGCTCGGCCTGGCCCAGCTGTGCCTCGCGCATCCGAGCTGGCGGGCCGAGCTCGCGCCGTACGTCACGCGCGCCGCGGCCAACAGCTTTCGCCCCGAGATGCGCGGGTTCGGCACCCGGGCGTGGGGCGAGGACGCGATGGCGAGCCTGGGCAGCGCGCACGGCCACGCCTACCTCGCGTACGCCGCGCTCGCGCTCGGCATGGCGCGCCTGGTCGATCCGCAATTCCCGCCCGACCTCGCGAAGCAGCACGACGCGCTGATCGCCGCGTACGAGCGCCGGCTGCTCGCGTCGCCGACCGGGTTGATCGAGACCTACCCGGGCGAGGCGTTCCCGACCGACGTCGCGGCGGTCGCGGCCGCGATCGCGGTGCACGGCCGCGCGACCGGCGTGTCGCACGCGGCGGTGCTCGCGCACTGGGCCGAGCGCGTGCGCGCGGTGCAGATCGATCGCGCGAGCGGGCTGGTCATCCAGCGCATGGACGCGGCGACCGGCGCGCCGCACGACGCGCCGCGCGGCTCGGGCACCGGCCTGGCCGCGTACTTCGCGGGCTTCGCGGACCGCGAGGTCGCGCGCCAGCTCGCCGACGGCGTGCTCGCCCACGAGTCCACCCGGCTGGGGTTCGGCGCGATCCGCGAGTACGGCGACGGCCACACCGGCCCGGGCGACGTCGACAGCGGCCCGGTCGTGCTCGGCGTGTCGGTGTCGGCGACCGGCTTCGCGCTCGCCCCGGCGCGCGCGTTCCGTCACGAGCAGGCATTTCGCGAGCTCTACCGCACGGTGGATCTGTTCGGCCTGCCGGCGGGCGGCCGCTTCGCGATCGGCGGTCCGATCGGCAACGCGCTCCTGCTCGCGCTGCTCACCTCCGGCCCGGAGCTCGCGCCGTGACCCGGGCGTGGCGCGAGCTGAGGCCGTTCGTCCTGCCCGCGTGCGTGCTCGCGGTCTACGCGATCGTGCGCGTCGTCTACCTCGCGAGCTGCGCCGACGACGGCGTGCTCACGCCGTCGGGCGGGCTCGATCGCGCCGCCGCGCTGCTCGGCGTGGCCGCGCTCGCGCTGCGCATCGTCTCGCTCACCGTGGTGCCGGCGCTGGTGGTCTACCGGCTGGTGATGCGCGTGCATGCACGGCGTGCATCGCGGCCATGAACGCGGCGCGCTTCTCGCGCGCGGCGCGCGGGCGCACGGTGCGGGCAAAGGAGATCCGATGACCAGACTCGCGCTCGCCCTCGCCCTCACGTCCGCGCTCGCTGCCCCGGCCATCGCCGGGCATAGCTCCACCACGACCCAGAAGCAGACCACGTGGATCCCGCTCGACGCCAAGGCCGGCGCGCGCGGGCCGCAGATCGCGGTGGTCTACGGCGACCTCAAGACCAAGGGACCGATCGGCTTTCTGTTCAAGACGCCGCCCGGCTTCCGGCCGGGCCCGCACACCCACAGCTCGGACGACTACGCCGTCGTGATCTCGGGCCACATGCACAACTTCCCGGTCGGCAAGGATCAGGGACCGGGCCTCGGCGCCGGCGAGCAATGGCACCAGCTCGCGAACGAGCCGCACGACAATTACTGCGAGCCCGACGCCGAGTGCGTGGTCTACGTGTTCATGCCGAACGGCTTCGATTTCAAGCCGGTCAAGCCGTGAGATCGCGCGCCGCGACCTCGGCGACCACGCCGCGCAGCCACGCGTGCGCGGGATCGCGCTGGTCGCGCTCGTGCCAGCGCTGCCAGCACGCCGGCGCGGGCACGTCGAGCGGCAGCGGCGCGATCTCGAGCGGCAGCAGCGCCGCGTAGCTGCGCGCGAGCCGCTCGACCACCGTGATCACCAGGTCGCTGGCCGCGATCAGGTGCGGCGCGACCAGCGAGTGCGCGATCCGCACGGCGACCCGCCGCGCCAGGCCGCGCGCCTCGAGCATGCGATCGACGATCCCCGGCCCGCCGCGCGGCGCGATCAGCGCGTGGTCGAGCGCGCAGTACGCCGCGAGGTCGAGCGGGCGCGACGCGGCCGGGTGGCCGCGCCGCATCACGCACACGTAGCGCTCCTCGAACAGCCGCTGCTGGTAGATCGCCGGAGGTGGCGCGGGCAGGGCCGCCATCGTGACGACGAGGTCGATCTCGTCGCTCGCGAGCGCGGCCTCGACGTCGCGCACGATCGACCCGATCCGCAGATCGACGCCGGGCGCGGCCCCCGCGATCCGCGCGTACAGCGGCGGCAGCATGATCGCGCCGAGGTAGTCGGTCATCGCGATCGTGAACGTGCGGCGCGCGCGCCGCGGCTCGAACGCGCGGGCGCCGCGCAGCGCGCCATCGAGCGCCTCGAGCGCGTCGCGGATCGGCGCCTCGAGCTGGCGGGCGCGCGCGGTCAGCACCATGCGGCCGCCCGCCTTGACCAGCAGCGCGTCGCCGAAGTGATCGCGCAGCCGCGCGAGCGCGTGGCTCGCCGCCGACTGCGTGAGCCCGACCCGGCGCGCCGCGCGCGTGACGTTGCGCTCGGCGAGCAGCGCGTCGAGCAGCACGAGCAGGTTGAGGTCGAGCCCGAGCTGCGATCGCGCCATCGTCCGCGCTACGATACCGCGATGAGCGACGATCGGCTGGGCGCGGCAGCGCTCGACGGCGTGACGTTCGCGTGCGCGCGGTGCGGCAAGCGCACGCGCGTGCTCGCGCTGCCGGTGGTGCGCGCCTACCGGTCGCGGCACACCGCGCTGGCGGACGCGACGTCCGAGCGCGGCCGCAGCGATCCCGCCAGCGTCCAGCGCACGCTCGGCATCGTGCGCTGCCCGGCGTGCAAGCGCCGCCCGGCCGGCGCGCTGGTTCCGTCGATCCTGCGGGTCGCCACGATCACCACGGTCACGACGATCGCGGCCGCGACCGGCGGCGGCTCGCTGTTCTGGATCGGCACGCTGACCGGCCTGGTGATCATGGTCCCGCTCGAGCTGGTGCGGCTGCGCGGGATCGACGCCGGCACGATGTTCGACGAGCCGCCGCCCGCGGCGCTGCCCGAAGCGCGGGTGCGCCCGTAGCGCGCTGTACGACCGCTGCACAGCGCTTTGGGCTTGCACCGGCGGGCCGTCGTCGGGAAACATCGCGCGCCATGAGGATGGCGCCGCTGCTCTGGCTCGCGCTCGCCGCGTGCAGCTCGCCGCACGGGGCCGCCGCGCCTGACGCGAGCGGAGCGGTCGGTCGCGACGCTGCCGCGACGACGGTCGACGCGCCGGCGGGCCCGATCCCGATCCAGCACGTGATCGTGGTGGTCAAGGAGAACCACACGTTCGACAACTACTTCGGATCGTTCCCCGGCGCCGACGGGATCTCGCAGATCCAGCTGTCGAGCGGCACGATCACGCCGCCGCACGCGCCGGACAGTACGCCGCGCGACCTGTGTCACGAGCACTCGTGCGCGCTCCAGGATCTCGCTGGCCAGTGGGAGCAGGTCGCCGGCGCGACCCAGAACGGCGACAACCTGGCGTTCGCGCAGTACCAGGAGTCCGACATCCCGAACTACTGGCAGTACGCGCGGCACTTCACGCTCGCCGATCGGTTCTTCGCCGACGTGCTCGGGCCGAGCTTCCCCGGCCACACGTTCGTGCTCGCCGCGCAGGCCGCGTGGGCCGATGGCAACCCGAACACGCAGGTCTACTGGCCGTACTGGGGCTGCGATCAGGCCGCGAGCACGCAGGTCACGGTCGAAGGCCCGCCCGGCGGGTCGTGCGCGCCGCAGCAGGTGTTCCCGTGCTTCACGATCCCGAGCCTGCCCGACATCCTGCCCGCCGGCGTGGACTGGAAGTTCTACGGCACGAACTTCTACCTGCTGCCCGAGATCTGGTCGATGTTCGACGCGATCGACTCGATCCGTCACGGGCCGGGCTGGAGCGACGTGGTCGATGCCAGCCAGTTCGACAGCGACGTCGACAACGGCACGCTGCCGGCGGTGTCGTGGCTGGTCGATCAGGATCTCGACGACGAGCACCCCGACGTCGGCAGCGTGTGCGCCGGCGAGAACTGGACGGTGGGCCACCTGAACCACGTCATGAACAGCCCGCTGTGGGCGAGCACGGCGATCGTGTTCACGATGGATGACTTCGGCGGCTGGTACGATCACGTCGCGCCGCCGCGCGCTTACGGCTGCGATCCGAGCGCGCCCTACGGCATGGGCTTCCGCTTGCCGCTGATCGTGATCTCGCCGTACGCCAGGCCCGGCTTCATCTTCCACGAGGTCTCCGAGCAGGCGAGCATCCCGCGCTTCATCGAGAAGGTGTTCGGCGCGACCCGGACGCTGTCGGATCTGGATCCGGCAGCGCAGGACGGCCAGGCCAACGATCTGTTCGACGCGTTCGACTTCACGCAGGAGCCGCTCGCGCCGCTGCCGCTGCAGACCCGGACCTGCCCCTAGCGACAGTCCGCGATCTTGTCGATCGTGCGCGTGGTCTTGCCCTCGACGATCGTCGCGCCGCCCGCGGCGGTGCCGGTCGCGGTCGCGCGGATCTTGCCGGTCGCGGTGTCGATCGCGTAGACCGTGCCGTACGAGTCCTTCTCGTAGTGATCGAACATCGCGACCGCCCACAGCTTGCCGTCGAGCGGCGCCGCGTCGTACAGGGTCTCGCCGTTCTCGGTCAGCTTCTTGCTCACGAACGCCGCGATGTACTTCCCGCTGCGCGCGTGGGCGAGGAAGGGCTTGGCATCGAACTCGGAGCAGTCGTTGCCGAACGCGAGGATGACGTCGTTGCCGAGCCACAGCCCCGCGCCGCACGTGTAGGTGCGATCGCGGCGGTTATCGAAGTGCACCGTGGCCTTGCCGCTCGGCACCGCGAGCACCGCCGAGTCGCCGTCATTCGACGCGACCAGCAGGCGCTTGCCGTCGGGGCTCACCGCCGCCTGGAACACGCCCTTGGTCGGCACGTCGACGCACGACGTCTTCGCCGCATCGCATACCGCGAGCTTGCTGCCGTCGTCGTTCGCCGTCGCGGTCGGCCCGGGCGCGCGCGGCACCGACACGATCGTCTTGGTCTCGCCGTCGAACCGGTTGTCGAGCCGGCGACACAGCACGCGGTCGAGCGCGATCGGGCCGGCGGCCGCGCTGGCGGCCGAGACCAACAGGATGCAGGTGATGCGGCGAGCGGTGACGTGGTGAGCTGGCATGGAGGCTCCGGTGGGCGCGATCGGCGGCCTCGTGCTCTATCACATGCGCGATCGCTCGGTCTCGGCCGATCGCTACGGGGCGTCGAGCCCGCACAGCGCGAGCAGGCGATCGAAGTGCGCATCCGCGTGCAGCCGCTTCGCGATCGCCGACGAGCCCGCGGCGGTGCCGTGCGCGTAGGTCTGGTCGAGCGTCCACCCCGAGCCGTTCTCCGGCGGCGCTGGCGGCGGCGTGAACGCGAGCTGCGCCGCGGCGCGCACCTCGGGATCGCGCCACTCGTGCTGGCGCATGCGCTCGAGCGCCGGTCCCCAGTCGTAGTAGCGAGGGCCCGCGCGGTCGAGCTCGTTCACCAGCACGCGCATGTCGTCGCAGTCGCGTCCGCGGTCGGTCTTGCCGCACCCGCACAGGATCGCGAGGACGGCGAGCGTTGCAGTCGTGGTCGCCGCGGTCATGCCTGCGAGCTTGTAGCCGATCGCGCCGCCGCGGGCACGCGGCCAGCCGCGATGTTACGCTCCTGCGATGAAGCCGCTCCTGGTGGTCGTGGTGTTGCTCGGCGGGTGCGAGGCCTCGAACCCGCCGCCTCCGCCGACGAACGTGGCGCCGGCCCCCGAGCTGCGCTGCAAGACTGCGGTCGAGCGCGCCGCACAGGCGGTCAAGCTCGACGACGGGGACGTCACGATGGCGGTCGGCGAGTGCGAGCGCCACGAGTGGTCGCAGCCGGCGCGCGCGTGCGTCGCGGGCGTCCGCGCGGCCACGGATCTGGTCGCGTGCGGCAAGCAGTTCGCGCTCGGCTCGAGTGGCATCTTCAGCGCCTGGTCGATGGCCGAGGCGCTCGCCACGATGACGCGCTTCAAGGACAGCATGTGCGCGTGCAAGGACATGGCGTGCGTGCAGAAGGTCAGCGACGACATGTCGAGGTGGGGGCAGGAAGCGGCCAAGCGGAGCGAGCAGGCGCCGAAGCTGACCGAGGAGGACGCCAAGGCGATGGGCGCGCTGAGCGAGCAGATGGCGCACTGCATGCAGAACGCGATGGGTGCCGGATCCGCGTCACCGTGAGCCAGCCGCCGTGGTGGTCCGCGGCGAACCATGCGATGTCGAGCGTCGCATCGTCCTTCCTGGTGTACACGAAGCGATCCTGCGCTGACTCCCAGGTCAGCGTCGCGCCCACCAGGCCCGGCGAGCGCAGGGGTCGGGGCATGGCCGATGCGAACCGGCGCGAGCCGGCGTGAATTCCGACTGTCGGGCCGACCCGACACATCGCGGTCGCGCGGTCTCGACGCGGCCGCCGGTTAACCTGCGCATGACCCCCGGGTCGGATCGCCATGCCGTCGCGAACGCTTGGCCACGCGTGTCTGTTGTTGCTCGGCGCCTGCTCGCACAGGTCGACCGCAAGCCCCGATGCGCCGCTCGGCGATGGCTCCGCCACCGTCGACGCGGCGCTGTCCGCGTGCGCCGACTACAGCGCGAACAAGAACGTGTACTGGGGCGACCTCCACACGCACACCGCGCTGTCGGCTGATGCCTACGAATGGGGCAATCGCAACTTTCCGCACGACGCGTACCAGTTCGCCTCCGACCCGAGCTCGCAGACCCAGATCGCGGCGGGCGCGGCGACGCCCGGACCGAAGGTCTCGATCGATCGCGCGCTCGACTTCGACGCGGTGACCGATCACAGCGAGTGGCTCGACGCGACGTGGGCGTGCGGGCAGTTCCCCGACGGCACGCCGTTCGACACCGGCTCGGCCAACACGTTCAACGGCGCGACCCAGTGCCAGACCTATCGCGGCGCCGCCAACGCGCCGATCGCGACGATCATCGCCGATGCCGCGGCGGTGGTCGGCCTGGTATGCGGCGGCGGCCACGAAGGCGATCCGGCGTGCAGCACGTTCACCGCCTCGGCGTGGCAGGTCGAGCGCCAGGCCGCGCACGACGCGTATCAGCGCTGCACGTTCACCCCGCTGGTCGCGTACGAGTGGACGCACGCGGTCGCCGGCGCGACGCTGCATCAGAACGTGATCTTCGGGTCCGAGAACGTGCCGAACGTGCCGTTCGACTCGACCGAGTACCAGCAGCCCACCGATCTATGGACCGCGCTCGATCAGGGCTGCACCGCCGCGAACGGCTGCGTCGTGCTCACGATCCCGCACAACTCGAACCTCAGCGAGGGCCAGGCGTTCGCGCTGCCGGCCGGTGTCGACGCGCTCAAGCAGATGAACCAGTACCAGCGGCTGGTCGAGATCCATCAGCACAAGGGCAACAGCGAGTGCTTCGCCGGCTCGAACGCGCCGGATCCGACGTGCGACTTCGAGCACGTGCCGGTCGCCGGCGGCAACCCGATGGCCGAGAACCCGCAGAACTTCGTGCGCCACGCGTTCGCGACCGGCATCACCACGTACGGGACGATGGGCGTCGATCCGCTGCAGATGGGGATCGTCGGCGCGACCGACGATCACAACGGCATCCCGGGCTACGTGCGCGAGGATACCTGGCAAGGCCACGTCGGCGATCTCGACGACACCCCGGTCGCGCGGCTCACCAGGTCGCCGTACCACAACCCCGGCGGGATCACCGGCGTGTGGGCGACCCAGAACACGCGCGAGGACATCTTCGCCGCGCTGTTCCGCCGCGAGACGTTCGCGACCAGCGGGCCGCGCATCGCCGTGCGGTTCTACGAGGTGTGGACCGCGACCGACTATTGCAACGGCGGGTTTCCCGGCAACGTGATCGGCGACGGCGGCGTGCCGATGGGCGGGACGATGTCGCCCCCGAGCGGCGGCGCGACCGCGCCGCAGTTCGTGGTGAGCGCGCTCAAGGACAGCGACGACCTCGCCGAGGTCGACATCGTCAAGGGCATGTACGTCGGGGGCACGCTGACCGAGACCGTGCAGCGCTTCACGCCGAGCTCGCCGAACACGACGTGGACCGACGGCAGCGTGTGCCTGGGCTGGACCGATCCGGCGTTCGCCGCGACCGGACCGGCGTTCTACTACGTGCGCGTGCTCCAGGTGCCGACGCCGCGCTGGTCGCACTACGACTGCCTGGCCGCGCCGACCACCGCGGGCTGTGGCGCGGGCGGCACGCTCGACGTCGACATCCAGGAGCGCGCGTGGACCTCGCCGATCTGGTGGCTGCCGTGATCGCGCGGCTCGCGCGCGAGCGCCTGGTCCACTTCGCGGTGATCGGCGCGGTGGTGTTCGCGATCGCGCCGCGCCCCGACAACACCGCGCGGATCTCGCTGGGCGCGGGCTACCTCGACGCGCTGCACGCGGCGCAAGCGCGCAAGCTCGGGGTCGATCGACTGTCGCCCGAGCAGGTCGCACAGGTCGATCGCCGCGCGATCGAGGACGAGGTGCTGTACCGCGAGGCGTTGCGGCTCGGGCTCGATCGCGACGACGCGGTCGCGCGCCGCCACCTCGTGCAGAAGATGCTCGTGCTCGCCGAGGATCTCGCCGGCGCGTCGCGCGAACCGACCCGCGCCGAGCTCGTTGCCTACTACGCGAACACGCGCGAGCGCTGGCACGTCGCCGAGCACATCCACCTGATCCACGTGTTCGTGACCTCGCGCGCCGAGGCGCTGGCGATCGGCGACGCCGTGCGCGCGGCCGAGGCGCGGTTGCCCGGGCAGCCGCCGCCGCTCGGCGACGCGTTTGCGCGCTCGCGCGACGTTCGGGCCAGCCACGACGATCTCGCGGCGACCTACGGCGGCGAGTTCGCGGACGCGGCCTGGCAGGTCGCGCCCGGCACGTGGAGCGCGCCGATCGCGTCGCGGTTCGGCTGGCACCTGGTGAAGGTGATCGAGCGCGACGCCGGCCGTCCGGCCACGTTCGACGAGGTCGCCGACAAGGTGCGGCTTGACTTCACGGTGGCGCGCCGCCACGCGGCGATCGCCAACTACATCGCGCACGCGTTCGCGCACTACCAGGTCGACGTCGACGGCCGGGCGGTCGACGACCTCGTGCCGACCGAGCGGCTCGCGCTGCGCACCGAGCCCTCGGCGGAGGACTGATGCGCACGGCGATCATCGCGCTCGTCGTGGCCCTCGCGCCGCTCGCCGGCGCCCACGGCCTGCGGACGGCCTACGTCGAGGTCACCGAGCTCGAGCCCGGCCACGCGAGCGTGCACCTCCGGCTGATCGCGCCCGATCCGTCGCTCGCGATCGTCGCGGCCGACGGCTGCACGCTGGCCGCGCAGAGCAGCGACTCGCCCTACGATCAGCTGTGGTTGCTCGACTGCGCGAGCGGGATCTCGGGGCACGCGCTCGCGCTGCGCGGGCTCGGGCCGATCGTCAGCGATGCCGTCGCATCGGTGACGTTCGCCGACGGCACGACGCGCACCGAGCTGGTGCGCGAGGGCTCGCCGACGATCGAGCTCGCACCCGCCGACGAGTCCGCGCTCGCGATCGCGCGCGAGTTCGTCGCCCTGGGCGTCGTGCACATCGTCACCGGCTACGACCACCTGCTGTTCCTCGTGCTGCTCGTGCTGCTCCTGCGCGACGTCCGCAGCGTGCTGCTCGCCGAGACCGCCTTCACGCTGTCGCACAGCCTGTCGTTCTCGGCGACCGCGCTCGGCTGGATCCGGGTGTCGTCGTCGGCCGCCGAGCTGTGCATCGCGCTGTCGCTGCTCCTGCTCGCGGCCGACATCGAGGTCCGCGGCCCGGCGCCGCCGCGCTGGCGAGGGGCCGCGATGGCGCTGGTGTTCGGCTTCGTCCACGGCCTGGGCTTTGCCGGCGGCCTGCGCGAGATCGGCTTGCCCGAGCACGCGATCGGCGCGGCGCTCGTCGGCTTCGGCGGCGGGATCGAGCTCGGTCAGGTCGCGTTCCTGGCGCTCGTGCTCGGCGCGTTGCACCTGGTCCGGCGCTGGGCCCAGCTGCCGCGCGCCAAGCTGGTCGCGCTCTACGCGATCGGCGGGCTCAGCGCCTACTGGGTGATCGCGCGCGCGCTCGTGCTGCGCTGAACCGGGGTTGGCCGCTGCGCCGGACAGTTGTCTAGTTGGCACCCCAGCAGCACGGCGAGAACGTCGTGGACCCAGGCCGGCGGCTCGCGGCACGGGCGTTGCTGGTGCGCACCACATGAAGATCATCCTGCTGGCCACGCTGGCCGCGAGCGCGACCTCGTGGGCCGCGCCGCGTGCCGACCCCGCACGCGCGAGCGCGATCGCCAAGGTCGACCTGCCGTTCACGACCTGGGTGCCCGACGCCGAGCCCACCGTCCGGCCGTTCGGTGCGGTGCGCACGTTCAAGGTCACCAAGCCGGACCACGAACAGACCGTCGACCTCACGCTGCCGGCGTATCACTGCTACGCGATCGTCGCCGGCGTGGCGGACGACGTGTGGCTCGGCGAGCTGGCGGTCGGTGCCGTGGTCCAGCCGCGCGAGACCGACCACGCGTACTTCGTGCGGTTCTGGGACGTCAAGGCCGAGCCGGACATGGGCGTGGCGTCGGTGTCGTTCTGCAACACGCCGCATAGCGGCAAGGTGCGGCTGACCCTGGTCGCCAGCGCCGCCACGACGGTGGCCTACAAGATCTTTCAGTATCCGATGCAAGCCGACGATCAGGCCTCGATCCGGCGCGGGCGAGCGCGCTGCCTCGCGAGCAAGCGCCGGGCCGCCGAGTGCGACTCGATCGCCTGGTGCGACGAGGGGTCGCGGTCGGGACGGTGCCGGCCCGACGGCGTGGACCTGCCCGACGAGCAGGGCGACGCGACACCGGCGTGCACCGACCCGCAGCAGAGCGCGCAGCTCGTGCTCGACGACTTCATCGACGACCTGAAGTACGAAGTCGACTGCCCCACCGGTGGCTCGACCGATGGGCACATCGGCACGAAGTGGAGCACGAACACGACGCTGCAGGCGACCGGCGCGAGCTGCGAGCCGTGCACCTGGAAGGTCGACCTGTTCGGCAGCGTCCAGCCGCGACCGGGCGGGACCTGCCATATTCGCGATCACCAGCTGACCTGCGAGTGACCGGTGAGCCGGATCACAGCGGCTACACCGCGGCGGCACGCCGGGCGCCGTGCTCGCGCCGTGGTAGGTTCTCGTCGTGCGCGCGCTGGTCGTGCTCGTGGTGCTCGGGGTCGCGGCTCGTTCCGCGCGCGGTGACGTCGATCCCGACGAGCTGGTCGCGCGGATCGACGACACGGTGCACGCGATCGCGACCGCGATCGAGGACGCGACCGCCAAGCCGAAGGGCACAGGGCTCGAAGACGCGCTCGCACGCTCGCGCGAGGTTCGCGACCTGGTCGCCCAGCTCGCGCCGGTCAAGGCCGGCAACGATCGCGCCGGCGACATCGTCGCGCACTATCCCGGCTACGCCGATGCGACCGACGCGGCGATCGCGCGGCTCAAGGACCTGCGCGTGGTGGTGCGTCGCGCCGACGGCATCCCCGACCGCTGCGCGAAGGACGACGCCGAGCTGCACGCCGCGATCGCGCGGGCGCACGCTCACCCCGATCCCGATCCGACGCGCGATCTCGCCAAGCTGTCGGCGACGGCACAGGACTACGGCAAGAAGTGGACGGCGACGCTCGACGAGCTGGCCGGCGTCGATCGCACGGTGGCTGCCGACGTCACCGCGCTGCACCTCGGCCTGACCGACGGCTACTGGATGAAGATCGCGGGCGACCTCGACGCCGCCGCGCAGGCGCTGGCGAGCGACTGGACCGAGCACGATCAGGCCGTGACCGACGCCTGCGAGGAGCTCGGCCACGGCGATCACCATGCCGACCTGGTCCCGGTGCTGGCCGCGCTGCACGAGCGCGCCGCCGGGATCGCCGCGAAGGCGGCGACGCTGGTCGCCGACTACAACGCGTGGCTCAAGTCGGTGCGCGCGCTGCGCGAGCTGGCGCTCAAGGGTCGCGACACCGTGCGCGACGCCGGGTGCACGACCCGCGAGGAGGACGTCGCCGACCGCGTCGAGAACGTCGCGGACGCGTGGTCGCGCGAGGTCGCCGACGAGGTCACCGCGGTGAACGCGGCCGCCGCGGCGCTGCGCACCCGCGCCGCCGATCACGCCGTGAAGGCGCCGCCTGCCATCGCCGATGGCCTGCGCACGAACCTCGCGATCGTCGACCGGATCGCCCAGGACGACGCGCGCGGCCGGCACAATCCCAAGCTCCACGCCGCGATCGTCGCGACCCGGCGCAGCCGCGACGATGCCGCGTTCGCCGCGGGTTGCACGTATACCGACCTCGAGGTCGCGGCCGCGGATTGCCATGGCGAGGCCGGCGCGGGCTGCCGGGTCGCGTGCGTCAAGGCGGTCGATCACGCGTGCGCCGTGATCGAGCTCGCCGCCGACACCGATCACGCGCGCGAGGACGGCACCACGCGCGGCGGGCGCGACCTCGCCGGGCTGCGCGCGTGGTACGCCCGCGACAAGGCGGGGCTGTTCGCGCGCTACCCGGCGATCCGGCGCTGCGAGAACGCCGACAGGACCGGGCTCGAGCTCGCGAGCGGCCTCGAGAGCTACGCCGCCTGCGCCACGCTGTCCGCGGGCCCGCTCGGCGAGCCGCTCCCCGACGTCTCGCCGGATCTCGCCGCGCCGTGATCGATCGACGCGGCAAGCTCGCGGACGAGCCGTTCGACGTCCAGGTCACGCGCGACAAGGTCCTGGTGCGGTTTCGCGGTCGCCTCGTGCGCACGCTCGTGGGGGCCGACGCCGACGAGATCCGCGCCGCGATCGGCGATCCGGCGGCTGTCCAGCTGCTGGTCGCCCGCAAGACGGGAAACTTCAAGCGCGGCAACGAGCGCTGATCGGTCCGCGGCGATGAGCGAGACCCGACTTTCGCGCGCGGAGCTCGCCACGCGGTTCGCGGATCGCGACTGGATCACCGGGTACCTGCCTGCGGTGAACCGCGCGGTCAGCGCGCGCGTGTTCGAAGGCGGGCTCGGCGCGGGGTTCGACGTCGACGACTTCGGCGAGGGGCCGTACGTGATCGTCGTCGACGGCGATCTCGCCACCGACTCCGACCTCGTGCTGGACACGCGCGACAACAGCATGTTCGTCGTGACCGGCTCGTTGCGCGCGCGCAACCTCGTGTTCGATCGCGGCACGCTCGTCGTCGTGGAGCGCGATTGCGTCGCGCACTTCGTGATCGGCTCGCACGGCGACGACAACGCGGGACTGGTCGTCGGGGGCAACCTGCGCGCTCGCGGCGTGTTCCTCGACGGCTACACCGGGATCGAGGTCGCAGGCGCGATCGAAGCGCCGGTCGATGCGCGCGGATTCTGCCTGCCCGATGACTTCGCCGGGATCGATCCGCGCGACGCGTTCGTCGCCGAGGTGCTGCGAAACGGCACGCCCGACATCGGGGCGCTGCGCGCGCACGTCCTCGCCGGCCGCGATCCATACGCCGCCGGCAGGTCCCCTACGGGATGATGGTCGGAGGCCCGGGGATGCCGTCGGGGCCAGGCAGGCCGGGCAGGAGGGTCGGAGCGCTCGGGATCGGCGGGCTCGGCGGCACGGCCTGGGGCCAGAACGGGTCCGCGGAGCCGGCCTGCCAGGCGATCGCCGGATCGTCCATGCTCGGCAGCTCGTCGGCGGCGAGCACGTGGGTCGCGCCGGTCCGGCTGAGCGCGATCGCGCGCGGCACGCAGCCGAGGTGGACCAGGCACGGCCCGAACACCAGCGCATCCGCGCCGGCACGCGCGGCCACGCCCCGGAGCGCGGCGATGATCGGCTCGCGATCCCGGCCGCGCTGCACGTAGCCATGGTAGTCCGCGACGCCGAGCACGCGCGCCGGCCACGGCGGAACGTCGAGCATCACCGCGACCTGGTCGGGGCGCTTCGCGGGTGGCGGCGCGCCGGGGCTGGTCGCGCGAAATCCCGGAGCTTCCGCGACGCAACCTGCGAGCGCGAGCACGATGCCGAGGGCGAGTCGCATGCCGGACCCTACCGCCCTCCGCGGCCGCGTGTTCCGCCCTTCACAGAGCTTCACGCTCCGCGCGGCCGCCACATCACCGTGCCTGGGTGTCGCGCTCGAGATCGACGATGCACTTGTCGAGCAGGCGGGCGAGCTCGCGACGCTCGTCCGCGGCGAGCGCGGAAAAACAGCGCTTCTCGGCGCGCTCGACGGTCGCCTCGATCTTGTCGCGCCGCTTCGGCGGGACGCGCGCCTCGACGACCCAGGCGCGCTTGTCGTCCGGTGACGGGACGCGACGGACCAGCTCCTGCGCCTCCATCCGATCGATCGAGCCGGTGAGGGTCGCGCTCGACAGAGCGAGCGTGCGCTGCAGCGCGCCCATCGTCATCGGACCGAGCGTCCACAGCATCGAGAGCAAGTGCGCCTGTTCGGCCGACAGATCGAGGTCGGCAAGCGCGCGGTTACACGCCCGATTGACCAGGCGAAACAGTCTGACCACCGCGTGGGCGAGATGGCTCTTGAGAACATCGTCTTGCACGCGAGGCATATACCTCGTATACGAACTATATGCAATCGACGACAGTGAAGCGGCTCACCGAGCAGCTTCGCAGCTCCGGCCCGTCGAGCGGCCCGCCGTTCGAGGTCCCGACCGAGCACTACACCTCGCCGGCATGGTTCGAACGCGAGCGCGCCGTCCACGCGCTGCCGCGCGTCGTCGCGGCGGCCTCGGCGATCAGGCCCGGCGGGTGCCTCCCGGTCGGCCACCTGCTGCTCGTTCGCGACGCCGAGGGGACGCTGCGCGGGTTCGCGAACGCCTGCCGTCATCGCGGCACCCGTCTGGTCGACGCGCCGTGCGCGGCCAAGGCGCTGGTCTGTCCGTATCACGCATGGACGTACGATCTGCGCGGCGCGCTGATCCACGTGCCGCACGCCGAGGCGTTCGCCGGCCGCGACGCGGGCCGCGATCTTCATCCCGTGGCGATCGCCGAGCGCCATGGCCTCGTCTGGTCGGGTTCCGCCGCCGAGGTCGCGCGCCACCTCGACGCGGTCGATGCCGATCTGGCGGCGCTCGACCTCGACCATCACGTCGTCTGGCAGACCAGTCGCACGCCGCGGCGCTGCAACTGGAAGCTCCTCGTCGAGGCCTTCCTCGACGCGTATCACATCCGCGCGCTGCACCGCGACTCGGTCTATCGCTACTTCATCGACGCCGCGTCCGTTGCCGAGCGCGCGGGTGCGCACGTCCGCGCGATCTCCG
>DATJAE010000252.1:0-9933 GCA_035516595.1 Kofleriaceae bacterium | reverse complement strand
TGGAGGTCCTCGGCAAGCGCGCGCGCGTCCTGGTAGCGCACGCGCGGATCGTGGGCGAGCGCCTTGTCGACGATCGTCGCGAGCTCGGGCGGTACGCCGGGCACGAGGTCGCGCAGCGACTCGGGCGGGCCGTCGACCGCGGCCTTCATCATGTCGGCGGCGGTCTTGGCGTGATGCGGCGGGCGGCGCGCGAGCAGGTGATACAGCGTCGCGCCGAGCGCGTAGACGTCGCAGCGCTCGTCGACCGGCGCGCCGCGCAGCTGCTCGGGCGCCATGAAGCCGGGCGTGCCGTAGACGATCCCGGCGCGGGTCTTGAGCGAGTCGCTCTCGACGATCGGCTGCCCGGCAGAGCCGGCCCTCGCGGTCGGTGGCGCGTCGGGGTGGACCTCGTCGGCCTCGCCGATCGCCTTGGCGAGCCCCCAGTCGATCACGATGGTCTCGCCGAGCTCGCCGACCAGGATGTTCGACGGCTTGATGTCGCGGTGGACGATGCCGCGCTCGTGCGCGTGCGCGACCGCGTGCGCGGCGGCGACGATGTGCGGCAGCAGCGCGAGCCGTTCGGGCAGCGCCGCGTGGCGCGCGACCAGGTCCTCGAGCGGCTGGCCCGAGACCTTGCGCATGACGTAGAACGGCGAGCCGTTCGGCGACGTGCCGGCGTCGTGCACCGGGACGATCGAGGGGTGCTCGAGCCGCGCGGTGATCCGGGTCTCGCGCGCGAACCGGCGCATCGCCTCGGGGTCGACCGACAGCGCCTCCTTGAGCGCGACCGTGCGGCCGAGGATGTTGTCGGTCGCCTCGACCACGCGGCCCATGCCGCCGCGCGCGATCTCGCTGTTGATCGTGTAGCGCCACGACTCCGGCATCGGCGGCGGCGCGCTCGCCGCCGCAGCGTCGCCCGCCAGGGTCGCCGGCACGGCCGTCGGCATCAGCGGCGCGGCGGACTCGTCGAGCGACTCGATCGACGCCCCCCGCGGCAGCTGGACCGTGCCGGGCACGGTCTTCGATTCGTCTGCCACGCGGCGATTATGTCACGCCCGGGTGGGCAGCACGTCGCGCCGGACCGCGCGCACCAGCGCCCAGGCGAACACCAGGCCGATCAGCGCGAGCGCGATCGTCACCGGCAGCACGTACCAGTAGTCGGCGGGGCGCTCGTCGCCGATCACGACGTAGGCCGAGCTCGGCACCGCGCGCGCGACGTAGAGCCCGACCAGATCGATCTTCGCATCGGCGATCGTCTGGCCGCCCGCGGCGAGCCCGCTCGGCCCCGAGGCCGCGAGCTCGCGCCACGTGCCCTCCTGATGGCGCGTCCTGGGCTCGATCCGCGCGGCGAACAGCTTCGCGCGATCGAGCGCGTCCTGCACGGTGGCGCCGATGTTCGGGCCGACCACCTCGAACCGCGCGATCTCGGCGGTGACCTGCGGCTCGCCGTGGAGCTCGAGGCCGGCGGCGGCGAGCGCGGTCGCCCACGCGGCGGCGGTCGGCAAGCGATCGTTGAGCGTGCACGCGATGATCGCGGCGTCGGGATCGACGATATCGAGCGCGACCCGATCGCCATCGGCCACCGCGACGGTGTCGCCGGTGACGGTCGCGATCTTGCCGGTCCGGAAGCCGGCGCGCACCGCCGCGGGCGTCGCGAACACCGCGCGCGGATGCTGGGCGGCGTAGCTCGCGATCGAGGGCGCGAGCGGCAGGTCGCCGAGCCGGCGCAGCCGGCCGACGTAGCCGGCGAGCTGCGGCTCGTCCCAGCCGTCGCCCGACAGCACGAGCCACAGCTGCTCGCCGGCGCCGCGCACCGGCACGACCCGGAACCCGAGGCTGCCCTTGGCCGGCGTGGTGCGGATCGCCTGCGCCATCATCGGCTCGGCGCCGTCGAGCGTGATGTACGTGTCGTCGGCGATCTTGCCGCCGAGCACGTCGGCGACGGTGGCGTGCGTCGGCTCGCCGCTGCCCGCGAAGCGCCGGTCCGGGCCGAGCCGGATCAGAAAAAATCCCGACAGGAACACCAGCGCCGCGGCGGTGATGATCCCGACCTTGGGTCGCGCGCGGGTGAGCTTGACCAGCTCGGGATCGATCGCGTCCTTGGGCACCGGGGCGCCGGACGTGTCGTCGTCGGTCGGCTTGGGAGCGTCGGCCATGACGGAGGCGTTCGGCATCGTACCGTTCCTACTGACACCGCGCCAGCCGGGTCGGTTGCGACGAAGAACATGTCTGGTTACCGTTGGCTGTGGCATCGGAGCAGCGCCCGACCTCGAGCCGCGAGCGACCGCTCGGCGTCGCCGACGTCGTGCGCATGGCCGGGCGCACGCTCGATGGCCTCGGGCTGGTCTGGCTCGAGGGCGAGGTCGCGCAGGCCGGGCGACCCGGGTCGGGCCACGTGTACTTCGCGCTGCGCGATCGCGACGCGGTGCTGCCGGCCGTGATGTGGGGGCGCGACGCGCAGCGCATGCGGTTTCGCATCGAGGCCGGCCAGCGGCTGCGCGTGCGCGGCCGGCTCGGCGTGTACGACCGCGACGGCAAGATGCAGCTCTACGCCGATTTCGCAGAGCCGGCCGGGCTCGGCGCCGAGGCGCTGGCGCTCGACCAGCTCAAGCACAAGCTCGCCGCCGAGGGCATCTTCGCGGCCGAGCGCAAGCGGCCGCTGCCGCGCTTCCCGCGCCGGATCGGCGTGGTGACCTCGGCGACCGGCGCGGCGGTGCACGACATCATCCGCACGGTGCAGCGCCGGCTGCCCACGCCGATCCTGATCGCCGATGCCGCGGTGCAGGGCGCGACAGCGCCGCACCAGATCGTGCAAGGTATGGCCATGGTGGTGCGCGCGGGCGTGGACGTCGTGATCGTCGGGCGGGGCGGCGGCGCGGCGACCGACCTCGGCGCGTTCAACCACGAGCGCGTGGTGCGCACGATCGCGCGCTGCCCGGTGCCGGTGATCAGCGCGGTCGGCCACGAGGTCGATCTGTCGCTCGCCGATCTCGCCGCCGACGCGCGCGCGTCGACCCCGACCGCGGCCGCCGAGCTCGCGGTGCCGGATCGAGGCGCGCTCGGCGAGCTGCTCGGCAAGGAGCGCCGCCGGCTCGATCGCGAGCTCCATCACGTGCTCGATCGCGCGCGCCAGGACCTCGATCGCCGCACGCTCGCGCTGCACGCCCGCGGCGAGCGCGTGCTCGCGTCCACGCGCGGCCAGCTCCACCAGCTCCAGCATCGCCTCGCCGGCCTGCACCCGCGCGCGCGGATCGTCGCGAACCGCGGCGCGCTCGACGCGATGATCGCACGCCAGCGCGCGGCGATGCGGGCGCGGCTCGACGCGCGGCGCACCGAGCTCGCGCGGCTCGCCGCCCAGATCGCGGCGCTGTCGCCGCTCGCCGTGCTCGAGCGCGGCTACGCGGTGGTCGACGACCGCGGCGCGATCGTGCGCGATGCCGCGGCGGTCGCGATCGGCGCGCGGCTGCGCGTGCGGCTCGCGGGCGGCTCGCTGATCGTGCGGGTCGAGGAGCACGGCGAATGAGCCGTGCCAAGACGCGCCGGCCGGGCACGCGCGCCGGCACGCACTCGGGGCGGCGCGCCGAGACTCCAGACCCGTTCGAGCGCGCCGGGATCCGCCGCCCGCCGGCCTCGGAGGACTTCCCCGACGACCTGCCGAGCGCCGCGATGGCCGCGCTCGACGATCTGCTGGGCGGCGGCGGGCCCGCCGACGACGCGGCCGCCACCGCGCCGCGCCCCGCCGTCGAGGCGGCGCCGGTCGCGCGGTCCGCGCCGCCGCCGCCGCCCGGGCGCCGCCAGGTCCGTGCGCGCACCGCGCCGCCGCGCGCACCGAGCGTCGCGCCGGCCGACGATGCGCAGGTGGTCGAGGAGACCGAGCTGCCGGCGGTGCCGACCCTGCGCTTCGCGATCTACGAGGACGCCGGCCACCTGTCGGCGGCGCAGGCCGCGATCGTCGCGGCCGGCCACGCGGTCGTGGTCACCGGCACCGGACCGTCGGGCAGCGCGCGCGTGCTCGAGGCGATGCGCGCGGGCCAGGTCGATGCGGTGCTCGTCGCGCTCGCCGGCTCGGGCTCGGCCGGCGCGACGATCATCGACGCCGCGCTCGCGCTCGAGCCGCGCCGGCCGATCGTGATCGCCGCGGTCGGAAGCGATCCGCTCCAGGCGGTGCGCCGCGCCAGCCTGGCCGGCGCCGATCTCGCGACCACCCGGCCGCACGACGCGAGCCGGCTCGCGCCGATCCTGCTCGCGGCGTCGCGGCTGTGCGGCGAGCGCCAGGCCGCGGTGTCGGCGCGCGGCAGCGAGCAGGTGCTGCGCGCCAAGCTCGAGGAGATCGCGGATCCCGAGCCGCGCGGCCTGCAGCCGCTGTCGATGTTCCAGCGCACGATCGAGCTCGAGATCAAGCGCGCGCGGCGGTTCGAGTACGCGCTGTCGGTCGCGCTGTTCGCGGTCGAGATCGCGCCGCCGCCGCCGCCGCCGGGCATCCGCGGCATCCTGCGGGCGCGCGCCGGCAACGCGCTGATCCACGCGATCCGCGACATCGACATGGCGACGCAGCTCGATCACGAGCGCTTCCTCGTGCTCCTGCCGTACACCGACCTCGCGGGCGCGACCCAGGTCGGGCGGCGGATCATCGCCGCGGTCGGCGAGGGCGATCCGGTCGTGTCGGCCGGGCGCTCGTTCCCGCCGCGGCTGGTCGGCGCGGTCGCCGGCGGCGTCGCGAGCGCGCAGCTCAGCTTCTCCAAGCTGATGAAGGACGCGACCCGCGCGCTGGATCAGGCGCGGCGCGACGGCGCCGAGCTCGCCGTGCAGCCGTGACCACCGCGTACGTGATCGGCTGGCCGATCGCGCACTCGCGGAGCCCCGCGATGTTCGCCGCCGCGTTCGCCGCCGCCGGGCTCGACGCGACGATGGAACCGCTCGCGGTGCCGCCCGAGCGCTTCGCCGCCGAGGTCGAGCGGCTGCGCGCCGCCGGCATGCTCGGCGCGAGCGTGACCTTGCCGCACAAGCTCGCGGCGCACGCGCTGTGCGACGAGCTCGCCGCCCCCGCGCGCGCGATCGGCGCGGTCAACTGCCTCGAGCTCGCCGGCGACCGCCTGATCGGCCACAACACCGACGCCGACGGCTTCGTCGACGCGCTCGGCGAGGCCGGCTTCGCGCTGCGCGGGGCGCGCGTGATCGTGCTCGGCGCCGGCGGCGCGGCGCGCGCGGTCGCGTACGGCGTGCGCACCGCGCGCGCGATCGAGGTCGTCGCACGCCGGCCCGAGGCGGTCGCGTGGGCGCGCGCCTGGCCGTGGCGCGACGACGTGCTGCGCGAGTGCTTCGCGCGCGCCGACCTGGTGGTCGACTGCACGCCGGCCGGGCTGGCGCCGGCGACCGACACGCTCGATCTGCCGCTCGACGCGCTCCCGCGCGGCGCGTGGCTGGCGAGCCTGGTGTACCACCGCACCCCGGCGGCCCTCGAACGCGCGAAGGCCCTCGGTCATTCCGCGCTCGACGGCCGCGGCATGCTGGTCCATCAGGCGGGGCGCGCGTTCCGGATCTGGACCGGCCGGGAGCCGCCGCTCGCGATCATGCGCCAGGCGCTGGACGCGAGCCTCGTGAAGTCCGCGTGAAGCTGCAACAGACGACCGGGGCTCCAGCGTCTCTTGGGGAACAGCCCGTGCATCCCGTCACGACGCTGGCGACACCCCGAGGTGCACCGTGAGCAACTACCGTCGGTTCCACGTGGTCTCGAGCGCGATCGTGTGCCTGGCATTCACAGGTGCCGGTGTCGCATGGGCCGATCCGGCTGATCTCTATGTCCCGGTGGCGCCGAGGGCCGACGATGGAGCGACCGTCCGGGTCGGCACCGCGGTCGGCTTCATCTACGGGGGGCCGAGCAACGTGCTCGCGCTCGGCGGCACCGCGGCGATCGGCCAGCGCTTCGGCCGGCTCGGCATCGAGGCCGAGTACACGATCCTGAGCCTGCTCGGCCACGAGACCGTGGTGACCGATATCGGCTCCGAGGATACCGACGTCTCGATCGGCCACGCCCAGCGGCTCAACGCGATGGCCCGCTTCGATCTGATCCGGTTCGGTCCGAGGGTCGACAAGACCCGCTCGCTGATCACGTTCTATGTCGAGGGCGGCGCCGGCGTCGCCTACGACCACTGGTCGAAGTCGTCGTTCAACGAGGACCAGCGCCTGGTGCCGGTCGACAGCAAGCGCGCCGAGGGCCAGGCCGGCTTCGGCCTGATGATCTTTCCGCACCGCGTCGCATGGCTGATCGGCTGGCGGCTCGCGGTGTCGCCGCACCAGCCGATGCAGATGGTCGAGTGCCGCAGCACGACGATCTGCAGCCAGGTCCCGATGATGGATTCGGGCGGGGTGGTCGACGACTCGATGCTGTTCCAGTCGAGCCTCGAGTTCACGTTCTAAGGCGACGGCGGCTGGTTCGGCGGCGGCGGCACGCCGGTATCGGTCTTGGCCGGCAGATCGGGCGGCGGCGGCACGCCGGTATCGGTCTGCGTCGGGGTCGATGACGAGCCGGCGCTGCCCTGGTCCTGACCGCTGCACTGGACGTTGTCGACGCAGGTCCCCTGCTTGGTCGAGCACTCCATCCGGCCGGCCATCGCGAACTGCGGCTCGATGTCCTTCTCCGACACCATCGGGATGGTCTTGCAGCAGCAATTGTCCGCGGTTGGCGGCCCCTCGTTGACCAGCGGGCTCTCCGGCTTCGGTTTCGGACCACACGCGACAGCGACAACGAGCGATGCGACGAGCAAGCGCATGGCCAGGTCCTAACACGACTCCCGGCCGGATCGTGCTTGCCCGCCGTACGGCTCTGGCGAATCCTGGGGACATGAAGGTCGTGGCGCTGCTCGGAGTGCTCGCGGTCGGCGGCGTCGCGCACGCGGGGCCGACCGCCCGGTTCGGTCTGACCTACGGCGTCGCCGATCAGGCCGCGCCGGATGGCATCGAGCTCGCGCCGCTCGTCGCGGTGGGCGATCGGCTCGGGCCGCTGGTCGGCGAGGTCGAGTGGGCATACCTCAGCTTCTTCGATCCGGACGCGTCGCCGGGCGGCGTGCAGCGGCTCGGCGTGACGTTGCGCGCCGACCTGTACCAGACCCGCAATCCGCTGTGCCGCCACCTGGCGTGCACGCGCGCGACCACGATCTACGGCGAGGCCGGTGCGGCCGCACGCTGGGGCCACTGGGTGGTCGGCCCTTCGACGCTCAGCCCGGATCGTCAGCCGCAGCCCGAGGCCCACCTCGGGGTCGGGCTCGAGCTCGATAACCGCGTGCATCCCAACCGCGACGGCTGGCAGTTCGGCGTGCGGTTCTCGCTGGCGCCCGCCGATCCCGAGGTCACCGGGCTGGCGTGCCGCGCGGCGGGCAGCTCGACCTGCGTCGCGTCGACCCGGAGCGGCGGGCTCGACAAGGCGGTGTTCCTCGAGTGGATGTTCGTGATCGGCAAGTAGCGATCACGTCGCGCGTGCGCGGTACAGCGCCTCGCCGAGCGCACGCGCGGTGAACGGCTTCTGCACGAGCTGGGGCCGCCTCGAGCCACCTACACCGCGCGCCACGACGCGGTGAGCACGCCGATGATCGCGGCCAGCCACAGCGTTGCGGCGGCGATCGTCGCCAGCCCGAGCACGATCGGCGCGATCGCCGGGCCGTCGTCGGGACGCCACAGCGCCAGCACGAGCACGAGCGCGGCCGATACCAGGATGCCGAGCGCGACCCAGTGCTCCTTGACGTCGAACCACCGCGCCGCGGCGGCGGCGCGGCGCACCAGCTCGGCGGTCGCGGTCGGCTGCTCGCGCGCGCCGAGGCGCTCGAGCTCGCGGACGTGCGCCGTCTGGGTCGCGGCGATCGCGGTCGCGTTCTCGAGGTAGGCCGCGCGGACCTCGACCTTGTACGTCGGATACATGGCGTTGCCGCACGCGAACGCCGCGAGCTGGAGCGCGAGCACCAGCCACGCGAAGCGGACGACCGAGCGGCGCAGGCCGTGCTGGCCGTGCAGGTAGCGGCGCAGCCACAGCCACAGGTGGGTCGCGGCGCCGACCGCGGCGACGCCGAGCGCGGTGTGAAGCACGAGCAGCCAGCGCGCGGCCGAGTCAGCGAGCACGCCGGAGCTTACAACGTGATCGAGCCGCCGACCTTCATCTCGACGAGCTTGGTCGGCACGCCCGCCTTCTTGAGCGCCTTGCCGAACGCGTCGACCGTGCCGGTCAGCACCGGGAACGTGCCGAAGTGCATCGGCACGACCTGCCTGGGGTGGACGAGCCTGACCGCATCGGCCGCGCGCTCGGGGCCCATCGTGAAGTGATCGCCGATGCAGGCGAGCATGAGATCGATCTTGTTGTACTTGCCGATCAGCGCCATGTCGCCGAACTCGTCGGTGTCGCCGGTGTGGTAGATCGTCGGGCCGCCCTTGATCGCGATCACGAAGCCGCCCGGCTCGCCGCCGTACTGCTCGTGCATCGGATCGGTGCCGATCCCCGAGCTGTGCACCGCGGGCACGAACGTGATCGCGACCTCGCCGCCCAGCACCTCGATCGTGCCGCCGACGTTGCCGCCGGTGTCGAACCCGAACTGATCCTTCGGGTAGCCCATCGTGCCGACGATCGCGTTGCCGAGATCGAACGTCGCCACCAGCCTGGCCTTGGTCGCCTTCGCGATCTGCGTCGCGTCACCGACGTGATCGAAGTGACCGTGCGTGACGAGGATCAGGTCGACCTTGGTCAGCTTGGCGAGGTCATCCTTGCCGGTGGGGTTCGACGGGTTGGTGATCCACGGATCGATCAGGATGACCTTGCCGCCGGGCGTGTCGATGCGAAACGCCGAGTGCCCGAACCACGTGACCTTGGTCTTGTCGGCGTGGGCGGTGCCCGCCGCGACCACGAGCGCGAACGCGAAGACGAGTGTACGCATGGCGCTTCGATATCGCCGCGCGCCGAAAAAGGCGAGAGGCCCGGGCGGGCCTCTCTGTTCCCCGGGAGGGCAGGCTAAGGCTAACCGTGGGTCGCGCTGTGGCGGCGGATGAACGTGGGCACGTCGAGCTCGCTCTCGGTGTCGATCTCGCCGGCGAGCACGGCCTTCATGCTCGGCCGCGACTGCGCGCGCTTGCGATCCGGACCCACCAGCGGCGCGCCGTCGGCGGGGGCCGGGCCGGAGCCGCTCGCCAGCTTCTGCGACGCCTCGCCCTCGGGCACCGGGTCGAGATCGGCGAGCGCGCGCTCGACCGCGTTGACCTCGGCGAGGTCGGGCTGCGCCCACTCGAAGTGGATCTCGGGCTCGTCGATCGAACCGCGCCGCCATTCGGCGGCGCTGCCGGCGGGGGTTCCCCCGCCGTCGACGATGCGCGCGGCCGGCTTGGCGGGCGTGCGCGGCGGGACCGGCGGCGGATACTCCTTGGTGATCTGGGTCGACTGGTCGTAGGGCAGCGTGATCTGCTGCGGCTTGGTCGTGGTGCCGCGCGAGGTGGTCTGCGGCTCGACGATCACCTGGGTCTTCGCGCTGCGATCGAACCCGGTCGCGATCACCGTGATGCGGACCTCGTCGCTGAGGTTCGGGTCGATCACCGAGCCGAAGATGATGTTGGCGTCCTCGTGCGCGGCCTGCTGGATCAGCGAGCTCGCCTCGTTGACCTCGTGCAGCGTGAGGTCCGGGCCGCCGGTGATGTTGATCAGGATGCCGGTCGCGCCCTCGATCGAGACGTCCTCGAGCAGCGGCGAGCTGATCGCGGTCTCGGCCGCCTCGGTCGCGCGCCGCTTGCCCGAGCCGATGCCGGTGCCCATGAGCGCGCGGCCCATGCCGGCCATGATCGTGCGGACGTCGGCGAAATCGACGTTGATGAAGCCGTGAATGATGATGAGATCGGAGATGCCCTGCACGGCGTTGAGCAGCACCTCGTCGACCTTGCGGAAGGCGTCGAGCATGGTGGTGTTCTGCCCGGCCACGCTGAGCAGAC
>DATJAE010000251.1:0-5741 GCA_035516595.1 Kofleriaceae bacterium | reverse complement strand
AGCTGCGCGAGGTGCGCCGGCGCGAGCACGCCGCGCAGCGCGCCGGCCGCGACCAGCACGGCCGACACCGCGATCGCGCACGCGCTCTTGAGCCCGATCACTTCCCCTCGGGGTGCTTGGCGACCACGAGGTCCTCGATCGTGATCCGCCGGTTCTTGGCGCGCGCCGCCTCGGCGGCCGCCTTGTCGTTCGGATCGACCGGCATGGCCGGCGTGTTGTCGGCGTGGGTGCACAGGATGACGTGATCCGGCACCTCCTTCGACAGCTTCTTGATCTCGTCGTACACCGCGAACGCGCGCTCGAAGCCGAGCTGGAAGTTCTTGTCCTTGGGGCCGACGTCGTCGGTGTGGCCGTGGATGACCAGCGCGCGCTCGGCGAGCCCGCCCTGATCGAACGACAGCACGCCGCTCTCCGGGTCGCCGAACAGCTTGTCGAGGATCGCCTTGCCGTCCGGCGCCATCGCGGTCTGGCCCGACGCGAACAGCACGTCGCCCGGCAGGTCGACCATGCGCACGGTCTGATCGCCCATCCCGACGCCGGTGCCCAGGCTCGGCGTCTGGGTCAGCTTCGCGCCGTGCTCGATCGACCACGTGATCACGAAGAACGCCATGATCTGGGTCATCAGGTCGATGTAGATGATCGACCACAGCGCGCCGTGCGACCGGCGCTGCGAGGGACGCGTCCGTCTCCTCACGGCAGGTCCTCCCTTCGGTCGGCCTGCCGTGCAAGCCCACCCTGCGCCCTGCACCTCGCCTCGCTGCGCTCGGCTCTCCTCACGGCAGGTCCTCCCTTCGGTCGGCCTGTCGTGCAAGCCCACCCTGCACCCTGCACCTCGCCTCGCTGCGCTCGGCTCTCCTCACGCCTGGATCTCCACGTCGGCCGCGTTCTCGACCAGCACGTCGAGCGAGTGGCACAGGATGTCGTAGTCGTACTCGAGCGCCTTGATCCGCTGATCGAAGCGCGACGCCATGCTCATGTAGGCCGACGCGAGGATCGCGCCGAACAGCGTGCACTGCAGCGAGATCGCGAGCTCGGGCGCGAGGTTCTCGACCGAGGTGTTCGAGCCCAGCCGGTCGAACATGCCGATCAACCCGATCACCGTGCCGATCAGGCCGAACAGCGGCATCATGTTGCCGACGAACTCGAGGTGGGCGTGCAGGTGGTCGTAGAGCTCGCGGCAATCGACGTAGTACTCGTGCGCGACGTACTCGGCGTACTCCTTGCCCTTCTTGCGCTTGAGCACGGCCTGGATGTCACGGACCAGCGGGTTGTCGGGAAGCTTGGCCTTGGTGCCGGGCTCGATCGGGCCGACCTTGATCCAGCCGTTCTCGTCGCGCTTCATGTAGAGGAACTTGCGCAGCGCGGTCACCGTGTCCTGGACGTGCGTCGCGTTCTTGATCAGGTGGCGCCCCGAGAAGAACACCGTGAACGACGACCGCACGAGCTTGCCGAGCTCGCCGCCGGCCGAGTACACGAGCAGCGCGAACGACACCAGCAGCATCGCGAGGAAGTAGCTCTCGGCGACGAAGAACACGATCGCGACCGCGAACACCGCGGCGGCGCCGATCAGCCCGAGCGCGCCCGCGCCGGCGGCGGTGTCGCCGAGCGCGAGACCCTCGACGTTCTGACTACCTTTGGCCATGCTTGTGCTCCATGCGTTGGACGTAGGTCGCGTGGTACCGGACCGCGCCGACGATCGACACGGTGGCGACGCCGGCGGCCGCCGCGATCGCGCCCGCGACCGCGAGTCGCCGCCAGCGCGTCGGCGTGCGCGGTGCGCCGCCGAGCCGCGCGATCCGCCGGCGCAGCGCGCGATCGCCCGGGTGCGCCGCGGCGCTCGCCACCGCGCGGCGCGACGCCGCCTCGAGCTCGGGCGCGTAGGCGCGCGCGGTGAGCAGATCGTCGCTCCGGGTGTGATCGAGCCGCCAGGCGAGGTACTGGACCAGGTGGTGGCGCGCACCGGCGAGCGCGGCGTGATCGTCGCCCGCGATCGCGGGCACGCGCGCGAGCCACGCGCGCAGCCGCGGCAGCCGGGTCCGGCCGAGCGCGAGCGCGATCGTCGCCCAGCGCTCGCCGTGGCGCTGGATCGTGCCGAGCGCGAGCGCCAGCGCGCCGAACAGGAAGTCGCGATCGCCCGCGTCGGTGCCGTCGTACTCCTCGCCCGATTCCCAGTCGAGCCACATCGGATCGTCGTGCGGGCGGTACGAGCTGCGCGGATCGAGCGCGAACGGCTCGACGATGCCGGCCAGCGTCGGTGGCTCTCCGACCAGCTCGCGCTCGTGCTCGCCGAGCTCGGTCAGCTCGCGCGGCTGGCGCGCGTCGCGGGTCGGAACCGGCGCGTCGGGCGGCGTCGCGATCACCAGCCCGGCGTTCCACTGCGTCCAGTGCAGCGTCGACACCCGCGGCGCCGCGTAATCGTGCGGCCGGCCCCACGGCGCGAGCGCGAGCTCGAGCCAGCGCCGCGGGATCACGATCCGGCTCCTGGCGAGCCCGCCGCCGTACACCGCGAGCTCGTCGCCCGCGCCCGGATGCAGCTCGATGCGCGCGAGCAGCGGCTCGTCGACCGGCAAGCCGTTGCGGCGCAGGTAGCCGACCAGGTAGCCGCGCACCGCCGCGTCCCAGCCGCGCGCGTCGGCCTCCCGGTCGATCCACGCGTCGTCGACCGCGAGCGCGGCCACCGCGACGATCGCGCGCACGACCAGCCGCACCGCCAGCAGCGCGATCGGCACGGCGAGCACCGGCTGGTCGGTGCACAGCCAGGTCACGACCGCGACCGGCGCATACAGCGCGGCCGCGGCGACGAGCCGTACCGCGACCAGCGCCAGCCACGCCGCGATCACGCGCGGCAGCTCGTGCGACTCGATGCGATCGAACCCGGGTAGTGGCGGCAGCACGACCGGCACCGTGACCGTCACGAACGCGCCCCACGCCAGCCCGGCCGCGGCGAGCGCGATCCCGCTGGGGTTGCCGAGCCGGTCTCCCGCCGCCGCGATCGCGAGCGCGACCGCGCCCACCGCGCCGACCACGCGCGCGGCGTGGCCGAGCGCCGGGAGCGCGCGCACCCGCGCCCAGCCGAGCCGGCGCGCCGCGCCGCCGAACACCAGCGCGAGCGCGAGCGCGAGCGCGGCGAGCGCGAGCCCGACCGCGCCGAGCCCGGGCAGTGCCGCGCCGGCCGCCGGGCCGACCTCGCCGGTCGCGCGCGCCAGGCGATGCAGCTGGTCGCGCAGCACGCCGGCGAGCCGCGCGCGGTCGAGCGTGCCGAGCGCGATCCCGCCGCGCACGGTCGGCGGCGCGCCCGGCCAGCGCGCGTCGATCGCGTAGCGCAGCGCGGCCGCGTCGAGCTCGAGGTGCACGACGAGGTCCGGCGCGCCGGTCGCGAGCGCGAGCCGGTCGTCGGCGAGATCGGCCGCGAGCGCCGCGCGCAGGGCCTCGGCGCGCCAGTCGCCCGCGATCTCGATCGCGAACGTCCGCCGGGCCGGCGGCTCGGCGCGCGCGGCCACCGCGAGCGCGGCGACGAGCGCGAGGCCGATCCAGATCCGTGCCATGGCGCGATCGACGTATCACGCCCCCCCAACATCGCCGCCCGCCGGCTGTGGACCGCGATCGCGAAATGCGACGCCACGTGCCGCGAAAACCGACAGCGCCGGCACCTCGACGTTCCACTCGCCCGCGCGCGGCGATCGCACCGCGGTACGTCGAGGTACCCGCGCGCGGCACCTCGGTTGCTGTGTTGCAGCGCCATGACCAGAGCCTTCGTTCTCGCACTCCTCCTCGGCTGCGGCGGAAGCGCCGCCAGCCCCGACGCTTCACCGCCAACCCCCGACGCGCCGCCGCCGCCGCCCGACGCCGACGCGTGCGCGACCAGCGTGGTCGCGAGCCCGGGCACCGTGATCACCGCGAGCGGACCGGTCACCGGCACGCTCGACGGCTCGGTGTACGCCTGGAAGGGCATCCCGTACGCCGCGCCGCCGGTCGGCGATCTGCGCTGGAAGGCGCCGACCGCGCCGTCCTGCTGGACCGACGCCCGCCAGACCACCGCGTTCGGCGCCCAGTGCCCGCAGGTCGACTCGACGAGCGGCCAGGTGGTCGGCGACGAGGATTGCCTCACGCTCAACGTGTGGGCGCCGACCGCCGCATCGGGCGCGCCGGTGATGGTGTTCATCCACGGCGGTGGCAACACGCAGGGCACCGCGTCCGATCCGACCTACGACGGCGCCGCGCTCGCGACCGCGACCGGCGCGGTGGTGGTGACGTTCGACTACCGGCTCGGCGCGCTCGGCTTCTTCGCCAACGCCGGGCTCGACGCCGAGTCGCCGCAGCACGTGTCGGGCAACTACGGCATCCTCGATCAGATCGCGGCGCTCACCTGGGTGAAGACCAACATCGCCGGGTTCGGCGGCGCGCCCGGTCGGGTGATGGTGTTCGGCGAATCGGCGGGCGCGCAGGACACGCTGATCCACGTCGCGTCGCCGCTGTCGTCGGGGCTGTTCGCGGCGGCCACGGTCGAGAGCGGCGGCTCGTACAAGACCACGCTCGCGCAGAACGAGACCGCGATGCAGGCGGTGGTCGACGCCGAGAGCTGCACGTCGGCGAGCTCGGTGCCCGACTGCATGCGCGCGGTGCCGGCCCAGACGCTCGCCGCGATCCCGTCGGCGGTCGGGCCGCTCGACAGCGGCCTGCGCTACGTCCCGTCGGTCGATGGCTATGTCCTTGCCGACACCGTGCCGAACCTGATCGCGGCCGGCACCTACAACCAGGTGCCGATGATCATCGGCACCAACGGCGACGAGACCTCGCGCATGGTGGTGACGGTCAAGACCGAGGCCGACTACGAGGCGGCGGTGCAGATGTACTACGGCAACGCGGCGAGCGCGCTGCTCGCGCTGTATCCGGCGGCGAGCTACGCGTCGGTGCAGGCCGCGCTGGTCGCGATGACCACCGACGTGACCTGGACCTGTCCGATCCGCCGGCTCGCGCGCTCGGCGAGCGCGCACCAGTCCGCGCCGGTGTTCCGCTATCACTTCACGTGGCAGGCGCCGGGCGCGACCGGCCAGCTCGTGGGCTCGACCCACGGCATCGAGCTGCCGTTCGTGTTCCAGACGTTCTCGTCGGTCAACGGCTTCACCCCGACCCAGGGCGACCTCGCGCTCGCCGCCGCGGTCGACGGCTACTGGAGCCGGCTGGCCGCCGCGGGCGACGTCAACGCCACCGGTGCGGTGGCGTGGCCGACCTACGACGCGTCGACCGATCCGTACCTCGGGCTCGACCTCACGATCGCGCCCGGCACCGGCCTCGAGACCACGCAGTGCGACGCGATCGACAAGCTCGCGATGTAGTCACCGCCAGACGAACAGCAGCTTGCCGTCGCTGGTCGCGCCGCGCGCGGCGGCCAGCGCGGCGGCGTGCTCGTCGATCGAATGGGTCGCGCGGATCTCGGAGCGCAGGTCGTCGCCGAGCCGGCGCTGCGCGCGCATCACGGTGCGCAGCTTGCCGAGCGTCGAGCTGCGCTCGAGCCACGCGTACATCGTGAAGCCCTCGACGCGCAGCCGGCGGAACACCAGGGTATACGGATCGACCTGGCACGGCGCGCCCGACAGCATGCCGTAGACCAGGATCTGGCCGCCCACGCCGATCGCGCGCGCGAGCTGGCCGGTCGCCTCGCCGGCGATCGCGTCGAGCGCGCAGGTCACGCCGAGCCGGTCGCACAGCGCGCGCAGCTCGTCGTCGGCGGCCGGCCCGGC
>DATJAE010000250.1:0-14951 GCA_035516595.1 Kofleriaceae bacterium | reverse complement strand
GGGGACGCGGACCTGGCGCAGCTGACCTACATGGTCGATCGAATCTCCGCGCCGCCCGGCGGCGCGGCGCGGTCCGGCAGCCGCGTGTACTTCGCGACCGGCGAGCGCGACCTCGAGAAGATGATCGCCGCCGACGCGAAGGCCGCGATCGAGGCGAGCCGCACGTCACTCCAGCGGCCCGACCGTCGATAGCTTGCCGCGCTCGCGGTACATTCGCTCGATCGTGGCGCGCAGCAGCGCGTCGTCGATCTCGGCGCCGGTCGCGCCCGCGACGTAGGCCGCGCGCTCGCACGCGACCTTGATGAAGCCGCCCGACAGCTCGTAGCGCTCGGCCAGGCCGTCGAAGTCGATCCCGTCGGCGCGGCCGACCACCGGCAGCGTGCGCCGCCACAGCTCGGCGCGCTGGTCGGGGCTCGGGAAGCTGAAGAACACGTCGTACGTGAACCGGCGCTTGAACGCCTGATCGATCGCCGATGTCAGGTTCGTCGTCAGGATCGCGAGCCCGCCGAACCGCTCGAGCCGCTGCAGCAGGTAGTTGGTCTCGAGGTTGGCGTAGCGATCGTTGCTCGACTTGACCTCGCTGGTCCGCTTGCCGAACAGCGAGTCGGCCTCGTTGAACAGCAGCACGACGTGGCCGGGCTCGGCGGCGTCGAACACGTCGCTGAGGTTCTTCTCGGTCTCGCCGAGCCACTTCGACACGACCTGCGACAGGTCGATCTCGTAGATGTCGAGCCCGAGCCGCTTCGCGAGCACGGTGCCCGACATCGTCTTGCCGACGCCGGGATGGCCCGAGAACAGCACCGAGATGCCCTGCGCGCCGCGCAGCTTGAACTTGTCGCGGATATGGCGCCGGCCCGCCGCGGCGCCGGTGATCTCGACCAGCGCGGCGCGGGTGTCGTCGTCGACGATCAGGTCGTCGAGATCGAACGGCGTCGGCAGCTTCTTGCCGAGCCGCGAGATCCGCTGGTGGAGCTGCGCCGCGACCGCGCGATCGAGGTCCTCGGCGCGCGGCGGCCCGGCCTCGGGCAGCCGCACCGCGGCCGCGGCCTGCGCGGCGCCGACGATGATCCCGCCCGGGATCGCGAACCGACCGGCCAGGCCCTCGGCGTCGGGCGCGCCGAGCGACGGCACGATCTGCCGCCACAGCGTCGCGCGCGCGGCGAGCGGCGGCACCTCGAGCGTGACGTGCACGACCGGGCGCTGGTGGATGCGCGGCATGCGATCGCGGTTGATCGTGATCGCGAGCGGGCCAGTCCATTCGCGGGTGAACGCGTCGAAGAACGCCGGCAGGGCGTCGCGGTCGCCCTCGAGGATCACGACGTCGTCGACGTCGGCGAACACCGGCACGGCGCCGAGCAGCATCAGCTCGCGGACCAGCGCGCGCACGGTGTGGTGCGACGCCGCCGCCGATTGCGCGGCCAGCCGCTTGCAGTCGATCACGAGCAGCTTGCGCTGCCACCTCGCGGCCGCGATCTGGAGCAGCAGCTTCTTGCCGATCCCGCGCTGGCCCTGCACCGCGAGCACGATCTCGTCCGAGCGGATCGCCGCGGTCGCGCGCTCGACCGCGATCGCGGGCAGCTCGCCGCTGGCCGGCCCGCCGCGCAGCTCGGCCAGCTCGTCGAGCTCGGGATCGAGCGCGAGCGGGCTGCCGTCGAGCAGGTAGGCCAGGCGCGGCGCCGCGCGGATCTTGCGGAACATCGTCGAGTCGCTCGGCGCGCCGCTCGCGGCGAGGTCGATCAGCCGGTAGCGCACCAGCGGCGAGCTCGCCGACAGATCGCGCGCCATCAGCGACCGGCTCGCCGGCGTGTCGTAGACCAGCTGCGCGAGCAGGCGGACGTCGAGCCCGCGACAGCTCGGATCGCGCGCGAGGTAGCGGTACGCCTGCACGAGGTTGGGGTCGGCCTCGGGGAGCAGCGCGAACATCAGGGTGGCCCACTGCCGCGGGGTCAGCTGGAACCCCCGGCAAAGCTCGGCGAGCGGGGTGGTCGCCTCCGCCATGCGCTGCTCGACCTCGCGGTGGATCGCCAGCCACTGGTCGAGCACCGCGGCGGCGCCCTGATCGTCGCCGGGCGTCTCGCCCCGCGCAGCCGCGAATAACCGTCCGAGATCGCTGGCGCTGACCTGGTCGGTCGCCCCCTGTTCGCGGGTCCACCCCAGCCGGATCTGGTACTCGACCCGCAGCCAGGCCCGGCGCAGCTCGTCGCGCAGGTGAGCGCTGGCGTCACGGTACGGCTCGGTCACACGTCGAGCGTACCGCAACACGACCCTTGCAGTCCGTCGGCGATCTGATCTACAAGCCGCGGTCGATGCGCCAAACACTTCTTCTCTGTGCGATCGCCGCGCTCGCGAGCTGCAGCGGCAACGACGTCACGTGTGGTGACGGAACGACCAAGATGGGCAACACCTGTGTCGACACCGGCAGCGGCAGCGGCAGCGACATCACGTGCGGCGCCGGCACGCACCTGGACGGCACGATGTGCGTGCCCGATACCTCGGGCCCGACCGGCGCGCCGTCGATCTCGTCGATCACGCCGAGCGATGCGGGCCTCACCGGCTACGTCCTGTTCACGATCCAGGGCACCGGCTTCGCGGGCGACGACATCTCGTCGCTCCACGTCTACTTCGGCGACACCAGCAACGCCAACTGCGAGGCCCAGGTCGGCACCGCGACCGCGACCACGATCGCCGGCGAGGTCCCGCCGGCGTGCCAGGACCTCAACGTCACGGTCACGGTCACGACCAACATGGGCAGCGCGACCACGGCGTTCCACTACGACGCGCTGTTCGCGGCCGACGGCGACGGCGGCGGCAACTTCGGTGGCTACGGCGACCTCTACCTGATCGATCCGTCGGTCGGCCTCTACTACGACATGGGCGTGCTCAACGACGGCACCAACGGCTACGGCCTGGGCGGCATGGCGTTCGATCCGAACGGCCTGCTGTGGGGCGCGACCACCGGTGACTCGCCGGCGGACGCGGACTCGGTGTCGCAGCTGGTCAAGATCGATGCAGGCTCCGCCACCGTGACGGTGATCGGCGACATGGTCGACAGCGCGGGCAACCCCTACTACGTCGCCGACATGAAGTACGTCGGCACCACGCTCTACGCGTACGCGTACACGTTCGACGCCGCGGAGAACACGATCGAGGGCCTGGTCACGATCGACCCGGGCAGCGGCAAGGTCACCAAGACCACGACGACCGCGACCACGTACGGGATCGCCGGGCTCGCGGTCGATAGCACCAGCACGATGTACCTCGCGGCCAGCGGCGCCGGGGCCGACACCAACATCAACGCGACCGGCGCGTTCGACAGCGTGACCACGGCGGGCGCGACGACCTCGGTCGCGACGCTCGACTATCCGATCGGCGCGCCGATCAACGCGATGACCTACGTGGGCACGAGCCTGTGCGCCTCGGTCGACAACGGCACCTACGGCTCGGCGATGGGAGAGCCGATCTACGGCGAGGTGCTCGCGGTGATCGACCCGACCGCGGCGCCGCCGAACCCGATCGTCGGCGTGCTGTTCGACATGCCGGCGCAGCTCGGCGCGCAGTCCGCGGTCGACGCGCTCGACATGCCGCCGACCCTGTTCGACATCTTCGCCAAGCACCCGGTGTCCAAGGGTGGCTGGGGCCAGCTCGCCACCGCGAAGACCTCGACCCGGCCGGCCGCGGTCGGCGAGCGCAGCTCGATCATGCTCGCCCACTACAAGGCGATGTTCGAGCGCTACAAGGCCTCGCGCTCGGGATCCTGAGCGAAGTCCTCGGCGGCGACGATCTCGTCGTCGAGCAGCTCGGCGGACTGCGGCTGCTCTTCGCGCTGCTCCTCGACCGGCGGCGGCAGCGGCTGGTCGTCGGCGTCGATCGCCTGGTCGGCCTCGTCGGCGATCTTGCGCATCTGATCGGCGAACGGGATGGTGTACATCGCGGCCGTGATCTGCAGGCGCTGCGACGCCGGGATGCCGCTGTCCTCGTCGTCGAACCGCGAGCCGAACAGCTGATCGAACCGGTTGTCGCCGATGTCGTCGCGCAGCTCGTCCATCTCGAGCGCCACGCCGATCACGCGGTAGTCGGCGATCGTCGGGCCGGCGACGAAGTCCTTCACCGCCTGCGACGCGCTGTGGCCCTTCTCGAGGCTCCACGCCATCGCGTAGCGGCCCTCGTACGGCTGGGTCCAGCCCGAGGCCTCGGTATGGCCGAGCGCGTACTTGTCCTGCCACTTGTCCTGCTTGCCGGCGCGCTCGCACGCTTCCTTGTAGTGCGCCGGCTCGTGCATGCCGGAGTCGAGGAACGAGGTGTCGCCGCCGGCCGGCTTCTGGTCGAACGCCTGCTCCGACGCGGTCGCCGGCAGCGGCGTGGCCTCGGCCTGGGTGACCGGCGGCAGGTCGCCCTTGACCACCTCGAGCGGCGGCGCCGGCTCGATCGCCGGCTCGGCAGGCGCAGGCGCCGCCTCGATCTCGGTCTCGGCGGCTTTTTCGGCTTCGGCTTCGCGCGCAGGCATGGCGCAGATGATACGTGCAAAGCCGCCGCGCGATCCCCTTGCCGCGCGATTCCGAGCAAATCAGCGGGTCTGGACCGCGCAGTCGCGCAGCACGTAGACCGGCCCGCTGGTGCCCGCCGCGATCTCCGGTCCCTTCGGGGTGAACTCGTCGGTGTGATCGAGCTTGCCGCGAACGACCACGCTGCGCGCGCCGGCCGGCCAGTCGGACAGGCCGAGGCAGTACACGACCAGGCCGCGCTCGGTGACCACGGACGGCGCGAGCTTGGTCGCCTGCGCCGTGCCGCGCACCTCGACCTGCGTGCCGATCGCGAGCGTCGCGCCGGCCTCGTCGACCACCACGGTCGGCGCACCGCCGCACGACACCAGCGCGAGCGCGAGCACGAGCCTCATCCGCCCAGCCGGATCTGCAGGCTGAGGCAGTCCGGCTCGCCGACGATCACGACGTCGCCGTCGCGCAGCTCGGCGCGCGTGATCCGGCCGCGCATCACGTCGTTGATGTACGTACCGTTGGTCGTGCCCTGATCGATCGCGACCAGCCGGCCATTCTCGATCCCGATCCACACGTGCTTGCCCGACGCGCGGTGGTCGTTGACCAGCACGTGCGCGACGCCCGGCTGGCGGCCGATGATGATGCCGGTCGCGGTGAGCGCGAAGCGCTGGCCGAACAGCTGGCCGCGGGTACAGGTCAGGCTGCCGATCGCGAGCGAGCCGAACGCGGTCGGCGCGACCCCGCCCGACGCGTTCGCGCCGCCCTGCTGGATCGCGACGGTCCTGGCGACCGGCATCGGCTGCTGGCCCGGGCCCGGCACCGGCGCGCGGCCGTACATCTGCGGCTGCTGCGGCTGCATGCCGGGCGGCATCGGACCGGGCGGCGGCGCGAACCCGGGCTGGGGCTGCGGCATCGGCTTGGCCTTGGCCTTCTTGCCGCTGCGCGCGATCAGGACGATCACGACGACGAGCAGCAGCGCGCCGGCGCCCACCGCCCCGCCGATGATCAGGCCGTTGTTGCTCGCCGGCTTCTTCTCCTTGCCGTCCTTCTGCGCCTGGTGCGACGCGACGATCAGCTTCGGCGCATCGGCGTGCGCCGGGAACAGCATCTCGACCTCCTCGAAGTTCGACACCGCCGCGGTGTACTCGTCGTTCCAGTAGTGATCGAGCCCGGCGCGCCACGCCTTGTTGGTGTCGGACGGCTTGGGATCGATCTTGGCGTCCTTGACCATCTCGAGCAGGGTCTTGGACGCGACCAGGAAGTTGAAGCCCTGGATGTCGCCCTCGTTGCCGAACGTCGCGAGCCCGACCACGTTGCCGTGCTGGTCGATCGCCGGGCCGCCCGAGTTGCCGTGCGTGATCGGCGCCGAGATCTGCAGGATCTGCTCGCCGCTCGCCGCCTGCTTGAGCGCGCTGATCGCACCGTCGGTGACCGACGGCTCGAGCAGGGTCTTCGCGCTCAGAAGATCCTGCATGTCGGCCACGCCGGGGTAGCCGATCACGACGATCTTGTCCTCGACCTGCGACTTGCTGGAGTCGCCGATCGGCAGGGTCGGCGCGTTGTCGACCTTGACCTTGATGATCGCGCAGTCGCGCCCGGTGCCGGGCTTGCCGAACTGCTTGATCTCGTAGTTCAGCTTGTCGCCGTTGGGCAGCTCGACGAAGCTCAGCGGCTTGAGCTCGACCAGCTTGATCGAGGCGAGGATCTGCTGGATCTGGTCGCGCGACAGCTTGGCGAGCTCGGCGCCGTACTTCTTGTCGAGGTCCTTGAGCAGCGTGTCGTAGAGCGCCTTCTTCGCGGCCTCGTCGCCCTGCTGGATGGTGTCGACCACGTGCGCGTTGGTCGCGATGTAGCCGTCGGGCGTCATGAACCAGCCGGTGCCGGTGCCGCCGATCGCCTCCTGCGCCTGCTGCGTGCCGATCTGGAACGTCGCGATGTAGGCGCCCCACACCTTGACGACCGACGGTTTCGCCGTCATCGCGATCTTCTGTTCGGGGCTCGGCTCGTCCGCCCGCGCCGGGCCGGCCGCGAGCGCGAGCGCGAGCGCCACCGCGCACGCCAGCCGCGTCGTTAGCACCATCGCGCATCATCGTACCGTATCCTCGCCGCGTGGGCTTCGGCATCGACCACAAGGCACGCGCCCGGAAGCGGCTGCTGCGCCGCGCGCCCCCGGCGCGCGAGGTCGGCGACCGGCTGGGCTGGCTGGTCCGGCGGATGGCTCGCGACCTCCGGGTCCGGGCGGGGTGGACCAAGCAAGACGAGCCGCGCTACCTCGTCGAGCTCGAGCTCCATCCGGTCGCGCCCCACGCCAAGCTCACGGTCGAGCCCGACGGCCGGCTGCGGCTGCGCGCGCAGACCAGCGTGATCGGGCCCGGTTACCACGCCGAGCTGGTCGAGCGCCTCGATCCGATCCTGGCCGAGCTCGACTATGAATGGGAGCCGGGTGACGACTTCGCCAGCCACCGCGATCCGGAGCGGCTGCAGCGCCAGGCCGCCGAGTGGCTGGCCGGCGAGCTGCGCGCCGGGGCGAGGCGGATCGACGTCGAACGGCCGTTCGTGATCGACGCGCCGGTGCTCACCATGCTCGGCCCGCGCGACGCGGCGTGGCGCGACGCGGTGCTCGCCGACCCGTTGCGCGCGGCCGATGCGTTCCCGCACTGGCAGCCGAGCGCGCCCGGACACGCCGAACGCGCGCGCGCGCTGATCGCGATGTGGCACGACGTGCCGTGGCGCGAGCCGCTCGACGGCAAGGAGCGCCGCGTGATGAAGCGCGTCGACGCCGACCTGCACGCCGCGCGCACGCTCGACGCCAAGCTCGACCTGCCGTGGCCCGAGTGGGCCGAGCTGCTCGGCTACCTCGGCAAGGAGGACGAAGAGGTGAGCGCGCGGGCGGGCGAGCGCGCCGGCGCGATCGGCTACCGGCGGTTTCCGCTCGAGCTCGAGCTGTCGGGTGGCTGGTCGGTCGCGCTCGGCGGCAACTTCGTCGGCCGGTGGGAAGACGACGGCGAGCGCTACTGGGCGACCGACGGCGAGCGCGTGATCGAGTTCTCGAGCCTGACCGCGAACGACGACCAGAGCTCGGAGGCGCTGCTCGCGATCGCGCCCGAGCAGCATCCGGTGATCGCGCGGCGCAGCGAGGGCGAGCTGCGCGGCCGCGCCGAGGCCTACGACGACGGCGACGTCCACATCGTGGTCGGCATCACGGCCAGCGCGCCGAATATCGCGCTCGCGACGTTCAAGGGCGGCGTCGAGGACGAGGCGTGGGCGCTCGCGACCTGGCGCACGTTGCGTCACTGAACGCGCTGGTCGGTCGGCGCACCGGTGCCGAACGCGACCTCGAACTTCGCGTGCTCGGGCGGCCCGGGCAGCGCGAGCGGCGTGCTCCACGCGGCCTCGGTCGCGCAGTCCTCGAGCACGTGAGCGTCGTGGCTCGACATCGACGGGGTCGCGATCACGTCGACCGCGACGTCGACGATCTCGTCGCGCGTGGTCTCGAGCCCGATCTCGACGCGCGCGAGCCCGAGGTTGCAGGCAAGGACCGCGCGCGCCAGCTGATCGCGCACCGGCAGCGGCGGCGGCGGTTTGAGAAAGCCATCCGTGATCGTCGCCCCGACATCGTGCGAGCTCGTGAGGAACGAGCCGCCGCCGCCGCAGGTCGCGATCACCTCCGGCGTGTAGCCGTCGTTGCCGCCCCACGCGCCGAACAGCGACCACGCCGCGTCGACCGCGTAGGCCAGGCGATCGATCTCGAGGTTCACCGCGTCCTCGAACGGATGGGTCATCGCGAGCAGCCGGGCCAGCGCGCGGCCCTGGCCCCGATCCGGCTGGACGACGCGCACGAACCGCCGGCCCCACACCAGGCCCTCGATCGCGATCGGTCCGCCGACCCCATCGGCGCGGCCCCACCACGAGCAGGCCGAGCCCTCGGCGAGGCTGAGGTCGGTCTGGGCGAGCCCGCACGGTTCGTCGCCGAGCGACAGCGCCTCCCACCCGGGCGCCGTGACGTGCACGCTGTCGATCGACAGCGGGCGGACCAGCATCGTCGCGTCGACCACGCCCTTGTCGCCGCCGGCGCGCACCGCGATGCCCTCGGTCGCGGTCGCGAGCGCCGCCAGCCGCTCGCCGTCGTCGCGCACCAGCCCGCCGCCGTCGCCGTCGAGCGCGACCACGTGGACCAGGGTGCCCTCCGGAGCCCGGCGGCGCAGCGCGACCACCGCCGCCTCGTCGAACCGGTCGGCGAGCCGGTCGTCGCTGAACAGCAGCACGCGGTGCGTGCCGGGCGCGCGCTCGAGCCAGGTCGCGGCCGCGCTCAGCGCGACGTCGACGTTCGAGCCGTTGCCGCGGACCAGCGCGCGCAACGCGCGATCGACCCGCGGCAGCGCGGCCGCCGCGTTCATCCAGCCGGGCAGCAGCGGCGACGCGGTACGGCTGTAGCCGATCAGCTGCACGCTGGTCATCGGCGCCGCGCGCAGGTAGGCCAGCACGATCGCACGCTGGGTCTCGGCCTCGGCCGGCGTGAGCGAGCGCGACGCGTCGATCACGATCGCGGTGCGCAGGTCGGCCGGCACCGCCGACATCGTCGCCGCGATGTCGAGCTCGACCCGCGCGACCTTGCGATCGACCAGCGGGAGCTCGCCGGCGATCGCGCCGACCCGGCGATCGCCGGGCGGCTCGGCCGCGAGCTCGCCGCTGGGCAGGCCGACGAACAGCATGTCGTCGTCGCCGATGCGCCGGCACGGATCGAGCCCGGGCGTCGCGACCGGCTGGGCGCGCAGCCCCGCCCTGGTGATCGCCGCGGCCCACTGGTGCGGCAGCGTGACGTACCGGGTGTCGCGCAGGAAGCAGGTCGGTGCGGACAGCTCGACATCGAGCGCGAGATCCGCCGCGCTCGGCAGCGCGCTGCCGAGCTCGATCAGGTCGCCCGACGCGTAGATCTTGAGCGCGCTGCGCGGGTGGTTGCCGGCCTCGATCGCGGCGAGCTTCTGGAACTGATCCGCGGCGCTGTCGGCCGGCGTGAGCGCGAGCTTGTGGCGCACGCCGCCGACCGTCGCGGTGGTGGCGGTGATCACCGCGTGCGGCGGGACCACGAACTCGGCGGCCTCGGAGTTGAAGCTCGGCGGGCCGCTGACCGCGACGCGGACATCGATCACCGCGGCCGTGCCGTCGAGCCGGACCGCGAGCGAGCGCGGCGCGGCGAGCACGTCGTCGGCGGACGCGGCGCCGGGCACCAGCAGGATCGCCAGGGCGAGCGCGCGCATGCCGGATGGACACCGCCCCGGCCGCGCGGTTCCCGCTACTGCAGGAAGTCGCCCTGCATGCTCGGGGTCGACGTCACGGTCGCGAGCCGCGGCAGGCCGAGCAGATCCTCCACCGTCGCGAGGTAGCTCGCGTGGTTGTACGCGGTCGAGACCTTGAGGCCGGCCGACTTCAGCTTCGGCGACAGGATGATCATCGGCACCTGGTCGGCGCTGTCGCCGTTGCGGCCCTCGGCCTCGTCCCAGGTGATGAACAGCACCCCGCCCTGCTTGTAGGCGTCGCTCGCGAGGATCTTCGGGACCTCGGTCGAGAGCCAGGTGTCGGAGTCGGTGAGCGCGGTGATGATGTCCTGCGGGGTCGACGACGGGTCGTGGCCGTCATCCATGAGATTCGGCGTGATCCACATGTAGCGGTAGGTGTTGGTCGCGAGGTCGGTCGCGAAGTTCGACGCGTAGTCGACGTTGGTGTCGGCGCACAGGTTGTTGGCGCCGGACTGCTGGTCCTTGAAGTACAGGAAGCCGTCGTGCTTGGGCGCGTACTCGCCCGACGCAGACAGATCGCACGCGCTCGGCATGCTCTCCTGGTACGAGCGCCACTTGACGCCGGCGGCCTCGAGCTGGGTGCCGAGGTTCGGCTTGTCGGCCGGGAAGTACGGCGGCGTGGTCGGGTTGACGTCGACCACCCCCGGGTACTGGGTCGCGCCGCTCACGAGGAACAGGTAGTTCGGCAGCGACGGATGGGTCTTGCTGTCCAGGTAATTGGTCGCCAGCCCGCCCATCGCGATCAGCGAGTTGACGTACGGCGCGTTCGACGAGCCGACGATCTCGTTGTAGTCGTGGTTCTCGAGCACGATCGTGAAGATCGTGAGCTGGCCGCCCTCGGAGCCGTCGCTGCCCATGGTCTTGCCGTCGCCGACCTTGCCGTCTCCCGAGCCGTGGGCATCGGTCATCGGGTTGCCATTGTTATTGCTGCCGCCGCCGCCACAGGCGGCGAGCGCGAGCACGAGCGCGAGGGTGGTCCGCTTCATGCCCGCCTTCGTACCGCAATCGCGAGCCGACCGATCACGAAATCACCGTCGAGAATCACAGCTGTAACGAGGCCCACTCGTGTGCAGCGTTTGTACAGCGATCGGAGCTATGGTCGGCCCATGGCAAGCAAGTGGACCACGGTCGAGACCGAAGACGGCCCGATGCACGCGTACCTCGCCGAGCCCGACGGCGGGGGCCCGTATCCCGGGATCGTCGTGCTGCAGGAGGCGTTCGGCATCAACAGCTACATGCGCAGCGTGTGCGATCGCCTCGCCGACGTCGGCTACGTCGCGCTCGCGCCCGAGCTGTTCCATCGCAAGGGCACGCATGTCGAGCTGCCCTACGACGGCGACATGCAGCGCGTGCTGGAACAGATGGCGGCGCTCACCGACGACGGGCTCGAGGATGATATCGACGCGTCGGTCGCGGCGCTGCGCGCGCACGGCGAGGTGGATCCGCGGCGGCTCGCCGCCGTCGGGTTCTGCCTCGGCGGCTACGCCGCGATGATCGCCGGGCTCACCACCGCGATCGCGGCGGTCGTGGCGTTCTATCCCGGCCTGGTCGTGCGCAAGCGGCCGAACCTCGCGCTGTCGCCGATCCTCGATCGCCTGCCCAAGCTGCGCGCCGCCACGCTGGTCAACTTCGGCGGCGCCGATCAGGGCATCCCGCCCGAGGACGTCGAGGCGGTGCGCCAGGCGCTCGGCCATTCGGGCGCGCAGCACCGGATCGAGGTGTGGCCGGGCGCCCAGCACGGCTTCCACACCCACGATCGCGCCTCCTACGATCCGAAGACCGCGGAGGCGGCGTGGCACGCATCGCTTCAGTGGCTCGATCGGATGGTAAGGTCCAACGCATGAAGGTCGCGATCCTCGGTTCCGGTGTCGTCGGCGAAGCGCTCGCCAGCGGGTTCCTCAAGCACGGCCACGCCGCGATGCGGGCGTCGCGCGAGCCGCAGAAGCTCGCGGCGTGGAAGGCCGCCGCCAAGGGCCAGGCGGCGGTCGGCACGTTCGCGGAGGCGGCCGCGTGGGGCGAGTTGGTCGTGCTCGCGGTCAAGGGGCTCGCCGCCGAGGCCGCGCTCGACCAGGCCGGCGTGGCGAACCTGGCGGGCAAGACCGTGATCGACACGACCAACCCGATCGCCGACGCGCCGCCGCAGAACGGCGTGATCGTCTATTTCACGGGCGCGAACGAGTCGCTGATGGAGCGGCTGCAGCGCAAGGCGCCCGACGCCCATCTGGTCAAGGCGTTCAACTCGGTGGGCAGCGCGTTCATGGTCGACCCGCAGTTCGCATCGACGCCGACCATGTTCATCTGCGGCAACCACGCGGGCGCCAAGCAGCAGACCACCGAGATCCTCGCGAGCTTCGGCTGGGAGAGCTGCGACATGGGCGGCGTCGAGGCCGCCCGCCCGATCGAGGCGCTGTGCCAGCTGTGGTGCATCCCGGGGTTCCTGCGGAACGACTGGGCGCACGCGTTCAAGCTGCTGACGAAGTAGTGCTACTTCATGTTCAGGCGGCCGAACGCGGCCTGAACGCCCTTGTCGGCCTGGCACTTCTGCATCGCGGGGACGAGCTTGCCGACGGTGTCCTGGATGTGCTTCTCGGCGTCGGGCGGCAGCTTCTTGCCCGCGGCGGCCGCCTTCTTGGCCAGGTCCATCAGGTCCTTGTTCGCGTCGATCAGCGCGTTGATGTCGTTGGCCATCTTGGGGCAGCTGTCCTTGTCGGCGATGATCAGGTCGACCAGCTTGTCCCAGAACACGAGGAACTTCTTCGCGTCGGCATCCGACACGGTGCCACCGCTGCCCGCGGCGGGAGGCGGCGCCGACTTGGCCGGCGGCGTGTCGGCGAAGGCGACGCTGGCCGCCGACACCACGAACAGGAGGCTGAGCACCCGGATGAGCTTCATGACCCGGCTTTATAGAGTGGCTACTTGCCCGTGTCGAGTGCTCCGCTGAGCGGATTGAGAAACGGTCCGAAGAACGAGGGCAATCCGTTGGTTCCGACCGGGACGATCACCATCTTGGCCTGCGCCAGCGCGTCGGCGAGCGTCTTCACCGCCGCCAGCCGCACGTAGTTCGGCGTCAGGTGGGCCGACTCGGCGAGGATGCGCTTGTCCTCGGCCTCGGCGCGGATCTTCACCGCCTTGGCCTCGGCCTCGGCCTGCGTGGTCAGGATCTCGGCGTCGGTCTGCTCCTTCTCGAGCTGCGACTTGCGCTTGGCCTCCTCGATCTTGAGCTGCTGCTCGGCGGCGGCGAGCTCCTGCTCGGCGCGCAGCTGGCGCTCGAGCCCCTCGGCCTCGATCGCGCCGCGCCGCTGCTCCTTGATGATGTCGGCGTCCTTCTGCGCGAGCTCGAGGTCGACCTTCTTGGCCGCGATCAGCTGGGCCGAGGCCGCGGTGCGGTTCGCCGCGGCCTCGACCTCGGGCGGCAGATCGAAGTGCTGCACCGCGATCTCGGCGACGTCGATGTGCTGACCCTTGAGGTGCTCCTGGATCGCCGCCTTGATCGCGAGCTCGACCTCGTGCGTGCGGGTCGCGACATCGAGGTGGTTGAACTGACCGCCGCCATCGCGCGACGCCGCGAACAGCGCCGGGCGGACGAGCTGGTTGTAGAAGTCGGGGCCGACCGTGGTGTGGAGATCGAACAGCTCGTCGGGCGTCGGCCGGCACACCACCGCGATCTCGACGTCGAGGTGCAGGCCGTCCCTGGTGTGCATGTGGATCTGCTCGTGATGTTCCTTCCACCGGATGTCGTAGATCTCGTAGTGGTTCCACGGCAGGTGCCAGTACCAGCCCGGCCCGACCGCGCTCTTCTGCATGCCGCCGCCTGCGCTGTAGAACAGCGCGCGCTCGTTGCCGCCGACGGCGGCGACACACCCGGAGAGCGCGACGGCGACGGCCAGCGCGCACGATTGCTTGACGGACATGCGGACCTCCATGGAGGTGCAGCATGAGCGCAGTTGCATCTGTGATGCGTTAAGAGTTTCTTGTCCGCTTGCGGGTGAAGCGATGGAGCGCGAGATACACGACCGGCGTCGTGAACAGCGTGAGCATCTGCGAGACGACGAGCCCGCCGACGATCGCGATGCCGAGCGGCCGGCGCAGCTCGCTGCCCGTGCCGGTGCCGAGCGCGAGCGGCAGCGCGCCGAAGAACGCGGCGAGCGTGGTCATCAGGATCGGCCGGAACCGCAGCTTCGCGGCCTCGTAGATCGCCTCGAGCGGCGGCTGGCCGTGGTGCTCCTGCTCGAGCGCGAAGTCGATCATGAGGATCGCGTTCTTCTTGACGATGCCGATCAGCAGGATGATGCCGATCAGCGAGATCAGATTCAGGTCGCTGCCGAACAGCATCAGCGCGAGCAGCGCGCCGAGCCCCGCCGACGGCAACGTCGACAGGATCGTGATCGGATGGACGTAGCTCTCGTACAGCATGCCGAGCACGATGTAGACGACCAGCACCGCGAGCACGAGCAGCTTCCACTCGCCCTTCTTCGAGGTCTCGAACGCCTGCGCGGTGCCGGCGAACGAGCCGTGGATGCTGGCCGGCATGCCGATCCCGGCGGTGGCCTTGTCGATCGCCGCGACCGCGGTGCCGAGCGAGACCCCGCTCGCGAGGTTGAACGAGATCGTGGTCGCCGGGAACTGGCCCTGGTGGCCGATCGACAGCGCGACGGTCGACTCGCTGACGTGGACCAGCGACGATAGCGGGACCTGGGCGCCGCTCGCCGACGACACGTAGATCTTGTCGAGCGCGCTCGGGTCGGTGCCGATCGACGGATCGGCCTCGAGCACGACGCGGTACTGGTTGACCTCGGTATAGAACACCGCGATCTGGCGCTGGCCGAACGCGTCGTACAGCGTGTTGTCGATCGTCGCCTCGGTGATGCCGAGCCGCGCCGCGGTGTCGCGATCGACCGTGACGTCGAGCTGCAACCCGTTGGTCTGCTGGTCCGAGAACACGTCGCGGATCTCGGGCAGCTTGCGCAGCGCCGCGGTGATCTTCGGCGCCCACTGATCGAGCTCGGGCAGGTTCGCGTCCTCGAGCGTGTACTGGTACTGCGCGCGCGACAGCCGGCCGCCGATCCGCACGTCCTGCACCGCCTGCATCCCGAGCGTGATGCCCTCGATCTGCGACACCTTCGGGCGCAGCCGGTTGATCACGTCCTGGGCGCTGGCCTTG
>DATJAE010000249.1:0-9615 GCA_035516595.1 Kofleriaceae bacterium | reverse complement strand
CGGCGACCGCTCGCTCGAGCCGGCCGTTGTCGCGATACAGCCGTCCGGCGGCGCGCAGCGCGGCGCGCGCGCGGTCGTCGCGCGCGAGCTCGGCGACCTGCTCGAACGCCTCGGCGGCCTTCGCCCATGCGCCGGCGCGGTGATAGAGCCGCGCCAGCCGATCGCGGTGATCGACCTCGCCGGGCGCGAGCGCGACCAGCTGCTCCATCGCCGCGATCGTCTCGAGCGGCTGGTCGAGATCCTCGTGCAGGTCGGCGAGCTCCTCGTAGAACGCCGCGGCAACCTCGTCGCGATCGGCGGCGCGCGCCTCGTCGGCGATCAGCAGCGCGGCTTGCTCGGGCGCCGCGGTCGCGCGCGCGTGGAGCCGGCGGCGCTGCTCGGCATCGCCCGGCGCGGCGCGCACCGCGAGGATCGCGGCGCGCAGCAGCTGCACCGGATCGTCGTCGGCTTGCGAGATCCGCCGCCAGCGTCGCGTGCCCGTCTCGTCGTCCACCGCAGCAGTCTACAGACAGGCCGGCTTGAAGATCTTCTTCTGGCCTTGGAAGTAGTAGGGCGGGTTGCAGTCGGTCCGCGGTCTCGCGCGACGGACCGGCGGGCGCACGACGCGATGCGGGCGCGGCGCCGGCCGGGGCGGCGGCGCGGGCCTGGCCGGCTCGGTGACGCAGTCGGGCTCCGGCGCGATCGGCGCGAGCGCGGCCGGCGCGAGCGCGGCCGCCGGCAGCGGCTGCACCGGCCTCACGACCGGCGGCTCGTCGGGCCGTGCCGTGTCGCCGGCGCGCACCGAGAGCACGATCGCCATGCACGCCGCGACCACCAGCGCGCCCGCGGTGTAGAGGATCGTGCGCGGCCGCGCCCGGATCGCGATCAACGTGCGCACCTTGAGCGACTTGCCGGGCTCGATCGGCGCGGGCACCGGCTCGGTCGCGTGCGACGGACCGATCAGCGGGATCGCGTCCTGGTTCGACGGCGGGCGCTGGCTCGAGCGCCAGCGCGCCTCCTCGGCCGCGATCACGCGCTCGCGGCTGTCGAGGAACGGCTGGACCAGCTGCTTCATCCACTGCGCGACGTCGGTCGACGACGCCAGCGGCACCGCGGCGGTGATCGCCTCCTCCATCTCGGCCGCGGTCGCCCAGCGATCCGCCAGGTCGCGCGCCAGGCCGCGCCGCACGATCGGCTCGAGCGCCTCGATCTGCTGCCAGCGGTACTTGCCCGACAGCCCGCGCTCGTTGCGCAGCGCGAGCGTGACCGCCGGCGGCGTCTTCGTCATGATCTCGGTGATCAGTTCGTCGTCGGTCTTGGCGTTCCTGTGCAGGCGCTGGCCGACGATCAGCTCCCACAGCACGACCGAGAGCGCGTAGACGTCGCTCTGGCGGGTCGCGCCGCCGCGCAGCTGCTCGGGCGCGGCGTACGACAGCTTGCCCTTGAACGTGCCCTTGCGCGTGACGTGCGCGGCGGCGACCGCCTTGGCCACGCCGAAGTCGAGCAAGCGCGCCGTGCCGTCGACCGCGATCATGATGTTCTGCGGCGACACGTCGCGATGCACGATCTGCAGCGGCGTGCCGATCTCGTCGACCGTCTCGTGCGCGGCGTGCAGGCCGGCGAGCACCTGGCACGCGATCGATGCCGCGACCGGCACCGGCACCGGCATGCTGGCATCGTGCGACTCGCGCAGCAGCATCGACAGCGGCGCGCCGTGCACGTAGTCCTGGACCAGCACGACCTCGTGGTTGAGCGACACCACGTCGAGCACCGGCACGACGTTGCGGTGGTGGACCTTGGAGGCCACCCGCGCCTCGTCGAGGAACATCTTGACGAACTCCTCGTTCTCCGCGAGCTCGGGGCGCAGCCGCTTGGCCGCCACGATCCGCGTGAACCCCACATCACCTAACAGATGCGCGATATGGATCGAGGCCATGCCGCCGCGCGCGATCTGGCGGTGCAGCATGTACCGCCCGACCGTGATCGCTTGCTCGCGAGTCTCGCTGTCCTCGCTCGTGGTCTCTGTCAAGCTGTGGCTCCCAGCTGACCCACGGTTGCACATCGTTGCGTGTCGGTCGCAAGGGTGCGCTAGGTCCACACCTGGCGGATCCGCAACGGCGATTACAGGTCCGAGCGAGTATCGTCCGGAGTATGACCTCCGAGGGCGAGCGCACGATCAAGGTCGCCGAAAGCGGCGAGGAGCCGATCAAGCAGGATCGGCCCGACCTGGCAGCCGACCTGCTGGTCGCGGGCCGGTACCGCGTGCTGCGCATGATCGGTAAGGGCGGGATGGGCGAGGTCATGCTCGCGCGCGACGAGCAGGTCGGCCGCGAGGTCGCGATCAAGCGGATGCGCGCCGCCAACCCGAGCGAGCGCGCGATCCAGCGCTTCCTGCGCGAGGCCTCGGTGCAGGGCCGGCTCGAGCACCCGTCGATCGTGCCGGTGCACGAGATCGGGCGCGACAGCGATCGCCTGCCGTACTTCGTGATGAAGCGGGTGACCGGGACGTCGCTCGCCAAGCTGCTCGCCGGCGATCGCGCCAGCTACTCGCAGCAGCGCGTGCTGCGCGCGCTCGCCGACGTCTGCCTCGCGATCGAGCTCGCGCACAAGAAGGGCGTGGTCCACCGCGATCTCAAGCCCGACAACATCATGCTCGGCGATTTCGGCGAGGTCTACATCCTCGACTGGGGCGTCGCCAAGGTGATCGGTGAGGACGACGGCGAGTTCGCCGACGTCGACAGCGGCAGCGGCGAGCACGCGACGGCCGCCGGCACCGCGATCGGTACGCCCGGCTACATGGCGCCCGAGCAGGTGCGCGGCGCGCCCGACATCGACGGCCGCGCCGACATCTACACGCTCGGCTGCCTGCTGTTCGAGATCCTCGCCGGCGAACCGCTGCACCCGCGCGGCCGCTGGGAGGGCCTGCAGAGCGCGCTCGGCGGGCTCGACGCCCGGCCGTCGCAGCGCGCGCCCGATCGCGGCATCCCGCCCGAGCTCGACGAGCTGTGCGTGCACGCGACCGCGCTCGAGCGCGCGGCGCGGATCGCGACCGCGCGCGAGCTCGGCGAGCGCATCCAGCGCTACCTCGACGGCGATCGCGATCTCGCGCTGCGCCGCGAGCTGGCGCGCGGCCACCTCGAGCGCGCTCGCGCCAGCTTCGCCGCCGAGGGCCACGACGCGCGCGCCCAGGCGATGCGCGAGTCCGCTGCGGCGCTCGCGCTCGATCCGCAGCTCGCTGGCGCCGCCGAGCTGGTCGGCCGGCTGATGCTCGAGCCACCGCGCGAGACTCCGCGCGAGGTGATCGACGCGATCGCCGCCGACGACCTGCGCGCCGCGAAGTCGATCGCGCGCGCCGGCACGTGGGCGGTGTTCGGCGCGATCATCTTCTTGCCGCTGGTCGTGTGGATCGCGCCGCCCGGCAGCGCGCTCGCGCTCGCGGTGCTCGCGGGCGTGCTCGCGTGCGACGCGGTGATCGCCGAGTACGCGGTGCGCGCGCGCGTGCCGCGGCCGGGCATGATCGCGGTCGCGAACACGATCGTGATGATCGTCGTCGCGCGGCTGTTCTCGCCCACCCTGATCGCGCCCGGCATCGCGGCGGCGCTCGCGATGGCGATGCTGCAGACCCCGCGGTTCTCGTGGCTCGGCTCGGCGGTCGCGACCGGCGCGCTGATGTGCGGCGCCGTGCTGCTGCCGCTCGTCGCCGAGCGCCTCGATCTGATCTCGCGCACGCTTTCGGTCACCGACCAGGGCATCGTGTTCCACGCCGCGGTGGTCGGCACGCGCGAGGGGCCGACCGTGCTGGTCTCGGCGCTGTACGCGTGCGCGCTGATCATCACGGCGTGCATGGTCGGCGGCTCGATGCGCAGCCGCACCCGCGCCGCGCTGCACCGCCTCCAGCTCCAGGCGTGGCAGCTCCGCCAGCTCGTGCCGGGATGACCGACGCCGCGGTCGCACGGCTCGCGGCCCCGCCGGGTACCTCATCGCGACGCTGATCCTGATCGCGCGGCTCCGCTGACCGCCTCGCCGGTCATCGGCACGAACCGGACCGGCATCAGGGTCTCGCTGGTCGCGCCGGTCGGGCCGCGCGTGATCACGCGCAGCTGCTGGTCGTCGGTGCCGACCGGGATCACCAGCCGGCCGCCGACCGCGAGCTGGTCGACCAGCGGCTGCGGCACCGCGGCGGGCGCGGCGGTCACGATGATCGCGCCGAACGGCGCGGCCTCGGGCCAGCCGCGGTAGCCGTCGCCGATCCGCGTGTGCGCCTTGTAGCCGAGCCGCGCGAGCAGCGCCTGGCTCTTGCGCGCGAGCGGCTCGACGATCTCGATCGAGTAGACGTCGGCGCCGAGCTCGCACAGCACGGCGGTCTGGTAGCCGCTGCCGGTGCCGATCTCGAGCACGCGCGCGCCGGGCTGGACGTGCGCGGCCTGGGTCATCGCCGCGACGATGTGCGGCTGGCTGATCGTCTGGCCGTTGCCGATCGCGAGCGGATGGTCCTCGTACGCGTGCGCGCGCTGGTCGTCGGGCACGAACTCCTGGCGCGGCACCCGGCGCATCGCGGCGATCACGCGCGGATCGGTGATGTCGCGCTTGACCATGGTGTCGTCGACCAGCTTGTCGCGGGCGGCGGCGTAGGGATCGGCCGCGTCGCGCGGCGGCGGTGGCTGCGCGACCTGGCGCGCCGGCGGGTCCGAGCGGCAGGCGAGCGCCACGGCGAGCACGAGCGCGCGCTTCATTCGGTCTTCTGCGCCTCGCCGATCATCGGCCCGAATCGCACCGGGAACAGCGAGCGCACGTCGAGGTCGTCCGGGGTGCGCGTGAACACGTCGAGCTCCTGGTCGTCCTCGCCGATCGGCATGACCAGCCGGCCCCCGATCTTGAGCTGCTCGATCAGCGGCTGCGGCACGTTGCGCGCGGCGCAGGTCACGAGGATCGCGTCGTACGGCGCACCGCCCTTCCAGCCGAAGTAGCCGTCGGCCTCGTGGAGGTCGACGTCGCGCAGGCCGAGCTTGGCGAGCACCTGGCGGGTTCGCTCGGCCAGGCCGTGGTTGATCTCGAGCGTCGTCACCTTCGCGCCGAGCTCGGCGAGCACCGCGGCCTGGTAGCCGCTGCCGGTGCCGATCTCGAGCACGTGATCGCCGCGGTGGATCCTCGCCGCGTCGGTCATGGTCGCGACGATGTAGGGCTGGCTGATCGTGAGGCCGAAGCCGATCGGCAGCGGCGCGTCGTCGTACGCGCGCGACCGGATCTCGGGCGGCACGAACTCGTGGCGCGGCACGAACCGCATCACCTCGAGCAGCCGGCGATCGGCGATCCCGCGCGCCGCGATCGTGTCGTCGACCATCTTGATCCGCGCAGCGGCGTAGGGATCGTCGTCGGGCAAGGCGCCACCCGCGCCGGCGGCCGGCTTGGTCGGCTGGGTCGGCTCGGAGTTGCACGCCGCGGCGAGGCAAAACGCGACGGCCAGCCAGATCACCCGGTGCGCGAGCATGCGTAGTTATAGTCCCGTTCGCGATGAGGATCTGCTGGTCGTGCGTGCTCGCGGTCGCCGCCTGCGGCGGGGGCCATGGCTCGAACCCCGATGCCGCGAGCGATGCGACGCCCGACGCCGCGTTCGTCGAGGCCATGCACGGCGACGTGCCGCAGGTCGTGTCGGGCGGCGGGCCGGTGCTCGCGACGCCGACGGTGGTGCCGATCTTCTTCGCCGGCGACTCCGGCGCGCAGGCGCAGCTCGAGGTGTTCCTGCGCGAGCTCGCGAGCTCGGCGTACTGGACGATCGCGACCGGCGAGTACGGCATCGACTCGATCGGGATCGCGCCGAGCGTGGTGACGACGGCCGCGCCGCCGACCACCGACGACGCGCTCGAGGCCATGCTCGGCGCGATGTTCCCGGATCCCGACCCGGGCACGATCTACGCGGTGTTCCTGCCCGAAGGCGTGACGCTCACCGACGGCACGTCGTCGGCCAGCTGCAGCGCGTTCTACGGCTATCACTCCGAGATCGCGCCGGCGAGTGCGAGCGCGCCGCCGCCGCCGGGCAACGGCATGGTCTACGCACTGCTCCCGCGCTGCACCGCACCGCAGTTCCCCGGGCCGCTCGACGTGGTCACGTTCGCGACCAGCCACGAGCTGATCGAGGCGACGACCGATCCCCATCCGTTCAGCGCGCCCGCGTACGTTCGGATCGATCCCGAGCACTTCGCGTGGGGGCGCACGCCGGGCGCCGAGATCGGCGACATGTGCGAGTTCGTTCGCGCCGCGTTCCAGCCGCTGGTCGGCGGCTCGTACGTGCAGCGCGTGTGGTCGAACCGATCGGCCGCCGCCGGCCACGACCCGTGCGTGCCGGTGCTCGACACGCCCTACCTCGCGGCCTCGCCGGTGCTGTCCGACCTCACGATCACGATGCGCGACGGCAGCCAGCTCGTGACCGAGGGCATCACCGTGAACACGGGCACGCCGGTCACGCTCGAGGTGGATCTGTTCAGCGACGCGCCGAGCGGATTCTTCGCGGTGTCGGCCCAGGACGCGGCGATCTACAGCGGCGCCCAGCCGAGCTTCTCGTTCGGCTGGGACCGCACCGATGGCCGCAACGGCGACAAGCTGCACCTGACGGTCACGCGGACGGTCGCCGGCACCGGGACGCGCGGCGGCGAGATCGCCATCTTCGTGACCTCCAACGGCATCGTCGTCTCGCAGTGGTGGATCTACGTCGCCGGGCAATAACGTTGTAGGCTGCGCCCGCAGCGATGAACCGCAAAGGCGACCATATCAAGCGCGTCGGCATCGTGTTCTCGGGCGGGCCCGCACCGGCCGCGAACGCGGTGATCTCCTCGGCCGCGATCTCCTTCATCGAGGATGGCCGCCAGGTCATCGGCTTCTTCCACGGTTACTCGAACCTGCAGGACTACCACCCGGTGACGCGCCGGCTCCTGCCCGACGAGCACTACCGGATCTTCGTCGAGAAGGATCTCGGCGGGCTGCGCAACTCGCGCGGCATCGTGATCGGCACGGCGCGCACCAACCCGGGCAAGGGCATCGACAAGCCGGAGGACCTCGCCGATCCGAAGAAGACCGAGCGGCTGCGCAACGTCTACAACGCGCTGGTCGATCTCGAGATCGACGCGCTGATCTCGATCGGCGGCGACGACACGCTGAAGACCGCCAACTTCCTGCACGAGTACCAGAAGCGGCTGCCCGCCGAGGCGCGCCGGGTCCAGGTCGTCCACCTGCCCAAGACGATCGACAACGACTACTTCGGCATCGACTTCACGTTCGGCTTCTTCACCGCGGTCGACGTCATGGCCAAGGAGCTGCAGAACCTGCGCGCCGACGCGATCGCGACCTCGAGCTACTTCGTGGTCGAGACCATGGGCCGCAAGGCGGGCTGGCTGTCGTACGGCGTGGCGATCGCCGGCGAGGCCAACCTCGTGCTCGCGGTCGAGGACGTCGCGGATTCACTCACCGTGCCGGTCGACGGCGTGCCGCGGCTGTCGCTCGACGCGCTGGTCGATCGCATCGTCGATCTGATCATCGCGCGCGAGAAGCGCGGCAAGCACTACGGCACGGTCGTGCTGGCCGAGGGCCTGGCCGAGATGCTGCCGCCCGAGCAGATCGACAACCTGCCGCGCGACGAGCACGGTCACCTGTCGCTCGGCCGGCTCGACTTCGGCAAGCTGATCGCGCTGCGCGCGGCCAAGCGCTACGAGCAGCGCACCGGGCGCAAGAAGAAGCTGACCGGGCTGCAGCTCGGCTACGAGTCGCGCTGCGCGCCGCCGCACGCGTTCGACGTCATGCTCGGCAGCCAGCTCGGGATCGGCGCGTATCGCGCGCTGGTCGAGGAGAACCTCGACGGCCACCTGGTGAGCGTGGTCGGCCAGCTCGACCTCGCCTACGTGCCGTTCAAGGAGCTTGTCAACCAGCAGTCGATGAAGACCGCGGTGCGCTACATCCGCTCGGGCAGCGATTACCACCGGCTCGCGCGGTTCCTCGAGACCCGCACCGAGCGGATCGTCGATTGGAGCCCCGGCCGGCGCTCGGAGGCGTAACCTGGAGGCGTGCGGCTGGTCGTGCTCGCGATGCTCGTGGCGTGCGGCGCGAGCCATCCGGCGGGCGGCGGCGACGCGCGTTCGGTCGATGCGATCGACGCCTCGCCGCCGGTCGCGGCAGGCTGCATCACCGACACCAGCGCGGGCGATCACACGTACAGCTGCGACGGCCTGCAGGTCGACGTGCGGATCCCGGCGGCGTGCGAGGCGCCGGGCTGCGGCCTGATCCTCGAGCTGCACGGCGACACCGGGACGGGCCTGCTGATGGACGCGCACACCAACCTGCGCGCGCTCGGCGAGCAGTACGGCTACGTCGTCGCCGCGCCGACCGGGCCGCCGTGGCCGGGCGGGCCGGGCTCCACCTGGTCGTCGGCCAACGATGCGATGCTGGTCGACATCACGCAGCAGCTCGCGAGCGTGTATCGCGTCGATCCGAAGAAGGTGCACGTCACCGGGTTCTCGCGCGGCGGGTTCGTGACCTGGCGCCTGCTGTGCGATCACGCCGACCTCTACGCGTCGGCGGCGCCGGGCGGCGCGGGCGACGGCACGAACTTCGACGAGACCACGTGCTTCGCCGGCGGGCGCGCGCCGTCGCGGCCGCTGCCGATCCTGTTCCTCATGGGCCGCACCGACGCCGCGGTCGGCTACCCGTCGATGATGTCGATCCGCGACGCGGCGATCGCGCAGTACGCGGCGACCGGGCCGACCGTGCTCGACCAGGACCCGGACTACACCCACGACCAGTGGATGGGCAGCGGCGTCATCGAGACCTACGATCACGCGTATCACACGGTGGCCGACGGGCCGTGGGGTTCGGCGATGGGGCATTGCATCCCGGGCAGCACGATGGATCCGTACGCGCCGCAGTACGCGATCCCGTGCCAGCTGCCCGACGCGTTCGTGTGGGGCGAGCAGGTCATGAGCTTTTTCCGCGCGCACCCGATGCCGTGAGGCTACAAACGTCATGATGCGTTCCGACGCGCTCGCCACGCTGAACGTGCTCGACTCCCAGGGCCGCGAGGTCGCGCTCGGCTCGCTGTGGCGCGAGCGCACCGCGGTGGTCGCGTTCGTTCGCCACTTCGGTTGACTGCACTGCCGCGAGCACGTGGTGCAGTTGCACCGCGCGATCGACGCGATCCACGCCGCCGGCGCGGAGCTGTACGTGATCGGCAACGGCGCGCCGATGTTCATCGAAGGCTTTCGCGAGACCACCGGGTTTGCCGGCGCGGTCTACACCGATCCATCGCTCGCGGCCTATCGCGCCGCCGAGCTCGAGCGCGGGCTCGGCACGATGCTGAGCGTCGGGGCCGCGCTGCGCACCGCGCGCGCGCTCGGGCGCGGCTTCCGCCAGGGCAGGACGCAGGGCGATCAGACCCAGCAGGGCGGCGTGCTGGTCGTCGCGCGCGATGGTCGCGTGCTCTATCACCACGTGTCGCACGGCCCGGGCGACAACGCGCCGCCCGACGCGATCGTGGCGGTCCTGCGCGCGGCCGCGTGATGCGCTATCGCGCGCTCGCCGCGGACTTCGACGGCACGCTCGCGCACGACGGCCGCGTCGACGACGCGACCTGGGCCGCGCTGCACCGGCTGCGCG
>DATJAE010000248.1:0-4612 GCA_035516595.1 Kofleriaceae bacterium | reverse complement strand
AGGCGCTGCGCGATCGCGTGCTGCTGCGCTGTCTCGACCTCATCGCCGCGGCCGGCGTGACGCTGCACGGCGCACCGGCGCCGGCGCCGCAGCTCGCACCGCGCATGCGCACCGGGGGGCGGTCATGACCAGAGCCTGCATCGCCGTGATCGATCGCTCGCGCGCGCGCGTCTACGCGTACCGCAGCGACGTCGCGAGCCCGCAAGACGAGCTATGCGAGATCGCCGACCTGTCCAACCCGACGCGCGCGCCGCAGTTCACGCGGTTCGTCGTCGCCGAGCTCGAGCGCATCGTGCGCGACAGCGCGTGCGAGCACGTGATCGTGCTCGCGAGCGCCGACATGCTCGCCGAGCTGCGCGCGCTGGGCGGCGTGCTCCACCGCGCGAACGTGATGCTCGAAGAGATCCCGCACGATCTCGTGGACCATCCCGGTGCGCACCGCGCCGTGCGCTGAGCGCGCGCGCACGCCGGCGCGCGCCGCATGTCCGCGGCAGCGCGAGCGTGTCCTAGGCAAGGGTCTTGCTGCTGGTCGCACCATGTCGCGCAGCCACCTCGCCCTCACCTTGCTCTCGGTCTCGCTGGTCGCATGCACCGGCAGCTCCTCCGGCTCGGGGGACGACGGCCCCGCGCCGCCGTTCACCAACGGCGTCAGCACGCTCGCCGGCGCCGGCGACCCGGGCTTCGTCGACGGCGATCGCGACGTCGCGCGGTTCAACAATCCGACGAACGTCGCGGTCGGCCCGGATGGCAACGTCTATGTCGCCGACTGGCAGAACGGCAAGATCCGCGTGGTCGCGCCCGACGGCACGACCTCGACGCTGGTCGCGCAGATGGGCTTCGCGCGGCCGTTCGGCCTCGCGTTCGCGGGCCAGACCCTGTACGCGACCACCGACTCGAACGGCAGCGGCACGCACACGCCGATGACCACCGGCTCGGTGTGGCAGATCGACATCCACTCGGGCGTCGCGACCGAGCTCGCCAACGCGATCGGCCTGCCGCGCGGGATCGCCGCGCTCGCCGATGGCCGGCTCGCGCTCGGCGACTACGAGAACCACGTGGTCGAGCTGCTCGATCCGCGCACCGGTGCGGTCACCGTGCTCGCCGGCTCGTTCGGCGTGCCCGGCTACGCCGATGGTGTGGGCGGCGCCGCGCGGTTCACCGCGCCCTACGGGCTCGTGCAGCGCAGCGACGGCAAGCTGGTCGTGGTCGATCAGGGCAATAACCGGCTGCGCGTCGTCGGGCTCGACGGCACGGTCACGACGCTCGCCGGGACCGGTCAGGCCGGCTACGCCGACGGCGCGATGACCGGCGGGATGTTCGACGAGCCGCAGGGCATCGCGATCGACGGCAACGACAACCTGTACATCACCGATCTCGGCAACTACCGGGTGCGGCGGATCGTGGGCTCGACGATCGACACGATCGCGGGCGACGGCACGGCCGGCTACGTCGACGACGACGACCGGCTCAGCGCGGAGCTCTACGGCCTCGAGGGGCTCGCCGTCACCAAGGACGGCTCGATGGTGTACGTCGCCGACGGCACGCGCGGCGACGACGTGCCGTTCAACCGCGTTCGCCAGGTCAAGATGCAATGAGCGAGGCCCAGCTGACTCCTCGCGTGCTCGCGTTCGCCGGCACGTGGTCGGCCGAGCGCGCACCGGCCGGCGAGCTCGCCGCGATCCGCGCCCAGCTGCGCGGCCTCGGCGCCACGGCCACGACGCGCTGGCCGTGCTCGACGGCGACGGCGCGATCCGGTTCGAGCACCGCCCCGCCGGCGGGCTCGCCGGCGGGCTCGCGTCGGCCCACGAGGCGGTCGCTGACCGCGTGGCGCTCACCCGCCGCGATCGCGAACGCGGTGTTTCACGCAACCGGCAAGCGCATCCGCGACCTGCCGATCACCGTCGACAAACTGCTGTGAGGAAACGAACGTCATGATCGACCGATCGATCGTCGAAGCCGCCGCCCGGCTGCGCCGCGAGCGCGAGCCCCACCTGATCGCAACCGTGGTACGCGTCTGCGGCTCGGCCTACCGCCGGCCCGGCGCGCGCATGTTGCTCACCCAGTTCCGCTGGATCGCCGGCTCGGTCAGCGGCGGCTGCCTCGAGGGCGACATCGCGCACAAGGGCTGGTGGCGGACCCAGAGCGGCGACCCGGTGGTCGTCAGCTACGACGCGCGGCTGCCCGACGTCGCCGATGACGACGACGTGCGCGCCGCGTTCGGGCTGGGCTGCGACGGCGTGGTCGAGGTCCTGCTCGAGCGCGCCGGCCAGGACGGCCGGCTCGACGTGCTCGAGCTCGCGCACGATTGCGCTCGCGCGCAGCAGCGCGCCGCGGTGGTCACGGTGATCCGCAGCGACGCACCCGGCGTCGAGGTCGGCGCGCGGCTCGCGTTGCGCGCCAGCGGCGAGCTCGGCGGCGATGCGTTCCCCGAGCCGCTGCGCGCCGCGATGATCGAGGACGCCCGCCGGGCGATCGAGCACGGCACGTCGCTCGACCGCAGCTACGGCGAGGGCGAGGTCGAGGCGTGCGTCGAGGCGATCGTGCCGCCGCCCCAGCTGTTCGTGCTCGGCACCGGCCACGACGCGGTGCCCGTGGTCGAGCTCGCGCGCCAGATCGGCTGGGAGGTCACGGTGTGCGCGAACCGGCCGCGGATGTCGACCCGCCGCAGGTTCGGGCGCGCCGACCGGGTGGTCGAGCTGTCGCCCGGCGATCTCGCGGCGCGGATCGACGCGGCCGATCGCGCGGTCGCGATCGTGATGAGCCACAACTACGAAACCGATCGCCAGCACCTGGGCCTGCTGGTCGGCACGCGCGCGCGCTACATCGGCGTGCTCGGCCCGCGCAGCCGCAGCGAGCGCATGCTCGGCGAGCTGTGCCTCGGCCTCGACGATCCGCGGCTGCACGCGCCGGTCGGGCTCGAGCTCGGCGCCGAGACGCCCGCCGAGATCGCGCTCGCGATGGTCGCCGAGATCCAGGCCGCGCTGACCCGCGCCGGCGGCTCGAGCCTGCGCGATCGCGTCGGTCCGATCCACGAGCGGGTCGAGCCGACCTGCTCGGCGGCGGGCTGATGCGGGCGTTCGCGGCGATCCTCGCGGCCGGGGCGTCGCGCCGGCTCGGCCAGCCCAGGCAGCTGGTCCGGCTGCGCGGCCAGCCGCTGGTGTGCGCGATCGCGCGCGCGCTCGGCGCGTCGTCGTGCGACGCGGTGGCGGTCGTGCTCGGCGCGCACGGCGACGCGATCGCGCGGGTGGTCGCCGCGACCGGCGCCGCGCGGCTCGCGAACCCGGACTGGCGCGAGGGCATCGCGTCGTCGATCCGCTGCGCCGCGGCGTGGGCCGAGCGCGCCGGCGCCGACGCGCTCGTGCTCGCGACCTGCGATCAGGTCCGGCTCGACGCCCGCCACGTCGATCGCATGCTCGCGCTGCATCGCGCGGAGCGCGTGGCGGTGGCGTCGCGTTACGCCGGTACGTGCGGCGTGCCGGCGGTGTTCGGTGCCGCCGACTTCGCCGCGCTCGACGCGCTCGCCGGAGATCGCGGCGCGCGCGGCCTGCTCGCCGGCTGCGCGGCCATCGACTGGCCCGACGGCGCGTTCGACCTCGACACGCCGGCCGAGCTCGCCGCGCTCAGCGTTCGCCGCTGAGCGTGCGGCCCGCCCGCTCCTCGGCGCGGCGCAGCACCGGCTCGACCGCCGCCGGCGCGATGCCCGGCTGCGGCACCGGCTCGGCGCCCTGGCCGGGCGGCGCGGTCTGGAGCTGGACCTGCGCGAGCTGCTTGCCGACCTCGTCGAGCTCGTCGAGCACCTGCGACAGGCCGGCGTCGTGGTAGCGGGCGATCGCGGCGCGCACCGCGGCGGCCGCCTCGGCCAGCCGCTTCTTCGCGGCCGGCTGATCGCCGCGCCGCGCCGCCGCCATCGCCTCGACGATCGCGGCCGCCGCGAGCGCGCGCACGCGCGCGACCTCGAGCTCGGGCACGACGCCCGCCGCGACCGTCGCCGCATCGCTCGACACCGGGACGCCGACGTAGGCCTCGCGCTCGAGCATCCCGCTGCCGCCGATCACGTCCTCGAACCGCAGCGTCGCGTCGATCAGCTCGGCGGTCGAGCCGTCGCGCCGCGCCGCGACCGCGATCGGAACCATCAGGTCGCGGGTCTCGCCCGCGGCGAGGTCGCCGACCTGGAGCTGCAGCCGGCCGCCGTTCGCGACCAGCCCGGGGATCGGGTGGACGGTCACGCCCGGGCCGGGCGTGAGGCTCACCACCAGGTTGCGGCCGATCACGGTCGACATCTTGCCGAGCTCGTCGTCGAACACCTTCGCGACCTCGTCGGGCGCCGCGATGTAGTGGAAGCGGCCGCCGGTGTCGCGCGCGATCTGCGTCATCAGCGTGGTGTCGTAGTCGATGCCGAGCCCGAGCGAGGTGACCGATAGCCCGCTCGTGCGGATCTGCGCGATCAGCGCGGGCAGCTGCGCGCTGGTGTTCGGCACGCCGTCGGACAGCAGCACGATCCGGTTCACGCCGGCCACGCGCTGCGCGAGCACCTGGTTGAAGCCCGCGGCGAGGCCGTCGTAGAGGTCGGTCGTGCCGCGCGGCACGAGCTGGTCGATCGCGCGCTCGACCC
>DATJAE010000247.1:0-8929 GCA_035516595.1 Kofleriaceae bacterium | reverse complement strand
GGATCTGATCGGTTGGGGCCGCCGATCCATCGCCGATCGCTTCGTTGCCGCTCCTTGCGTTACGCCCGGTAGCGCTGCGTCGCGGCGCCTCGCGCTCGGCGCGCCTCGGCAGCCGCAACCAATCATCTCCTGTGTGGCGAGGTTCTAGGGCATTCGCGTCGTCGGCTGCGACCGTCGCGTTTCGGCGCCTCGGTCGTACGTGCGATGCTCGGTCGTCACGTAGGCCGACCACACGGGCGTGCGACCCGATCGGCCGCGAACCGCTCCTGGCTCGGCTAATCGGGTGCGAGCGGATCGTCCTTGTCGCGGAACAGGCGCAGGCGCACGCGGTCGTGCTGGCGCTGCTTGTAGGCCTCGTGGCTCGACGCGCCCGACTCGTTGCGCTGCGCGGTCGCCTTGTCGGCGACCTGGAACTCGGTGAGCACGAACACCACGTGCGACAGCTCCGGCGGGACGTCGCCGATCGGCATCAGCCGCTCGAGCCGGAGCGGCAGGTCGGCCACGAAGTTGATGATCCGGTAGTCCGGGCCGGAGAACTCGTTCTTCGGCACGGCCGCGCTCGGCCCCGTCGTGGCGTGGTTGGGCAGCTCCGCCATCAGGTCGATCAGCTGGTTCATCGACTCGCCGGGGACCACGTAGTTGAACGGGATCAGCTGGCGCGTGAGGGTGGCGAGCATCGGCACGATGTCGCTGTGCTGCGGCACGATCAGCCGGAACCGCAGCTTGTCGTAGATGTTGGCCGCGAGGGTCGAGCGCTTCGCCAGCAGCTTGGTGATCTGCGAGTCCAGCGGCTTGCGGCTCCACTCGAACTCGGCCAGCGGCGCGCCGGCCGCGCGCAGCTGCTCGACCACCTGGAGCACCTTGAGCTCGATCTCGCGGAAGATGATCTCGTCGGACACCGACACCTTGAGCAGCGCCTGGCGGCCGTTGATGTGGTGGATGATGTGCATCACCTTGAGCACGACGCACGCCCACTTCTGGTGGGGGCCGCTCGACGACGCGACCAGGAACAGATCGCGGGCGGCGAGGTCGCCGGCGACCTCGTCCGGGATCGCCATCGCATAGGCCCGCGCGAGGTAGTCGACCGCGGCGGCGCGGATCTCCTCGAGGCGCGCCATCTCGTCGTCCGACTCGGGATCGAACTCGTTGAGCCGCAGGAAGCGATCGACCTCGGCATGATCGGTGAAGCCGAGGTGATGCCAGTCGATCACCGAGTCGCCGCGCAGCATCAGCCGGACGGCGTCGACGTCGGCCTGGGTCAGCTCGTCGAGCGACGGCGGCCGCGCGATGCGTGGCAGGACGGTGGCGACCACCCGACCAGCATACTACTTGCGCAGCCGGGACAGCCGCAGCGTGGCGGCGAACAGGGAGACCACGCCGACCCCCGCGATCACGTTTCCGATGATGGCGATCATGACTGCCTCGCAAGCACAACGTGGACGGACGCGAGCATGTTCCGCGATCGTCCCGTGTGGGGGATGCGGTGTCCAAAAAATGACCGGGTTTCGCCACTCCCGGGGCGGTGCTACCGTCCCACGCCGTGAAGCCCGCGGCACCCGAGGTCGCGCGCGGCCCGGGGCCGCGGTGGTTCCGCATCGCCCTGGTCGGGGTCGCGCTCGCCTACTACGTGGCGCTGCTCGACCACCCGTCGCAGCGCTTCCAGCCGCTGGCGTACTTCAGCGAGTGCACGCGGCTGTTCCCCGAGCGCGACACCGCCGCGCTCGAGTACCGGCTCGAGGCATGGTCGTGCACCGGCAAGGCGTGGGTCGAGCTCGACCCGCGGCCCTACTTCCCGATCGAGGCCGACGACAAGGAGTCGCGGTTCCAGCGCTTCGCGTATTTCTACGCCGACCGCGGCAAGGCGGTGGAGCGCCGCCCGATGGACGACGCGCTCGACGACTACATCTACAGCCGGCACGCCGCGGTCGACGACGGGGTCGCCGGCGCGATCGGCGGGATCCGGCTCTACAAGTGGACGCGGCCGATCCCGCCGCCCGGCGCGCACGTCGAGCGCTACGTCTACCGGCCGTTCATGGCGGTGCCGGACGGCCAGCGCGAGTACCTGTACAACACGCGGCGCAGCGTGCGCGCCCGGCGCTGCGGCGAGGCCGCGACCAGCGGCGAGGAGGCGCCGTGAAGGACCTCGGCGAGCTGCTCGACGACCAGATCCAGCGCGCGTTCGCGCCGCAGCCGATCGTGCGGCTCGAGGTCGTGCGGATCTTCTCCACGCTCGCGATCCTCGGCTTCATGTCGACGCGGATCATCCACGCCGACGACTGGCTGTCGACCGCCGGGTTCCGCATCCCCGACCTCGCGAACGACTACCGCCAGCCGGCGCACTTCGCCGCGCTGTCGCCGGCCCTGGCGTGGTCGGTGGCGATCGCGCTGGTGATCGCGGGGCTGATGACCGCGGCCGGCGCGTTCACCCGGTGGTCGTCGGGCGCGTTCTGCCTGCTGTGCGGCTACGTCGCGCTCGCCGATCGGATGAGCGCGTTCACCGTGTCGAAGATCGCGCCGGTGATCGCGCTCGCGCTGTGTCTGTCGCCGTCGGGCACGCGCTGGTCGATCGACGCGTGGCGGCGCCGCCGCCGCGATCCGAAGTGGCGGCCACCGACCCACGTGTCGGGTGGCTGCGTGCGGTTCTTCCAGATCATGCTGCCGGTGTTCTACTGCTCGTCGGGGATCCAGAAGGCGTACGGGGACTGGCTGCACTACCCGTACGTGCTGTTCACGCACCTCCACGACTCGTACCAGACGCCGGTGTCGTGGTTCGCCGCGAACTACTTCCCCACTTGGTCGTGGACCGTGATGCAGGCGATCACCCTGGTGTTCGAGGCGCTCGCGCCGATCTGGTTCGCGCTGCGCTGGACGCGGCCGTACGCGTTCGTCTGGGGCCTCGCGATGCACGCGATGATCGGCCTCATGTTCGGGCCGGTCGCGTGGTTCTCGCTGCTGATGATGAGCCTGCTGGTCGCGAGCTACGCGCCGGCGACGCTGCTCGACCCGACGCTGGTGCGGCTCGAGCGGAAACGCTGACCACCACGCGGAACCGCCGCGCGGTGTCGATCACCAGCTGCGTGTCGGACCACCACAGCAGCTCGGGGCGGTCCTCCTTGAGCGCCACCGCGCCGATCCGCGCGCCGGTCGCGGTGTCGGTGAGCTCGACCGCGCCGTCCTTGCCCGACGACGCCAGCACGCGGCCATCGCGCGAGAACGCGAGGTGCTCGACCCAGTCGTCGTGGTGCGCCGCGACCGCGATCGCGCGGCCGTCGCGCGTCCACAGCGCGACCCGGCCGTCGCGCGTGCCGGCGGCGATCAGCCGCTCGTCGTCGGACCACGCGATCGGATCGATGAAGCCTTCCGGCTGGAGCCGCGGCAGGTCGATCACCGCGTCGGGGTTGGCGAGATCCCAGATCGAGATGCCCAGGTAGCCGGCGCCGACGACGCGCCGGCCGTCGCGCGCCACCACGGTGCGCTCGAGGAACGCGTCGGGGTGCTCGCCGCGGCGATCGCGCACCGGGCGGCTCGTGCCGTGCTCGTCGAACGGGCCCTGGCTCCAGCGCGGCGCGAGCGCCGTGCCGCGCGGCGCGCCGGTGCGCGCGTCGACCAGCCGCAGGCCGTCGCCGGCGGGGAACGCGAACGCGTCCCGGCCGGGCAGCGGCTGGATCCGCACCGGGCCGTCGACCGTGGTGGCGTGGACGAGCGCGCCGGTCGTGGTGTCCCAGGCGTACGCGGTCGACGTGCTGATCGTGGCGATGCCGTCGTGGCCGAGGTAGAGCGTGCGGCCGTCGTCCGAGAACAGCACGGGATCGCCGCCGCCGAACGGGCTCGGCTCGACCCCGAGCGCGAAGCACGCGCCGGCGCGCTCGATCGCGAGCTTGCCGTGCTCGATCACCGCGGTCACCGCGCCGTCGCGGCTGCGCGCGACGATCTCGCGGGCGCGCGGTGCGCCGAGCACGCGCTGCATGGTCGAGAGCGACCACAGGGTCGGCCCGCTCTCGTAGCTGATCGCGTGATCGTCGTCGGGCGCGATCGGGAGCACGCCGCCTCCGAACCGGATCACCGTGCCGTCGGCGACTCGCACGAGGTCGGCGTGATACGAGTCGCGCTGCTCGAGATAGCGATCGCCGGGGCTGAACCACCAGCGCAGGTCGTCGGTCCGCGGGATCTTCCAGCGCAGCGCGCCGGTCTCGCCGTCCCATAGCGCGAGGAACGCGCTCGGGCGCGGCGCGGCCGACCCGGCGTGCGAGCCGCCGCCGAGCAGGTAGACCGGGAACTCGTACCAGCCCGCGATCAGCGCGCCGTCGTGCGACACCGCGAACGCGTTGGCGCCGAGCGCGTCGCGCGGCTGGCGGGGCTCGCGCACCGGCCTGGGGGCCGGCGCGGCCGCGACGCTCGTCGTCGGGCTGCCGCCGAGGAAGCGCAGCGCGGCCGCCGGATCCTCGAACGTCTGGATCGCGTGGGTCGTGCGATCGAGCGCGCACGTCCGCCCGCCGTTGCCCTTGCGATCGCGGACCACGACGACCAGCCAGCGCTGGTCCGCCGACATCGCGATCTCGTCGTCGCCGCTCGCGATGCCGGGGCAGGCGATCCGGTCGATCAGCGTGCCGTCGGCGACCCGCCACGCCGCGGCGTCGCGCTCGTTGACCAGGAGGACGATCGACGAGTCGGCCGACCACCACGCGAGCGCGCCGCCATCGGCCGACAGCCGCGCGTCGCCCGTCGCCGAGACCAGCGCGACCCCGCCGCTCGCGGTCGGCGCGAACGCCGGATCGAGCGGCGGCAGCGGCGCGCTCGGGGTGCACGGCGAGACCACCGGGTGGTCCGGCGCGCGGACCGCGAGCTCGCCGACGTGCGGACCGCACGCCGCGAGCGCCACGATCGGGCCGAGCTTCATGACCGCAGTAGACGCACGAGTTGTCGCGCCGCGCTGTAACACTTCGCGCTAGGATATTCGCGATGGCCACGTTCGCGTGCGGGCAGTGCGGGGCGGCGCTGGCGTTCGATGGCGTGCGCACCGCGACCTGCCCGTTCTGCGCGAGCCCGAACGTGGCGGAGCGCCCGCCGTCGGCAGGCCAGCCCGATCCGCGGTTCGTCGTGACGTTCGTCGGCGACGCCGAGCTCGCGCGCCGCTCGCTCCAGCGCTGGCTGGGCAGCCGCGGCTGGTTCGCGGACTCGGCGCTGCGCCGCGCGAAGGTCGAGGACCTGCGCGGGGTCTACGTGCCCGCGTACCTGTACTCGGCGGTCGGGCGGACCAGCTTCACCGCGCAGATCGGCGAGCACTACACCGAGGAGGAGACCTACACGACCAGCGACGGCAAGGGCGGCACGGAGCGCAAGACCCGCACGGTCACGCGCACCGAGCATCGCCCGCTCGCCGGCAGCCACGTCGGCTACGTCACCGACGTCGTGGTCAGCGCGTCGACCGGCCTGCCCGACCGCGAGCTCGCCAGCCTCGAGCCGTTCGATCTGCGCCAGATCCGCCGGTTCGCGCCCGGTCTGGTCTCCGGCTGGATCGCCGAGGAGTTCTCGCGTCCGCTCGACCACTGCACCGGGACCAGCCGCGGCGAGGCGCTCGACGTCATCGGCGACCGGCTGCGCGGCTACATGCCCGGCGACAGCTACAGCGATCTCGCGTACCGCACGCAGGTGTCGTGGGAGTCGATGGAGCCGATCCTCGTGCCGGTGTGGATGTTCGCGGTGCGCTACCGCGATGACAGGCCGCCGCTGCGCGTCGCGATCAACGGCCAGACCGGCAAGATCGCCGGCAAGGTGCCGCTCGCGTGGTGGCGGATCGTGCTCGCGATCGCGCTGGCCGCGGCCGCGATCGCCGGCCTCGTGCTGTTGCTGAGGGGACGGTGAGCGAGCGCGAGCGCGCGCTCGACGAGCCGCCGGCGTGCACGCGCTGCGCGTCGCCGATCGAGGACGGCGATCTGCGCTGCGCCGTGTGCGCGCTGCCGGTCGAGGTCGCGGCGCGCCCGGCCGCGCGCGCGACGTCGAGCGTGCTGCGCTGCACCGAGTGCGGCGCCGCGATCGCGTTCGATGGCAATCGCGGCGCGCCGGCCTGCGGGTTCTGCGGCGCCGTGATGAAGGTCGAGCAGCCCGAGGATCCGGTCGAGCAGGCGCAGCGCCGCGTGCCGTTCGCGGTCGATCGCGACGGCGCGACCGCCGCGCTCCGCGTGTGGCTCGGCCGGCGCGGGTTGTTCGCGCCCAGGACGCTGCGCGACGAGGCCGTGCTCGAGTCGCTCGTCCCGCTGTACTGGGCGGCGTGGGTGGTCAACGCCAAGGCGATCGTCGCGTGGACGGCGGACTCCGACGAGGGCGCGCGGCGGTCGGCGTGGGCGCCGCATGCCGGCGAGCTGGAGCTCGAGCTCGACAACATCGTCGTGCCGGCGTCGCGCGGGCTCAGCGTGCGCGAGGCCGGCGATCTCGTGCCCTACTACGACCTCGAGCGCGCGACCGCGATCGACGGCGCCGGCGATGGCCTGGTCGAGGGCTTCGACGTCCAGCGCTCCGCCGCGCGCGATCACGTGCATCGCGCGCTCGAGACCTACGCCAAGGTGCGGGTCAAGGCGGTCGTCCCGGGACGCAAGGTGCGCAACATCCACGTGTCCTGTCTGCTCGAGCGCCAGGCCACCGATCGCGTCGTGTTGCCGGCGTGGGTGCTCGCGTACCGCTATCGCGGCGCGCCGTATCGCGCGATCGTCCACGGCCAGCGCGCCGCCGCGGTGTTCGGCCACTCGCCGATCGACTGGCGCAAGGTCCTGCTGCTGGTCGGCGGGATCGCGGCGGCGGTCGCCGCGATCATCGTCGCGATCGCGCTGTCACGGTGACGCGACGCCGCGGGATCTCGCATCGCATCACCTCGGCTCGCCCGACATCACAGCCGGCGAGTGCGAACAACCACAGCCATCGCGTCAGCGCTTCCTCAGCAGATTGCGCGACGTCCACCAGCTCCACACCAGCAGCACACCCGCGACGCGCGCGGTCCACCATCCCCACGCCGCGCGCGCATCGTCGCCGCGCCCTTCGAGCACGACCGCGATCGATGCGCCGGCGATGCCGACGCCCGCGAAGATGATCTGATGGCCGAGCCGGTACATCAGCTGGGCCGGCGCATCGAGGTTCTTGAAGCGCAGCTGGAGCTCGCCGGCATGCGCGGCGCGCATGAACTTGCGGACCTCGGCGGGCAGCGCGGTCACCGCCATCACGAGATCTTTCGACGTCTCCATCAGCAGGCCGGACCAGTCGCCCTCGTCGCCGAGCACGAAGCGCTCGAGGTAGGGCCGGATCACGGTCATCGGGTTGAGCGCCGGATCGAGCTCGGTGCACAGCCCCATCAGCAGGAGCAGCGTGCGCTCGAGGACGATGATCTCCTTCGGGACGTGGAAGTTCTGCGACAGCTCGCGCAGCGAGATGTCCATCTTCCGCAGATCCGCGACGCTCTCGAGGCTCTTCTGCGGGTCGAACTTGATGTCCTTGAGGTTCAGCGAGTCGAGCGAGATGTTCTCCTGGAACTTCTCGTGGAAGTACTCGATGACCTGCTCGAACATGTGCTCGTTCGCGCCGCGCGCGACGAACCCCATCGTCTTCATCGCGCCGACGATCCGCGAGGTGTCGCGGGTCAGCGCGCCCTGGATCAGCTCGACGATGCCGGCGCGCACGTTCGCGGGGATCTCGGCGACTGCGCCGAAGTCGAGGAACACGATCGTCGGCGGGCCGCCGTCCACCGCCGGCCGCACGATCAGGTTCCCCGGGTGCGGATCGGCATGGTAGACGCCGTCGGTGAAGATCTGCTGGCAGTAGATCTCGACGACCTGGCGGGCGAGCTGGCCGCGATCGAGCCCGAGCTGCTTGACCCCGGCGCGATCGGTGATCTTGCAGCCGCTCTCGAAGTGGGTGACCAGCACGCGCGAGGTCGACAGCTCGCTGACCACGCGCGGGAACGCGACGTCGGTGCGGCCCTCGAAGTTGGCCGCGATGCGCAGCACGTTGTTGGCCTCGGCCTGGTAGTCGAGCTCCTCCATCACGATCGAGCGGACCTCGCGGTACAGCTCGTCGAGCCCCTGGTACGGGATGAACCATTCGACGATGCGGAAGATCCGGCGCAGCGTGTGGAGATCGCGCTTCACGATCTGCTCGATGTCGGGGTACTGGACCTTGACCGCGACCTTGGCGCCGTCGTGCATGCGCGCGAGGTGGACCTGGCCGATCGAGGCCGACGCGATCGGCCGGCGCTCGAAGTGCGCGAACACCTGATCCGGCGACTTGCCGAGCTCCTCGACGATGCGCTCCTCGATGTCGGCGAACCGCCGAGGCGGCACCGCGTCCTGCAGGCCTTCGAGCTCGCGGCGGAACTCCTCGGGCAGGAAGTTCGTCATGATCGAGATCAGCTGGCCGACCTTGATGAACAGCCCCTGGAGCTCGATGATCGTGCGCTCGATCCGGCGCGCGTTGCGCAGGTGGACCGTCCGCAGGTTGTGCTCGACCCACTCCTCGGAGTGGAAGCGCGCGCGCAGCCGCAGCCACAGGTAGCTCCAGATCACCCGCCAGGTGGTCCAGTAGGCGCGCAGACTGCGGATGCGCAGCGGCGCCGGGCGCGACTCGGCGCTATCGCGGTAGCGCCGCGATTCCTGGACGATCGCGGTGACCGAATCGGCGCTGAGCTGAGGCGCGGCGGGATCGATCGCCGGCGGCGGACGCTCCCCCGCCGCCGCACGCTCGTCGGGCGCCGGCTGCACCATTGGGCGATTCTACCAGGTCTGCAATCGTGCTACCCCACAGGTATGGCGACCGACGACGAAGCCGCTGCCAAGCCGATCGTGCCGGCCGAGCCGAGCAAGGACGATCGGCTCGCCGAGAAGCTGACCGAGCGGATCCGTCACGGCACGCTGCCGCCGAGCTCGCCGCCGCCCCCCGACGACAAGCT
>DATJAE010000246.1:0-7555 GCA_035516595.1 Kofleriaceae bacterium | reverse complement strand
CGGCGCTGCGCGTGCTCGCGATCATGGTGCGCGAGGGCCGGCCGCTGTCGGAGCTCGCCCAGGTCATGACCCGCACGCCGCAGGTGCTGGTCAACACGCCGGTCGATCGCAAGATCCCGCTCGACCAGCTGCCCGACGTGCAGCGCGCGATCGAGGACGTCGAGCGCCAGCTCGGCGACGACGGCCGCGTGCTGGTGCGCTACAGCGGCACCGAGAGCAAGGTGCGCGTGATGATCGAGGGCGTCGACGAGGCGCAGATCAAGGGCTGGGCCGACCAGCTCGCCGGCATGCTCGCGAAGGCGTGCCGGCTCACAACATGAGCTCGCCGTGCGACGACAGGTCGTCGATCCGCAGCGCGCGCTCGCTCGCCCACACCCGCAGCGTGTCGCCGTCGCCGTCCGGGAACACGAAGTCGCGCACCGCGGTGACCCCGGTCGCGGCCTCGCGCACCCGGATCCGGTGGATGCCGTGCGCGACCTCGAACACGGGCAGCTGATACGCGCGCGGCGGCGACTGCATCGTGGTGGTGCACGGGACGTCGACCGAGCCGCGCGACGCGCCGTCGAGCAGCACCTCGAGCGCGTGGTGATCGCCGGGGTGGCACTCGGTCCAGACGTAGTCGTCGAGCACCATCACCTGGAGGTGGGTCGGACCATCGCCGTACGGTGTGGGCTGGGCGCGCCGCTTCGCCTCGCGCGCGTCGTCGGCCTGCTGGCGGTCGATCTCGGCGCGCTGCGCCGCGCGGTCGAGCTTGGGGCTGGTGTGCTCCCACTCCCAGCGGTCGAGGTCGGTGTTGCGCGGCTCCGGCGGCGCCGGTGCGGGAGCGGGCGGACGCGGCGGATCGGCGGTACAGCCGGCGAGCGCAACGAGCAGAGCGAGCCTCATGCTCGATCGGGCATTCACGCCATCTCGGGTCGCATGACATTGTGATGACCGACGCTGACCGCTACGCTGCGCCCGATGCGACCGGTCGTCACCGCGGCGGAGATGCGCGCGCTCGATCGCGCGACGATCGAGGAGGTCGGCCTGCCGTCGATCGCGCTGATGGAGACCGCCGGCCGGGCGGTCGCCGCCGCGGCGCGCGCGATGCTGCACGGCGCGCCCGGCCACGTCGCGGTGGTGTGCGGGCCGGGCAACAACGGCGGCGATGGCTTCGCGTGCGCGCGGGTGCTGCGCGATCACGGCGTCGACGCGACCTGCTACCTCGCCGCGCCGCGCGACCAGCTGTCGGCCGACGCGCGCGTCCACCTCGCGATCCTCGAGCGCGCCGGCGGCGTGGTCCGCGCGATCGCGACCACCGAGGAGCTCGGCGAGTGCGGCGACGCGATCGCCGGCGCCGCGCTGGTGATCGACGCGCTGTTCGGAGTCGGGCTGGCGCGCGCGATCGACGGCCACTTTGCCGACGTGGTCGCGCTGGTCAACCACGCGTCGCGCTGCCTCGCGGTCGACATCCCGTCGGGGCTCGACGCCGACACCGGGCGCGCGCTCGGCGCGTGCGTCACGGCGCACCGTACCGTCACGATGGCCGCGCTCAAGGTCGCGCACGTCTCCGCGCCCGGGTTCGCGCGCTGCGGCGAGGTCGAGGTCGCCGACATCGGCGTGCCGCGCGGCCTGATCGACGCACAGGCGATCCGCGCCGGCGTGATCGAGCCGCACGACGTCGCGCGCGTCCTGCCGCGCGCGGCGCCGCTCGACCACAAGGGGCGGCGCGGCCACGTCGTCGTGATCGGCGGCATGCCGAACATGCGCGGCGCCGGCCGGCTGTGCGCGATGGCGGCGCTGCGCGCCGGGGCCGGCCTGGTCACGCTCGCCGCCGCCGGCGAGGTCACCGCGGACGACTCGGTGATGACGCGCAGCCTCGAGACCGACCTCGGCGAGCTGCTCGACGGCAAGGCGGCGGTCGCGATCGGCCCGGGGCTCAGCCAGAGCGATCTCGCCGCCGGCTGGGTCGGCGAGGTGATCGCCGCCGGCGCGCCGGCCGTGCTCGACGCTGACGCGCTCAATCTGTGCGCCGGGATCGTCCCCGCGCTCGCCAAGGCCGCCGGCCCGCTCGTGCTCACGCCGCACCCCGGCGAGGCGGCGCGCCTGCTCGGCACGACCGTGCCCGAGATCGAGGCCGACCGCCTGGCCGCCGCGCGCGCGCTGGCCCAGCGCAGCCACGCGGTGGTCGTGCTCAAGGGCGCGCGAACCGTGGTGTGCGACGGCACGCTGGGCGACGAGTTCTGCACGATCAACACGACCGGCGGTCCGGAGCTGGCGACCGGCGGCTCGGGCGACGTGCTGTCCGGCGTGATCGCGGCGCTGCTGGCACAGGGCATGGCGCCCGCCGACGCAGCGCGTGCGGCGGTGCTCGTCCACGGCCGTGCCGGGGACCAGCTGGCGGCACGATCTGGCAGTCGCGGCGTGGTGTCGTCGGATCTCCCACCTGCGATCGCGGGAGTGCTCGGGGATCTGTCGCGTCCGGCTTGAGACGCAGCTCGTGTCTGCGCAACCGCGCGCCGTAAAAGTGCCTGTAGTTCACGATAGTTGATCGTGGCACGTCAGGTGCTTTTGGAGACGGCCATGTCGCGTTCCACGGGGAAGCAGTCGCGCATCGTTCGCCGCCAGCCTGTCGCCGCCAACCGCACGCTCCGGGTGGTCCCGAGCCATGCACCGCACGCGCCGTTCGCCGTCGCGTGCCTGCCGCACCAGCAGGAGCTGTTCGGCGTCGCGATGCGGATCTGCCGCGATCCCGACACCGCGAAGGACCTCGTGCAGGAGACCTTGATGCGCGCGATGGTCGCGTGGAACAGCTTCGAGCCCGGCTCGAACCTGCGCGCCTGGCTGTTCCGCATCCTCACCAACGCGTTCATCAACGGCTATCGCAAGCGCCGCCGTCACCAGCGCTTCGCGACCGAGCGCCCGGGCGACGCGCTGACCGCGCTCTACGGCAGCGATCAGGACTGCACCGACGACCTCGAGGACACGCTGTACGGCAACCAGCTGTCCGACGAGGTCAAGGGCGCGCTCGCCAAGCTCGGCCCGGACTACCGCGACGTGGTGGAGCGCGCCGACCTGCGCGGCGAGAAGTACAAGGACATCGCCGACGCGCTCGACGTGCCGATCGGCACCGTGATGTCACGTCTGTTTCGCGCGCGGCGCGTGCTCGAGACCGAGCTTTCGCAGTACGCGGCGCGCGACTATGGCATCAAGCGCGCGGCCTAGCTAACGTCGCCGCCTGATGGCGGCTCGACTGTTCCTGTCCCTGGCGGTGGTGCTCGCGTTCGGCTGCAAGAAGAAGCCAGCCGAGGAGGAGCCCGCTCCGCAGCCCACCGGCACGGCGGGCACGTCGGGACACAGCGTCACCAAGATCAAGGACGACGGGAGCGGCAGCGCGACCGGCAGCGCCGGCAGCGGCAGCGCCGGTGGCAAGCCGCTCGCCGGCGTGACCGCGGTGTCGGTGGGTGGCGATCGCGCGTGCGCGATCGCGGACGAGAAGCTGTACTGCTGGGACAAGGGCGCCCCGGCCGAGATGATGGAGGCCCCCGACAAGGTGAAGCTCGTCGCCGGCGCGCAGTGCGCCGCGCTCGACGACATGTCGGTCTGGTGCTGGCCGCACACGCTCAAGCTGTCGGCGGCCGGGCGGCAGGTCGACGTCGGCCAGCTGGCCGCGAGCGCGACCGACATCTGCGCGTCGTTCCGGCTGTTCACCAAGTGCTGGAAGCCGGGCGACGACGCGCCGCGGGTCGAGTTCGACTGGGCCGGGCTCGACCTGCTCGCCGTCGGCAACGGCCGGGTGTGCAGCGTGGTCTCGGGCGGCGACGTCGAGTGCACGCCGACCAGCTCGCCCAAGCCGCAGCAGATCCACGAGCTCGAGGACATCGCCGCGATCGCGCTGCAGGACGCCACGGCGTGCACCGCGAGCACCAAGGGCGGCGCGGTCGAGTGCTGGGTCGACGCCCGGTCGCGCACCCCGGTTCCGGGCGTGACCGGCGCGAGCGCGCTCGCGATCGCGCCGTCGGGCGATGCCTGCGCGCTGACCGGCAGCGGCGCGGTGACGTGCTGGAAGCTCTCGCTGCTGAGCGGCCAGGTCAGCGACGCGCCGCGGCCGATCGCGGGCCTCGGCAACGCGGTCGCGATCGGGGTCGGCAACGGCTTCGGCTGCGCTGCGACCCAGGACAAGAAGGCGGTGTGCTGGAACGACGGCGAGGACAAGCCCACGCCGGTCGTCGCGAAGTAAGCCGCGTCTCCGCGTCAGTACTCGCCCTCGCGGCTGGCCGGCCAGACGGTCGCGTCGCCGGGCGGGACGTGCTCGCTGGTGAGCTCGCCGCGCGCGTCGGTGAAGCTCGCCCACACCACGCCGTCGCCGGTGTGCACGAAGTACGGCTCCTGGCGGACCGGCGCGTCGTCGGCGCTCGGGTCGACGACGTAGAACGTGCGCCACTCGCCGCGCGCGGGCAGGGCGGCGAGCTGCGCGGGCGGCGCGCCCGCGACGGCCCTGGCGGCCTGGCGCACCGCCTGGTCCGAGTCTGCGTCCGCGGCGGCGAGCGCGGCGGACAGCTTGGTCGCGAGCTCCTTCGAGCCGCTCGCGGCGGCGGCGCGCGCCAGACCCTGCGCGGCGGCGATCCGGACGTGCGGGCTGGGATCGTCGTGCACCAGCTGGCCGAGCGCCTTGGCCGCGTCGTCGTCGCCCGCGGCGGCGAGCGCAGCGAGCGCGAGCGCGGCGTCGATCCGGACCAGGCGCGACTTGTGGAACGCCAGGCCGTAGAGCGCGGTGCGGCGCGTGCCCGCGACCAGCGCGGCGCGCCCGGCCGCCGGCGTGGCCCACAGCGTGCGCGCGAGCGCCGCGGCCGAGTCGATCGGCCCGGCCCAGGTGCCGTGATGCGCGACGTACAGCCAGCGATCGATCGTGGTGGCGAGGTGCGGATCGCGCGGCGCTGCGGCCGCGAGCTCGCCGAGCGCCCACGCCGCGTCGCCGACCACGCGATCGTCCTTGGCCGACATCGCGCGGGCCAGCGGATCCCAGCCGCCCGGATCGTGCAGCTCGCCGAGCGCCCACGCCGCGGCGCGCCGGCGATCGGTCGCGGCCTGATCGACCAGCGTGCGGAGCAGGGGCGCGTCGTCGGCGACGTCGCCCGCCGCGGCGAGCCCGCAGATCGCCGCGACCCCGACCTTGAGGTTGGCGTCGTCGGTGAGCGCGCGCAAGAGGCGCCGCGCGGCCGGATCGGGGTGGCCGCGCAGGGTCGCGCCGAGCGCGCGCACGATCTCGTCGCGGGTCGGCCCGCGATCGCTCTGCGCCTGCGCGATCAGCGCCGGGATGGTCGCCGGGTCGGCGATGTACGACAGCGCGGTGGCCGCGGCGCGGTGGAGCTCGGTGGGCCCCTCGCGCAGGACGTCGACCAGCGCCCTGGCCGCCTCGGGCTTGCCGATCTCGCCGAGCGCGTCGATCGCGGCGAGCCGCAGCCGGGTCGGGTTGCCCGGGCCGGCGAGCGCGACCAGCCTGGGCGTCGCGGTCGCGATGCCGAGCGTGCCGAGGTACTCGGCGGCGAGCACGCGGACCTCGAGATCGTCGTCGGCGAGGTGCTCGACCAGCACGTCGCCGGCGCGCGCGTCGCGCCCGAGCAGCGGGCGCAGGGCCTCCATCGCGGCCAGCCGGATCGCCGGATCCTTGTTGCCGAGCACGCCGAGCACCGGGACCAGCGCCGCCGGATCGCCGGTCGCGCCGAGCGCCTTGAGCACGAGCGGGATCGCGACCCGGCCGCGCTCGAGCTCGGCGGCGAGCGTCGCGGTCGCGCGCGGGTCGGCGCCCTCGCCGAGCAGCTTGACCGCGCTGGTCGGGTCGCCCTTGAGCCGGCCGGCGAGGTGCTCGACCAGCGCCGGCACCGCCGCGCGGCCGGCGACCCGCAGCGCCTCGTTCGCGGCGTGGCGCGTGCTCTGCTGCGCGAGGTTCTCGACCAGCACGCGCATCGCGTCCTCGCCGGCCTTGCCGGCGTTGGGCGACGCCGCGATCTGGCCGAGCGCGTACGCGACCTTCTCGCGATAGGTGTCGCTGCCGGTCGACAGCTGCTCGGTCAGCGCGTCGAGCGCGTCGACCGCGCCGAGCTGGCCGAGCGCGCCGACCGCCGCCATCCGCACGGTCTCGTCCTGCGGATCGTTCATCAGCCGGATCAGCGCGGGCACCGCGGCGCGATCGCCGAGCTTGCCGATCGCGCGCACCGCCGCCTTCTTGACCTCGAGCGAGGTGTCGCCGAACTTCGCGACCAGCGGGATCACCGCGCGGCGATCGCCGAGCTCCTCGAGCTGCTCGACCGTCTCGCGCCGCACGTCGGACTTCTCGTCGTCGAGCCGCGGGATCAGCGCGATCACGACCGACGGGTTGCCGCGCGCGCCGATCCGGCCGAGCGACTTCACCGCGTGCTGGCGCACGACCGGATCGCTGTCGCCGAGCGAGCGGGTGAGCGCGCTCGTCGCCTCGGGGCCGCCGAGGTCGCCGAGCACCTCGGCCGCGACCGCGCGGGTCTTGGCGTCGGGATCCGACAGCCACTCGACCATCGGCGCGACCGCGGCCATCGCGCCGCCCGCCCCGAGCGCCTTGGCGGCCTGATGGCGCACGCTCTCGTCGGCGTCGAGCAACGACTTCATCAGGTAGGGCTGGGCGAGGTGGATGTCGTCCATGCCGAGCAGCGCGACCGCCTCGAGCCGCTTCTTGGCGTCGTCGCTGGTCAGGCCCTCGGCGTCGGCCTCGACCTGGCCGACCCAGTTGAAGCCGGCGAGCGCGGGCCGGGCGACGACCCCGAGCAGGGCGACGCCGAGCACCGCGCGCAGGAGCCTCATGCGGCGCAGTATGTCACGAGCAATGGCCGGGCGCTTCCAGGTGGTCGAGCACCCAGTGGATGCGGTCGCGCAGGCGATCCGGCAGGTCGAGGTCGAGCAGCGCCTGGTACTCGCTGCGCGCCGCGCCGAGCTCGCCGTGGCACAGGTGGAGCAGCGCGAGCGCGATGCGCGGCCGCGGATCGCGCGGCGCGAGCTGCTTGGAGCGCTCCCACGCCGCGAGCGCGCGCGCGTCGTCGCCCTGGTGATGGTAGAGCAGGCCGAGGTCGTGCCACGACGCCGGATCGCCGGGCTCGACCGCGACCGCGCCCTCGAGCTGCGCGATCGCCTCTGCGAATTCGCCCCAGGTCTCGAGCGTCTCGGCGAACTCGCGGCGCGCGAAGTGCTGGCTTTGCGGATCGCGCGCGTCGGCGACCGCGCGCTCGTACTCGGTGCGCGCGAGATCGTGGCGGCGCGCGAGCTCGGCCTGCTCGGCGCGATCGACGTCGCCGCGCACCTCGACGCTCACGCCGGCGAGCGCGTGCGGTGCTCGCGGCGCCGGCGCGCTGCCGCACGCGCACGCGAGCGCGACGAGCGCGCGCCGGATCATTCGGTCGGCTTCTTCTTGGCCACGCCGATCGCGGTGCGGCGCGCGGGCGGCGCGAGCTCGATCGCGGCCTCGATGTCGGACTCGTCGACCTCGGCGGTGGGGTACGGCGCGCGCCGGGTGAGCTGGGCGTGGACGTCGGGCTCGGAGCGGCGGCGC
>DATJAE010000245.1:0-6886 GCA_035516595.1 Kofleriaceae bacterium | reverse complement strand
CGGCCGGCTACGTGTCGCCGGTGGTCGCGATCTTCATCGGCATCGCGGCGGGCGCGATCTGCTACGGCGCGGTGCTCGTGAAGGGCCGGCTCGGTTACGATGACGCGCTCGACGCGTTCGGCGTGCACGGCGTCGGCGGCGCGGCGGGCGCGCTGCTCACCGGCCTGTTCGCGCGCGCGGCGCTCAACAACGGCGCCGGCGGCGGTCTGTCGCTGCTCGGCAAGCAAGCGATCGCGGTCGCGGCGGCGGGAGCCTGGGCCGCGGTCGTGACGTTCGTGCTGGTCAAGGTGATCGACCTGACGATCGGGCTCCGGGTCGACGCGGAGGCCGAGCACGACGGCCTGGACGGCGTGCTGCACGGCGAGTCGGCGTACGGGAGTCCGGCCGGCGCGGCCCACGGAAGCCAGTAATCCCAGGGCGTTGGCAGGTCATCCGTAAAAACAGATTGACCGTCTCCGTTAAAGTGGATAGGTTTCCGTCCATGAGCAACGCGGCCACCGCCCCCAACATCGTGAGCCTCGACGACTACCGTCGCAGCCGCGGTGACCGGCGCGCCGCGCCTCGCCCGACCAGCCCGGTGATGCCGGCGGCTCCGGCCGTGTGGGTATACTGGGTCCCGGTTTGGGTCTGGTGAAGAAGAAAGCGACCGGCAAGACCGTGGCGAGTCAACGGGTGGACAAGGTCGTGCGCGCGGAGGAGTCGGCGCCGGTCGCGGTGCCGGCCACGACGACCGCGCAGGAGTCGACCGATCTCGCGCCGGTGGTCGGCGCCAACCTTCGCCGGCTGCGCACGCGGCGCGGGCTGTCGCTCGAGCGACTCGCGCAGATCTCGGGCGTGTCGCGCGCGATGCTCGGCCAGATCGAGCTCGGCCAGAGCGCGCCGACGATCAACGTGCTGTGGAAGATCGCGCGCGCGCTCGAGGTGACGTTCTCGGCGCTGATCAGCGCGCGCACCCAGGCCGGCGCGCTGGTGCTGCGCTCGTCGGAATCGAAGATCCTGACCAGCAAGGACCGCAGCTTCAGCTCGCGCGCGCTGTTTCCGTTCGACGAGCCGCGCCGCGTCGAGTTCTACGAGCTGCGGCTCGCGGCCGGCAGCGTCGAGGATGCCGACGCGCACCCGCCGGGCACGAGCGAGAACCTCGTGGTCACCGCCGGCACGGTCGAGATCGACGTCGCCGGCGACACCCACCGGCTCGAGACCGGCGACTCGATCCTGTTCGAGGCCGACACGCCGCACGCGTACCGCAACCCGGGCCGCAGCGAGGCCGTGATGTACCTCGTGATGACCTACGCCGAGGAGATCGGTTAGGGAACGAGCAGCGCGAGGCAGTCCTCGCGCGTCTTGCCGATCGCGAGCGTCCCCGCGCCGGTCGCGGGATCGATCGTCAGCGCGATGTCACCGAAGCGATAGCTCGGCGCCGCGGCCGAGAAGTCGCGATCGCCGTCGCGCTGGATCGATGGCGCGAGCGGGTCGTCGGCGGTCTTGCGCCCGCGCCGCGCGTCGTAGACGGCGATGCCGAGCCCGTACCGGCCCTCCGGGCAGCTGCGAGAGCCGGCGATGACCGCGACGTGCCGCTGCGTCGCACACGTGATCGCGCCTGGCTGGCCGTAGCCGCTGGCGGCGGGCGAGCACGCCGGGCCGTCGTCGGGGCGATCGCCGAGGTAGAAGCCGTCGGGGAACATGCGCAGCGTGCGCGCGCCCGGGATCGTGGTGGCGATCGTGCAACCGCTGGTCTCGGAGCAGCCGGCGTGGCCCTCGGGCGCGCAGTGATCGACGCACGACGATCCCGGCGCGAACGGAGCGATCGCGACCGCCCCGGTCCCGCGCTCGATCGCGTACAGCGAGCCGAACAGCTCGGTGAATTCGTCGCGCGGCCCCAGCGTCACGTCCTGCCGGGTGATGCTGGCGACCGCGATCCGGTCGGGGGTATCGCAGTAACGCAGATCCGTGCCGAGCTCGCGCACGATCGAGCCGTCGCGGATCCAGCCGCCGCGCCGCGCGGGCAGGACCTGCGCGAGCGCGTCGTAGCAGCCCTGCGGCGCGGGGCGGCCCGGCCCGAGCAACACGAGCGCGGTGGCGACCGCGAGGTCGGGCGCGATCGCGAGCGACGCCGCGAACGATACCCGCGCCGCGGCGCGCTCGCCCGAGTGCTGCTCGACCAGGCCGAGGTAGTAGAGCGCGGTCGCGCGCACCGCATCGTCGCCGGCGAAGTCCGCCGCGGTCACGTCGGCGTTGCGCGCCCCGACCGGGTCGCCGGACTGCATCGTCACCCAGCCGAGCTCGGCGGACAGGCGCGGGTCGAACCGCGGTCCGAGTGCGGCCTCGAGCTCGTGCATCGCCGCCGCCCAGTCGCGCTTGGCCTCGGCGGCGCGGGCGGCCGTGACGTGCGCCGCGACGTCGTCGCCCCCGGCGTGGGCGAGCGAGGTCAGCATGGCGAGCGCGAGCAGGCTGCGCGTCATGGCGTGATAACGCGAGCGAGCGCGAATTGATTCGCCGCGCGCGGTGAGCGACGCTCGCGCGATGCAAGGCGTGGTGGCGACGCGCTACGGCGGGCTCGACGCGCTCGCGATCGTCGATCGGCCCGAGCCCGTGGTCGGCCCGCGCGACGTGGGGATCGCGGTGCGCGCGGCGAGCCTGAACCCGATCGACTACAAGATCCGCGAGGGCAAGCTCAAGCTCGTGCTCGACGTCGCGCCGCCGATCGCGCTCGGCTGCGACGTCGCCGGCGTGGTCGACGCGGTCGGCGCCGAGGTCACCGGGTTTCGCGCCGGTGACGAGGTCTACGCCCGGCTCGAGAAGAACCGGATGGGCGGGCTGGCCGAGCGCGCGGTCGCCGACGAGCGCGTGGTCGCCCGCAAGCCGGCGCGCGCGTCGTTCGAGGAGGCCGCGGCGGTGCCGCTCGCCGGGTTGACCGCGCTCCAGGCGCTGCGCGAGGTCGCCGGGGTCACCGCCGGCCAGCGCGTGCTGATCCACGCCGGCGCGGGCGGCGTCGGCAGCCTCGCGATCCAGATCGCCAAGGCGCTCGGGCTGCACGTCGCGACCACGACCAGCACGAAGAACGTCGAGCTGGTGCGCTCGCTCGGGGCGGACGAGGTGATCGATTACACGAAGGAGCGCGCGAGCGACAAGCTGCACGAGCTCGACGCGGTGTTCGACTCGCTCGGCGGCGCGTCGGAGCTCGACTCGCTCGCGATGGTCAAGCGCGGCGGCGTGGTGGTCGGGATCGGTGGGCTGCCCGACGCCGCGTTCGCGCGCGAGCGGCTGCCGTGGTTCGCGCGGCCGGCGATCTGGCTCGCGACCGGCAGGCGGCGGCGCGCCGCGGCCCGCGCGGGCGCGCGCTTCGTCTACCTGTTCATGCGGCCCGACGGCGCGCAGCTCGCCGAGCTCGCGCGCTGGATCGACGACGGCAAGCTGCGGCCGCTCGTCCACAAGAGCTACCCGCTCGCCGCGGTGCGCGACGCGTTCGCCGAGCTCGAGCGCGGCCGCGCGCGCGGCAAGATCGTCGTCACGATCTAGCGCGCGCCTCGCGCACGCGATCGCGCAGCTCGCGCGCGAGGTCCTCGAGCGCGAAGCGCAGCCGGCGGCGCTGCACGCGCGCCCACACCAGCGCGCGCGCGCCGGTCGCGAGCGACTGCTTGTACTGCGCGTCGCCGCCGAGGAAGTCGTAGACGGCGTGGCCGAGCGCGGCGTTGTGGCGCACCGCCTCGGCGTGGCACACCAGGCCCGGCTTGAGCTTGTTGTCGTCCTCGTAGACCAGCCCGCCCTGATAGAACGCGACCGTGCCGCGGTACACGAAGTTGTACAGGCAGCCGATCGTGGTCGCCCCCGCGCGCACGCGCACCAGCTGGATCTCGCCGGCGGCCATCCGCGTGCGAATCAGCCGCTGGTGGAACGCGCGCATGAACGGCCCGAACGCGCCGTCCTGCCCGCGATCGCGCCACGCGCGGCGGTGCAGCGCGACCAGCTCGTCGAACGTGGCGAGCGCGGCGCCGGCGGTGTCGGCGACGTCGAGCGCGAGCTTGCCGCGCGCCTCGTACAGCCTCGCCGAGCGGCGGATCGTGGCGCGCGTGTTCTTGCCGAGCAGGCCGACGTAGTCGCCGGCGCCGCGCACCTGCGCGAGGTCGACCAGCGGCGAGGACACCTCGCGCTCGATCCGGACGCGCAGCTCGCCGGACTCGTCCTCGAGATCGGCGCCGGGCGCGCCGGCGGCGTCGAGCGCGGACAGGTGCAGCTCGTCCCAGCCCCGCGGCAGGCGCGCCGCGACCTCGGCGAGCGACGGCGCCGCGCCGTCGGCGAGCCAGCCGTTGTACTCGATCGTGATCTGATCGTAGTCGTCGATCCCGGTCTGGTTCAGGTACAGGCTGCGGCTCGGCAGCACGCGGTGCCGCCAGCGCGTGCCCGCGCCGAGGAAGAACGCGGCGACCGGCGCACCGGCGCGGCGCGCGACGTAGAGCCGCACCGGCACCGCGGGCGGCAGCGCGTCGAGCCAGGTCTCGACCCAGCCCCACGACAGGAAGTACGGCGGCCGCGCGCGCGCCTCGAGCTCGCACCACGCGTCGCGGATCCGCGTGCGCTCGCTGCGATCGATCGCGTGGAGCTCCATCACTCGGTCGTCCGGTCGAACCCGCCCGCGAGCCAGCCGCCCGCGAACAGCATCCGCCCGACCACGCCTCCGCGCATGTGACCGGCCTTGCGCACCGCCCGCGCGAGCCGCCGTCGCGGCGCGCCGCGGCCGAGCTCGCGCTCGAGCAGCGCGCGATGGCGCAGCGCGACGGCCGCCTTGCCGCGGATCACGCGCTGCCAGGTGCCGAACAGGTGATCGTAGGCGCCGCGCCGCATGTTGGTGAGCGGCTCGGCCAGAAAGTCGATGCGGTAACCGCCGGCGGCGAGCCGGATCCCGAGGTCGTCGTCCTCGCAGCACCGCAACGCCTCGTCGAACCCGCCGAGCGCGCGCATCACGCGGGTCCGGATCACCAGGCTCTGCACGCGGATCTGGTTGTCGTGCAGTGCGTCGCGCAACGTGAGCCGCGGCGCGATCGGATCCGAGATCACCTCGCGGCCATCGTCGTGGAACGCGCGGATCGCGGTGTGCACGCCGTCGCACTCGGGATGCGCTTCGAGGTACGCGTGCTGGATCGCGAGCTTGTCGGGCAGCCACACGTCGTCGCTGTCGTTGAACGCGATCCACTCGGAGCGCGCCGCGTGCATCCCGGCGTTGCGCGCGGCCGACACGCCGCGGTTGTGCGGCTGATCGATCACGCGGATGCGCGGCACGAAGCGATCGAGGTGCGCGCGCTCGCTCGCGAGCGAGGCGTCGTCGACCACGATGATCTCGGCGGGCGCGAGGCGCTGCGCGAACACCGACGCGAGGCAGTCGTCGATGAATCGCGCCCGGTTGAAATACGGGATGACCACCGAGATCGAGGACATTCGCGGCACCACGCTAACACGCCTGATGCTAGGGTAGGCCCGATCATGGGCGATCGACTCATCGAGCGCTTGGCCTCGCTACTGTCCGACGTGTGCGGCGCCCCGGCGGCGGCGCTCGGCCCCGAATCGGCGCCCGGCGCGACTCCCGGCTGGGACTCGGTCGCGAACATCAGCTTCATCGCCGCGGTCGAGGACGAGTTCGGCGTGACGATCGCGACCACCGAGGCGCTCGCGATCAAGAGCCTGGGCGACATGGCGAAGCTGCTCGCGGCGCGGGGCAAGACCGCGTGAGCGACGCGCTGACCGTCCAGTCGACCGCCGCGGCGTTCGCCAAGCGCTGGCGCGAGCTCGAGGCCGAGCCCGACAAGCGCACGCCGCTGTCGATCGCGATCGTGGCGAGCTTCACGGTCGACACGCTGGTGCCGTACCTCGGCTGCTTCCTCGCGCAGCGCGGCGTGCACGCGACGTTCACGCTCGCGCCGTTCGGCCAGATCTATCAGACGCTGCTCGATCCCGGCGCGCCGGCGCGCACCGCCGACGTCACGCTCGTGCTGCCGCGGCTCGAGGACCTGTGCGCGCGCCCGCTCGCCGAGCTCGCGCGGCTCGACCCCGAGCGCGTCGCGGCCGCGCGCGCCGATGCCCACGCCGAGCTCGCGCGCCTCGCCGGCGCGCTCGCCGGCTACGAGGCCGCGACCGCCGGCACGACGATCGTCGGCACGCTGCCCGCGCCGCCGCACACCCCGCTCGGCGTGCTCGACGCCAGCCACCCGGCGTCGATCGCGCAGCTGGTGCGCGAGGCCAACGTCGCGCTGTGGCAGACCGCGCACCGGGCGCGCCGCCTCAGGATCGCCGACGTCGACGCGGTGATCGCGCGGCTCGGCGCCGAGCGCGCGTGGGATCCGCGGATGGATCTGATCGCGGGCTGCCCGCTGTCGTCGCTCGCGTTGCGCTACCTCGGCGAGCATCTCGCGCGCACGATCGCGCCGCTCGTCGTGTCGCCGGCGAAGGTGGTCGTGCTCGATCTCGACAACACGCTGTGGGGCGGGATCGTCGGCGAGGACGGCGCGAATGGCATCGCGATCGGCACGGCCGGCGTCGGCGCCGCGTTCACCGCGTTCCAGGACGCGCTGCTCGCGCTGCGCGCGCAAGGCGTGCTGCTCGCGGTCGCGAGCAAGAACAACGAGGCCGACGCGTTCGAGGTGTTCGACCACCATCCCGCGATGCGGATCCGGCGCGACCACCTCGCCGCGCACCGCATCTCGTGGGCGCAGAAGTCGGAGTCGCTGCGCGCGATCGCGGCCGAGCTGTCGCTCGGCGTCGACAGCTTCGTGTTCCTCGACGACAGCCCGACCGAGTGCGCCGAGGTGAGGCGCGTGCTGCCCGAGGTCACGGTCGTCCAGCTGCCCGCCGATCCGGCGCGCTACGTCGAGGTGCTGCGCGCGATCCCCGAGCTCGA
>DATJAE010000244.1:0-13844 GCA_035516595.1 Kofleriaceae bacterium | reverse complement strand
CGGGTTGTTATCGAGCACGCCGTACATCGCCTCGTTCAGGTGATCGACCAGCGTCACCGAGGTCGACGACAGGATCACGACGCCGCGCTTGGTCTGCGGATCGAAGCCGACGAAGCTGCGGAACCCGCCGGTGCCGCCGTTGTGCCAGAACCGGCCGTGCACGTCGATCTGCCAGCCCAGGCCCTCGTTCTCGCCGGCATGATCGAGCTGGCGCTCCTGGGTCAATCGCATCGCATCGCGCAGCGGTCCCTTCGCGCCGGCGGCGGCGTCGAGCTCGGCGTCGATCAGCGCGAGCTGATCGCGCGCGGTCGAGATCAGCGCGCCGGCGCCGGCGAGCGCGCCCCACGTCCACGCCCCGGCCGGCTTGAGATCGTCGTTCGTGCCGCTCGCGCGCCGCGGCTCGGCGGCCGGCGGCACGCTCAGGTAGGTATCGTGAAGGCCGAGCGGATCGAGCACGCGCGCCTTGAGCTCGGCGGCAAAGCCGCGCCCGAGCTTCTTGCCGAGCACGAAGCCGAGCACGCCGCTGCCGAAGTTCGAGAACTCGACCATCGTGCCCGGCGTCGCGGCGAGCGGCGTGCGCACCAGGTCGGCGTAGAGCTGATCCTCGCTGTAACGACCGTACGGATCGCTACCGTTCGGCGCGATCGAGGGCGGCGCGCCCGGCAAGCCGGACATGTGCGTCGACAGCTGGCGCAGCGTGATCGCCTTGTCGTCGCGCGTCGGCGCCGTGATCCCGGGTGGCAGCAGATCGGCGAGCGGCTCGTCGAGCTCGACCGCGCGCGCCTGCGCCGCATCGGCGAGTAACAGCGAGGTGTACGCCTTCGTGATCGAACCGATCTCGAACAGCGTGCGCCCGGTCGGTGGCTTGTGACCGGGCCCGTCGCCGAAGCCGTAGATCTCGAGCTTGCCCGCGTCGTAGAGGCCGATCACGATGCCTTGCGCGATCTCGGAATCGATGAACGGCTTCACCTGCGCCGCGACGGCATCGCGATGCGGCCCGTCGGGATCGACGTCGGCCGCCGGGCGGACCGGCGCGACGTGGCGCTGTGGCGATCCGCTGCACGCGACGAGCGCCACGAGCGCGAGCGGCAGAATTCTGCACATCGCGCGCATCGTAGCCGGTGTTGCGATGCAATCAAGGTCACACTCGCCCCACGCCGTTCGTGGCATGGTTAGCCCCGTATGCGGCTCGTGGCCCCGATCCTCGTCGCGCTGAGCGCGGCGCCGGCGCTCGGCGGCCCGCTCGCTCCGGTGGTCGGTGGCGAGAACGCGCCCGACGGCAAGTGGCCCGACGCCGCGGCGATCCTGTTCGACGACGGCGGCACCGACGTGCAGAAGTGCACCGGCACGCTGGTCGCGGCCAACGTCGTGCTCACCGCCGCGCACTGCGACGACTCCACGCTCGGCGTGCTCGACAACGTCCTGGTCGGCGCGAGCTCGCTGGCGCACCCGAGCGAGGGCGAGATCATCAAGGTCCGGGACGCGCTGCCGTTCCCCGACTGGGAGGACACCAGCGACATCGCCGCGCTCGTGCTCGATCATCCGGCGAGCGAGACGCCGCGCGCGCTCGCCACGGGCTGGGCGTACTTCGACATCCAGAACGGCGCGTCGGTCGAGCTCGTCGGGTTCGGCGCGATCGACATCAACGGGACGATGTTCACGCCGCAGCTCCAGCAGGCCGAGACCACGATCACCGACTTCGACTGCGAGTCGCTGGACGACGGCTGCAAGCCCGACGCGCAGCCCGACGGCGAGCTCGAGGCGGGCGGCAACGGCATCGACACCTGCGACGGCGACTCCGGCGGACCGCTCTACCTGAACGACGACTTCGGCACGTTCCTCGCGGGCGTGACGTCGCGCGGCCTGGCCCAGTCGGTGCAGCCGTGCGGCGACGGCGGGATCTACGCGCGGCCCGACAAGATCGCCGACTGGATCGAGCAGGCGACCGGCTCGAAGGTCGCGCGCGGCCCGGCGCCGAGCGCGCCCGACCTCGTGGCCAGCCGCGGCGACGCCGGCGAGACCTCGATCTACCCCAACGACCCGCGGTCGATGCAGCACACATTCGAGATCACGCAGCAGCCCGCGCAGGGCATGGCGGCGGTGCGCGCGGACGGCCGGGTGCGGGTGTGCGTCGACGCCGACGCCGACGCCAGCGACGCGATGTCGGTGCGGGTCACCGACTCGAACGTCCCGTCGCGCTCGCTCGACCTGACCATCAAGATCGACGTCTACGACGGCACGCCGGCGGCGAGCTGCAACGTCAACGCGTTCTCGGGCGCGAGCTCGGGCTGCCTCGACGCCGGCCATGGCCCGCGCGGCGTCGTGCCGATCGCGATCGCGGCGTGGATCGTGGCGCGACGGCGGCGGCGTTTGCGGTAGATTGCAGGCTGGATGGCCGAGACCTGGCTCAAGTGCAGCGCCTGCAAGAACCCGATCCCGTTCAACGCGACGCACTGGGTGTGCAGCGTCTCGACCTGTAACCGCGCGCGCACCCGCCTGGTGTTCTGCACGGTGTCGTGCTGGGACAGCCACGTCGCGATGCTGCGCCACCGCGATTCGTGGGCGGTCGAGGCCAAGGCGCCGACCAAGGATGCGTGGGAGCGCGAGCTCGCGGCCAACCCGCCCGAGCCCGCGCCGACGCGCCCGCCGACCGCGCCGGGTGGCACGCCGGTGGTCCGCCGCGTGGTCGGCGACGCGTCGCCGTCGACCGCGGCCGCCATCGAGGGCAACGTCCAGCTCGCCGAGGTGACCGACAAGGACGTCCTGATCGTGGTCTCGAAGATGAAGAAGTACATCCGCGATCGCTCGGGCATGAACTGTGGCGACGCGGTCGCCGAGATCCTGTCCGATCACGTGCGCGCGCTGTGCGACGACGCGATCCGCGCGGCCGGCCGCGACGACCGCAAGACCGTGCTCGAGCGCGACGTCACCCGGCCGCGCCGCTGAGCCGCGCGCCCGGTCGCCACGGCGCTGGCGACTACGGCGCGATCGTGAACGCGGCGCTGGTCGCGCTGCCGATCGCCAGCGGCAGCGCGAACGTGCGGAGGTCGCCACTGCCGGCGTTCGGGTACCCGCCCTGCACGCACGACGCGACGATCGCGTAGGTGTGGCCGCGCTGCAGCACGTTCGGCGGCAGCGTGAGCATCGGCGACGTCCCGACCAGATCGATCACCGGCGTCTGGGTGGCCGAGGTCCCGACCACCGCCAGCTCCTCGACCAGCGCGTGATACAGCGTGGCGTCCGGCTTGTCGGCGGTGATCGCGACCGGCAGCGGCTGGCCCGGATCGACCGACAGCGTCATGCCGTCGCTGGTGAGCGGCATCCCGGCGAGCGAGGTCATGGTCGGCAACCCGGCCGGCAGGTCGAGCACGAGCCCGGCGCCGGGGTCGACCACCATCGCGAGCTCGGTGCCGAGCGCGACGGTCGCGCCGCCGAGCGTGACCGTGCGGCTCGCGCTCGCGACATAGGTCAGCGCCGGCTTCCAGCCGAGCGTGGCGAGCGGGTTGGCGTAGCTGCCCGAGAACGTCGTGTCGGTCATCGCGGGCGCGCCCGACAGCAGCGTCACGCCGGTCGTCACGCCGGCGGCGTAGCCCGGCGCGGCGGCGAGCTGCCACGCGAGCCCGGGCGTCGAGCCGGCGGGCACGACCGCGTCGAATCGGGTCGCCACCGTCGTCGGATCGATCATCGCGGACAGCTGGGTGTCGGCGGTGACCGCGATCATCGTCCCCGACAGCGTGTCGCTGGTGTCGCTCTGATCGAACGGCGGCGCGATGAACACGCCGGACAGCGCGGCGCCGTCGTAGCGCAGCACGAGCACGGCGTCGGCCATCGCGATCCGCGCCGGCGGGCTCGACGTCGTGGCGGTGAACGACGTGTACGGGATCGACGCGCTCAGCTGGCTCGCGCCGAGCGTCGGCAGCTCGCCGCCGGCGAGCACGTGCTGGGTCCACGCGCCGATCGCCGCGATCTCGAACGACTCGCCGGCCGCGTACACGCCGGGCAGCGTCACGGCGAGCACGATCGACGCGCCCGGCGCGGGCCGAGGATCGGGATGCTCGAACGCGATGAAGTTGCCCTGCACCGCCGCCCCGAGCGCGAGGTCGTGCTGGTACGGCATCGGCAGGTCGGGCGCGGTGTAGATCATCGCCGCGGTCCCGCTGCTCGTGGTCGTCCACGTGCCGGCTTCGCCCGCCGCGCCGGCGACCTCGCTGCCGTCGCCGAGCACGAACTCGGGCGGCGCGGCGAGATCGAGCGGTGCGGTCACCACGGTCGCGCCGACCGAGACGCGATCGAGCGCGAGCGAGGCCGCGCCCTTGGGTCCGGAGGTCTCGTCGATGCCGAGCAGCTGCGCGCACCCGGTCGCGAGCAGCAGCGCGAGCGTGCCGCGCATCAGTTGAACGTGCGGTTCCAGCCGAGCGGCAGCCAGCCGGGCGACTTGGCGTCGAACCGCGCGATGATGCTCGACGGCGCGGTGCCGTTGTTGCTCGGCGCCAGGTAGATGAACTCGCCGTCGAACCCGCCGCCCTGGAAGCCCTTCGCGCCGCCGTTGACCGCGGACACGTCGAACGTCGACCACGACGCCGCGGTGCCGAACCCGGCGCCCTGGGTGTCGTAGCGCGCGACGATGCCGTCGTACATCACGGTCTGGCTGTAGTACGGGATGAAGTAGACGTAGCGCCCGTCGAACTGCGTGCCGATGAACCCGCTCGCGTTGGCGTTGACGCTCCCGATGTTGAACGACGCCCACGAGCCCGGCGCGGTGAAGCTGCCCTGGGTGTCGAAGCGCGACACGAAGCCGCCGTACGCCGGGACCGCGCCGTCGTAGTACTGCGTGAAGTAGATGTAGCGGCCATCGAACGCGGTCGAGCGGAAGCCGACCGCGTTGCCGTTGGTGCTCGCGATGTCGAACGCGCTCCACGACGCCACGTTCGCGAAGCCCGTCGTGCTCTGGGTGTCGTAGCGCGCGACCACGCCGTCGTACGCCGCGCCGGTGTAGTACGGCACGAGATAGATGTAGCGGCCGTCGAAGATCGTGCCGAGGAAGCCCTTGCAGCTGGCGTTGACCGCCGAGACATCGAACGTGGACCACGAGGTCGCGTCGGTGAACCCGCCCTGGGTGTCGTAGCGCGCGACGTCGCCGTCGTAGGCACCGTTGTAGTGCGGCGCGAAGTAGAGGTAGCGGCCGTCGTAGCTCGCGAACACGTAGCCCTTGGCGTTGGGATCGACCGAGGTCAGATCGAACGTGGTCCACGACGCGGCGTCGCCGAACGTGCCCTGGGTGTCGTAGCGCACGAACAGGCCGTCGTACGCGCCGTTGTTGTACGGCACGAGGTAGAGGTAGCGGCCATCGAACGCGCCGCCCTCGAAGCCCTTGGCACCGCCGTTGACGGTCGACACGTCGAACGTCTCCCACGAGCCCGACGCGCCGAACCCGCCCTGGGTGTCGAACCGCGCGACGATGCCGTCGATCGCGCCGTTGTTGTTGGGCAGGAAGTACAGGTAGCGGCCGTCGAACACGCTCGAGATGAAGCCCTTGGCGCCGGGGAACAGCGTGGAGATGTCGAACGCCGACCACTTCGACGTGTCGGTCAGCGTGTTCCACGTGGTCGCCGGCGGGTTGCAGCCGGCGACGTTGAGCTCGCAGCTCGAGGTGCACGACAGCACGCCGACCCAGCCCGCCGCCGTCGCCGACGCGCAGGTCGCGCTGCCGAGATCGGTGCCGTCGCACTGCTCGTTGCCGCTCTTGACGCCGTCGCCGCAGCGCTGCGGCGCGTCGGGCCCGCCGCCGTCCTTGGTGCGGTTGCCCGACACCGTGCTGTTACACGCGGCAAGCGAGGCGAAGAGGACCAGGGTGGTGCGCATCTCGGGACCCCGCTAGCATCGTATCACCGCCCCGGTCCTGCCGTGCCAGCTTTGTAAGCCCGCGCCGTGGCGAGCCAGTAGCCGTCGCGCTCGCACCACCACGCGTCGATCGCCAGCGGTATCGCGGTGTGAACGCGGCACGCGCCGCCGCCGCCGACCTCGAGCTCGACCTCGGTGAACGCGACGTAGCGCCGCACGAACGGATCGATCGCCTTGTAGATCGCCTCCTTGATCGCGAAGCGCAGCGCGACCTCGCGGCCGGTGACGTGCGCCTCGCGCGGCGTCAGGATGCGGCGCTCGATCGGCTGGCGCGGCGGCGCGGCGAGCTCGAGGTCGACGCCGATCCGCGCGCCGTCGCCGCGATCGGGCGCGACCAGCGCGGCGGCGCGGCCGCGCTTGTGGCTGACCGAGCCCAGCCAGCCGGCCGGCAGGATCGGCGCGCCGCGATCGTCGGCGAGGATCGCGACGGCGGCGCCGAGCGCGTCGCGCAGCGCGCCGCGGCCGCACGCGAGCTCGCGCCGCCGCACCTCGCCGAGCCCGGCCGCGATCGCGAGCTCGCCGCCGATCAGCGCGGGCGGCTCGGCCGGCTCGAGGATCACGCACCGGCCGTGCGGCGTGACCAGCTCGTCGCGCACTACGACTTCGGGCGCGTGATCATCATGTGATTGTGCCGCGCGTTATCGGGATAGCCGAAGCGGAACGGCAGCTCGCGGTGCGGCTGCGACCTCCACAGCTTGACGAACTCGCCGTGGCGATCCTTGCCCTCGGGCGTGAAGTACGTGCCGGTGAAGTCGCCGTAGGTGACCTGCTCGAACCCGGCGGGTCCGGCGAAGCTCGGCGGGATGCCCGACGCGTCCGAGATCATCCACGCGATGTGGCCGAGCAGGTAGTCGCGGATCTGCGTGAAGTCGTCGTACCAGAGCAGGAAGCTCGCGGCCTTGGTGATCACCGCGACCTTGCCCTTGGCGGCGAGGTGCCGCAGCACGCGATCGTCGGCGGCGAGGTGGCTGTCGTCGAGGTTGGCCAGGATGTGCCGGTAGGTGCGCAGCGGCGCCTTGGTGTCGCCGCGCGGCCGGTACAGGATCTCGACGTTGGCGAACGCGGAGTCCTGCTCGTACCAGAAGTGGGCGAGCTTCTTCGGCGGGTCCTTCTTGTGCAGCGCGATGTCCTGCGCGCGCTGGTCGAGCTCGTCGTTCGTGAGGTAGCGCAGCGAGCCGTCGGGCTCGATGTCGAAGTAGCGCAGCGCGACCGGCTCCATGCCGTGCACCGCGAGCCCGGCGAGCGCCATCATGATCGTGCCCGGCAGGGTCGAGTGCGACGCGGCCTGCAGGCTCTTCGTCGTCGAATGCGCCGCATGATAGAGCCGGCGGATGTCGAACGTGATCTCGTCGAGGTCGCTCGCGAGCCGGCCCTTGTTGATCGTGTCGATCACGCGAATGTCGCCGGCCGCCTCGAGCGAGATCGTGGTGAGCTCGGTGGCGTCGGGGAACACCGCGAGCGCCGACGACAGATCGCCGCCGCCGAACGGATAGACCACGACCCGCGGCAGGTCGGCCGGGCGCAGCGTGGCGATGAACTTCTCGGCCTCGTCGGCCCACGCCTTCTGGTACGACGCGTAGACGCCGGCCATCTCCTTGCAGTGCGCGTCGATCACGCGCGCGGGGAACGCGGGCGGGAGCGGATCGTCGTTGCCGCACGCCGCGACCCGGAACATCGCGCGGACCTCCGGGCCGAAGTCGGTTCCGGAGTCGGCGCGCGCCACGCTGGCGAGCGCGAGCAGCGCGGCGGTACTCGTGACCAGAAGTCGCATCGGCGAGTTCTTACAACACATGGACGCGTGCGGCCCACAGTTTGTTCTGCGCGCCCGACGCGGCGCGAAGGGGTCAAGATTGCTCGCGGATCGTCGCGCCGATCCGCGCGAGCGCCGCCGCGAAGCCGGGGTACGACGTCGCGACGTTGTCGGCGTCGTCGATCGTGGTCGGGCCGGTCGCGACCAGGCCCGCGATCGCGGCCGCCATCGCGATCCGGTGATCGCCCTGCGCGTGAACCCGCCCGGGTTCGAGCGGGCGATCCGGCCGGCCCTCGACCGCGAAGCCGTCGGGCCGCGCCTCGCACGCGATCCCGAACGCGCGCAGCATCGCGCACGTCGTCGCGATCCGATCCGACTCCTTGACGCGCAGCTCCTCGGCGTCGCGCACGACCGTCGTGCCGCGCGCGCGCGCCGCGATCACCGCGAGCACGGGCAGCTCGTCGATCGAGCGCACCGCGAGCTCGCCGGCGATCTCGGTCGCGCGCAGCTCGTGCGGCCCGCCGCGCACCACCAGGGTCGCGGTCGGCTCGGGGCCGGCGCTCGACGCGTCCTCGCGCGCGACCTCGCCCCCCATCGCGGCGATCGCGTCGAGGAAGCCGGTGCGGGTCGGGTTGGTGCACACGCCGGGCAGGCGGAGCTCGCACGCGCCGGCGACCACGGCCGCCGCGACGAGGAACGCGGACGACGACGGATCGCCGGGCACGTCGAAGCTCGCGCCGGCGAGCCGGCGATCCCAGCCGCGCGTGTCGACCGTCGTGGTCCGCCCGGCCACCACGAGCGGCGCGCCGAGGTACGCGAGCATGCGCTCGCTGTGATCGCGGCTGGGGCCGGGCTCGGTCACCGCGGTCGCGCCGTCGGCGCACAGCGCCGCGAGCAGCAGCGCGGTCTTGACCTGCGCCGACGCCATCGGCAGCGTGTAGCGGATCGGCCGCAGCGGTCCGGGCGCCGGACCGATGTGGAGCGGCGGCGTGCCGCCCGCGGCCGCTTCGATCACCGCGCCCATGCGCTCGAGCGGCTCGATCACGCGGCGCATCGGCCGCTTGCTCAGCGAGTCGTCGCCGAACAGCGTCGTGCGAAACCGCTGGCCGGCGAGCAGGCCGCACAGCAGCCGGATCGTGGTACCCGAGTTGCCGCAGTCGATCGGGGCGGCGGGCGCGCGCATGCCGACAAGGCCGGTGCCGGTGATCGCGATCGCGTCGCCGTCGCGCTCGACCGTCGCGCCGAGCGCCGCGATCGCGCGCGCCGAGCGGCCGTTGTCGGCGCCGTCGCCCAGCCCGCGCACGCGCACGCGCGTGTGCGACAGCAGCGAGAACAGCAGCGCGCGGTGGCCGATCGACTTGTCGCCCGGCACGGTCACGCTGCCCGCCAGCGGCCGCGCGGCCGGCTCGACCACGAGCCTCACGACGGCCCTCCGGCGAGCAGCGCGTTGGCGCGCTCGACCACGCGCGCGAGGTGGCGCGGCCCGACCGCGATGATCGTGCGCACCCACGTGCCCTGCGCGATGACGCGCGCGTCGGCGAGGCTGCCGGGCAACCCGAGCGCGCGGATCATCGGGAGATCGGCGGCGCGGAGCAGCGCGCCGCGCAGCACGGTTCCGAAGCGATGCCCGGCGTCCCTGGCGTGCGCGTCGCCCGGATCGGCCGCGTCGGCATCGATCATGATCGCGAGGTCGTTGTCGGAGACGTCGCCCCACAGCGAGAGCTGCGCCGGCGCGCTCTCGAGGCCGAGCGCGCGCGCCAGCTCGATCCGCGCGTCGAACGGCAACCGCGCGGTGACCCGCAGGATCGCGCCGGTCGCGCCCGGCGGCACCGCGTGATCGCGCAGCTTCATCAGATCGTCGGGCGCGGCGAGCGGCTTTCCGTGCGGCGCGGCGCCGTCCGGCGAGAGCCCCGCGATCGTGGCGCGCGCCTGGAGCTGGCCGATCCAGTCCTCGGGGCCGAGCGCGACCAGATCGGGCGCGAGCTTGGTGCCGCCGGTGACGTCGTGGTGGGTCGCGAGGATCGTGAGCGTCGCGGCCTGCGGCGTGCCCACGCCGTAGGCCGCGAACACGATCACGTCGGCGCTGGCCAGCGGCGAGCCCGGCGTGGTGACCGGCAGGCCCGGCAGGTGGCTGTCGGCGCCGAGCTGGGCGAGCGCGCGGGTCGCGACCTCGCCCACGACCGTGTTGGCGCGCAGCCGCGCGAGATCGAGCTCGACCACGATCTGCGCGCCGTCGGGCAGGAGCGGCAGGATGCGATCGGCGGCGGTGACCGGCCGGGCCGGGCTGGGCCGCGCGGTGGTCGCGCGGTTCGCGCCGCCGCACGCGACCACCGCGAGCGCGAGCGCCGCGAGCCTCATGCGAGCGCTTCGCGCAGCGCGGCGATCACGCGCGGCATGTCGTGGTGCGACGCGGTCGACACGCGGATGCACGTGGGCAGCCCCCACGCGGCCATCGGCCGCACGATCACGCCCTTGCGCAGCAGGCGGTCGTAGACCGGCGCGGAGGGCCGGCCGCACTCGACCAGCACGAAGTTCGCGAGCGACGGATAGACCCGCACGCCCGGGCCGGTGACCTCGGCGCGCAGCTGCTCGACGCAGGCGCGGCCGTGGCGCGCGCTGATCGCGACGTGATCCTGATCGCCGAGCGCGGCGAGCGCGCCGACCAGCGCCAGGCTCGACACGTGGAACGTGCGGCCGACCCGGCCGAGCACCTCGACCACGCCGGGATCGGCGAGCGCGAACCCGACGCGCAGGCCGGCGAGCCCGTAGATCTTGGAGAACGTGCGCAGCACGATCACGCGGCGATCGCGGCGCGCGAGCGCCAGGCCGTCGACGTGATCGACCTCGGGCCACTCGGCGGCATACTCGGCATAGGCCTCGTCGAGCACGAGCAGCGCGCGCTCGGGCAACGCGGCGAGCAGCCGCTCGGCGCCGGCGCGCGTCACCACCGAGCCGGTCGGATTGTTCGGCGAGCCGAGCACGACCAGCCGGGTGCGCGGCGTGATCGCCGCGATCAGCGCGTCGATGTCGCACGCGAGCTCCGCCGTGGTCGGCGCCGCGACGAACGCGCGCCCGGCGACCTGCGCCGCGAGCCGGTAGCTGAGGAACGCGTACTGGTGGGTGAGCACCGCATCGCGCGGCTCGCACACCGCGAGCACGAGCTGGTAGAGCAGGTCGTTCGAGCCATTGCCGAGCGCGATCTGCTCGCTCGCGACGCCGTAGCGCGCGGCCAGCGCGCGGCGCAGCGCATAGCCGCCGGCGTCGGGGTAGAGGTGGAGCTGCGGCAGCGCGGCCGGCAGCGCCGCGAGCGCGCGCGGCGACGGGCCGAGCGGGTTCTCGTTGGACGCGACCTTGATCGCGCCGGTGATGCCCAGCTCGCGCTCGAGCTCCTCGATCGGCTTGCCCGGCTGATAGACGTCGAGCGCACGGACGTGCGCGGGGACGAGCGCGTCGAGCCAGGGATCCTGCACGGCGGGACCCTAGCACCGGCGAAGACCAACCGGGCAACAGGAAACAGCAAACAGGAAACAGCAAATGCAACGGGACAATAGCCCCGGTCTCTCCGGCTCATTGCAGTCCAGCGACTGCAGCCTCCAGATCGAGCGCGCTGCCTCCCACGCGCGCGACCATCTCCTGCCGATCGATCACGACCGTGTGCGGATAGGACATCACGCCGTAGCGCTCGCTCGTGTCGCCGTCATCGGCGACCAGCGTCATCGCATAGCCGCGCGCGTCGAACAGCGCGCGCGCCTTGCCGGCGTCGTCGACGTTGACCGCGATCACCGCGACGTCCGGATGGCGGCGGGTGAACGCGTCGAGCCGCGGCAGCGCCTGGAGGCACGGGCCGCACCACGTCGCCCAGAAGTCCAGGACCGTGATCTTGCCCGGTGCGATCGCGACGCGCGGACCGAGCGCGCCGTGCGGGCCGACCGCCGGCAGCGCGAACGCCGGCGCGCGCGAGCCCGACGTCATCGGCCGCACGAGATCGCCGTGGCGGGACAGCCAGGTCACCTGGAGCGCGAGGCCGAGCCCGGCGACCGCGATCACCGCGAGGCCGGCGGCGCGCCCCGGCCCCGGCACGGCCCCGCTGGCGCGGCGCAGCTCGGCGATCGCGAGCGCGAGCAGCGCCCCGGTCCAGGCGTACTGCACCGCGATGATCGCCCACATCAGCTCGATCGGCGGCACCAGCCCGGTCGCGCGCGCGACCACGCCGAGCGCGAGATCGACCAGCACCAGCGGCAGCGCCGCGACACACGCCAGGTCGAACGCGCGGCCGAGCTCGCGGCGCGGCCCGCTGCCCGCCCAGATCACCGCGGCGCCGATCACGAGGAAGCCGAGATCGACGGTCAGCGTGCGGGCGAGCACGTGAACCAGCAGGCGCGCACCGATCCCGGCGTCGACCGCCCAGCCGACCCACGCGGCCTCGACCAGCGCGCGCAGCTGGGTCGCGATCACCAGGATCACGATCGCGGCGAGCAGATCCGAGCCAGCGCGCCCGGCGTGGCGGCGATCGCCGGCGAGCGCGAGCGCGGCGCGCGGCTGTGCGATCGCCAGCCCGAGCCGGCCGACCAGGGTCACTTGTTGCCGCTGCTGCGCCGCTGCATCAGTAGCTTGCGCGCCTGCGCGACCACGGCCGACGGGATGCCCTTGGACTTGGTGAGGCTCACCAGGTCCTTCTCGCGCAAGAACGGCATCAGCCGCATCGCGTCGGGAATCGGCGTCTTGGGGTTGCGGCACAGGGCGACCTTCGTTCCGTATAGCTTGGTCCATTCTCGGCGCGTGGCGACATACCTGATTACGTCCTCGACCAGCGAGTGGTTACTCGCATAGTTGGCGGCCTCGAACTCGGTGACCGCCGGCGCCTTGATCGCGGCCATCGCCACCATCTTGACCGGGCTGCGGATCGCCCGGGCGCGCGCCACGCCGTTGCCGATCGACGCGAACCGGATCTTGCCCGCGATCGACAGCTTGTCGAACGGCACGTCGGCGTCGTCGGCCGCGGCGAGCCGCCGCTCGGCGGCCGCCTCGTCGATCACCTGATCGGCGTCGCCGACCGTGACGACGCTGTCGTCGGGGTTGGTCGCGGCGAGCGCGGCCGCGAACACCGCGTCGTCGTCCGCGTCCGCGCCTGGCGCGGTCTGGAGCGCGCGCGCGATCTCGTCCCACGCGGCCAGCCCGGGGACGCGGATGTTGTTGCGCACCGCGAGCTCGATCGCCCGGTCGACGGTCGACATCCGCGCGCTGCGGTTGCCGTACATCGCCGCGATGATCTGCGGGTGGCGCAGCAGGCGCTGCTCGTTGGCCGCGATCCGCTCGATCTCGGAAGCGCCGCCGTTCTGGGCGAGCACCACGATCGTGTCGTCGGCGACGCTCGGGTTGGCGACCAGGGCCTCGAACGCGCTCGGCCGATCGCCGACCAGCTCGGCGAACAGGTCCAGCACGCGCGGGTCGACGCGCGCGTCGGCGAGCGCGCCGGCGATCAGCGGGTCGGGCATGCTGGTGACGGTCGTGCGTGCCGCGGCGGCGAGCCCGGCATCGGCGCCGATGATGATCTCGTAGAGCACCGCGACCTGATCCATCGGCGGCAGCGGGGCCATGCCGCGCGCCGCCATCATCTTCGCGGGCCCCGGCCCGAGCGCCTTGCGCGCGGCGGGGGACAGGGTCTGCGGATCGAGCGGGGTGCGCGTCTTGCTCACGACTGGTTGCGACGATACAGGATGGCCAGCCCCTTGAGCGTCAGCAGGTCATCGGTCGCCTCGATCGACCTGGCCTCGGTCGCGATCAGCTGCGCCAGCCCGCCGGTCGCGATGCAGCGCGCGGCGTAGTCGAGCTCGCCGCGGATGCGCTCGACCAGCGCGTCGACCATGCCGGCGTAGCCGTAGACCAGGCCCGCCTGCATCGACGCGACCGTGTTGCGCGCGACGACCTTGCCGGGCCGCGCGAGCTCGACGCGCGGCAGCTTGGCGGCGTGCTCGTACAGCGCCTCGGCCGCGATCTGGATCCCCGGCGCGATCACGCCGCCGAGGTACTCGCCCCTGGGCGTGACAACATCCCACGTGGTCGCGGTGCCGAAGTCGACCACGATGCAGCCGGCCTTGAGCTCCTCGTACGCCGCCACCGCGTTGACGATGCGATCGGCGCCGACCTCGCGCGGGTTCTCGTACAGGATCGGCATGCCGGTCTTGATGCCCGG
>DATJAE010000243.1:0-26444 GCA_035516595.1 Kofleriaceae bacterium | reverse complement strand
CGCCGGTTGCCGACGAGCACCCGCTGCCGACCAAGTTCGAGGACGCGCTCGCCGAGGGCCGCGCGCTCGCCGAGAAGGGCGACCACGCCCGCGCCAAGGAGATGTTCGAGGCCGCGATCAACCTCGACAAGCGGCGCGCCGAGCCCCACATGGAGCTCGCGCGGCTCTACATCTCGACCGGCGACCGCGGCCTCGCGGTCGCGGCCGCGAACAAGGCGGTCAAGCTCGCGCCGAACTCGAGCCAGGCGTGGAACACCAAGGGCCGCGCCGAGCTCAACCGGTTCGCGTACGACGACGCGGTCGTCGCGTTCACCAAGTCGGTCGAGCTCAACAAGGACAACGTGTGGGCGTGGAACAACCTGGGCTACACCCAGCTCCAGCTCAAGAAGTACGACGACGCGGTCGACGCGCTGACCGAGGCGACCACCCGCAAGGGCGCGGCCGGCTACATGTTCAACAACCTCGGCACCGCGCTCGAGCAGCTCGATCGGCTCGACGAGGCGCGCAAGGCGTTCGACGCGGGCGCCAAGCTCGGCTCGAAGGAGGCGGTCGCCAGCCGCAAGCGACTCGAGGGCGTGAAGTCGATCGCGATCGCGAAGGCGCTCGAGGATGCCGACAAGACCGAGAGCTACGACATCAACGAGGGCCAGACCGACGAGGACCAGAAGATGGCGACGCCGGACGACTCGGAGCAGGCCGACACCGGCTCGGGCTCGGGCTCGGGCTCGGATGCCGACGACGGCAAGGCCGAGCAGACCAAGTAGCTCAGGCCGGGTGGTACTCGCCGAACCGGGCGCGCAGGACGTCGGCGATCTCGCCGACCGTGGCGAGCGCCCGCACCGCCGCGATGATGGGGGGAAGCAGGTTGGCCGATCCGGCCGCCGCGTCTGCGAGCGCCTGCAACGCGCGCGCGTGCTCGGCGGCCGGTCGGCGCGACCGGAGCGCGGCGAGGCGCATGCACTGCTCGCGCTCGAGCGCGGGATCGATGGTCGCGACCGGCACCGGCTCCTCGGCGTCCAGCACGTACTCGTTGACCCCGACCACGATCCGCTCGTGGCGCTCGACCGCGCGCTGGTGCTCGTAGGCGCGGCGCTCGATCTCCTTCTGCGGAAAGCCGCGCTCGATCGCGGCGACCATGCCGCCGAGCTCGTCGATCTGGTCGAGGTAGGCGCGGGCGCGGCGCTCGATCTCGTCGGTCAGCGCCTCGACCGCCCAGCTGCCGCCGAGCGGATCGATGAAGTCGGAGACGCCGCTCTCGTGCGCGATCACCTGCTGGGTGCGCAGCGCGATCCGCGCCGCGTCCTCGGTCGGCAGGCCGAGCGCCTCGTCGTAGCTGTTGGTGTGCAGCGACTGCGTGCCGCCGAGCACCGAGGCCAGCGCCTGCAGCGTCACCCGCACGACGTTGACCAGCGGCTGCTGGGCCTGGAGCGTCACGCCGGCGGTCTGGCTGTGAAAGCGCAGCATCTGGCTCTTCGGCGACGTCGCGCCGAACCGCTCGCGCATGATGCTCGCCCACATCCGACGCGCGGCGCGGAACTTCGCGATCTCCTCGATGAAGTTGTTGTGGACGTTGAAGAAGAACGACAGCCGCGGCGCGAAGTCGTCGACCGCGAGCCCGGCGGCGACCGCGGCCGCGACGTACGCGATGCCGTCGGCTAGCGTGAACGCGACCTCCTGCACCGCGTCGGCGCCGGCCTCGCGGATGTGGTAACCGCTGATCGACACGGTGTTCCACTGCGGCACCTCGCGGCTGCAGAACGTGAACGTGTCGGTGATGAGGCGCATCGAGCCGGCCGGCGGATAGATGTAGGTGCCGCGCGCGATGTACTCCTTGAGGATGTCGTTCTGGATCGTGCCGCGCAGCGCCTCGCGCGACGCGCCTTGCTCCTCGCCCACCGCGATGTAGAGCGCGAGCAGGGTCGCGGCGGTCGCGTTGATCGTCATCGAGGTCGACACGTCGGCGAGCGGGATGCCGTCGAACAGCACGCGCATGTCCTCGAGCGAATCGATCGCGACGCCGACTCGCCCGACCTCGCCGCGCGCCATCGCGTGATCGCTGTCGCGGCCCATCTGGGTCGGCAGGTCGAACGCGACCGACAACCCCTTGCCGCCCTGGGCGAGCAGGTACTTGTAGCGGCGGTTCGACTCGGCCGCCGTGCCGAACCCGGCGTACTGGCGCATCGTCCACAGCTGGCCGCGGTACATCGTCGGCTGCACGCCGCGGGTGAACGGAAACGCGCCGGGCGGCGTCGCGTCGCCCCGCGCGTCGTCCGGGCCGTACGCGCCCTTGATCTCGATCTCGGCGTCGGTCGCGAACCGCGCCTTGCGCAGCTTGTCGCTCACCAGGTGGGTGTAGCAGAATGTCGAGGTGCGATCGCTCCTGGTGCTCGCGTGGATCGGGCTGGTCGGCGGCGCGGCCGTGCTCGTCGCGACCCGCCCGACCATCGCCAGCGGCAAGGTGATCGCGGCCGACCTCACCGAGTCCAACCACGCCACGGTCACGTCGATGGTGTGCGACCCCGAGATCCGCGTGCACGACGACGGCGCGCGCTTCGCCTGCGCCGCGACGTTTCGGGACGGCTCGACCGCGCACCTGTCGTTCGTGATGGATCGCGACGGCATGATCAAGCAGGCCGCGGCGGCGCCGCACGAGCGGGTCAAGAAGACTTCCGATCCGTGGGGCGATTGAGCTATACGGTGGCGCGATGCCGAATTACTCGAAGCTCCACGACCTGATCAGCCATCGCGTGCTGATCGAGTACGACACCGGGGCGCGCGTCTCGGGCTACCTCGCGTCCTGCCAGCCGAGCAGCGGGCCGGTCGAGTTCGTCGTGCTGTCGGATGCCAAGCTGATCGACTCGCGCGGCCGGGTCGTCCGCGAGTCGGGCGAGCTCGCGCTGTGCCCCAACGTGCTCACGTCGTTCGCGCTCGACGAGGGCCCGCGCGGCCGCGACCTCAAGTAGCGCCGAGCGTCCCGCCGAACCGCGCGACCAGCGCGTCGTCGTGGTTGTCCGCGTTGGTCGCGACCCGCGTGAGCAGATCCGCGACCTCGCTGCGGTCGAGATCGAGCGTCGAGCGCTCCGCGACCAGCAGCACGCGATCGCGGTCCAGCGCGAACGCGTTGCCGCACAGCCGCGCGTTGATCTCGAGCAAGTGGCCGAACAGCGCCGCGCGATCGACCGCGGCGTCGAGCGTCATCACGACCGCCGCGATCCGCACGTGCGTGAAGTCGGGGCGCTCGATCAGCGCGATCGTCGTGGTCGCCGAGCCCTTGCGGATCCGCCACGCGCGCAGCTCGCCCTCGCCGGGCGGGATCGGCGATTTCCCGGCGCCGTAGCCGAGCTCGTCGAGCACCGCCTCGATCAACGCGACGGTCGATGCCAGGTTGGCCTCGCGCTGGTTGGCAAACAAGGCCTGCGCCATCGCGATCTCAGACTACCATTGGTCGAGCCGCATGAGCGAGGACGAGCCGCCGCCACCGCCCGCGTCCGGTTCGCGCCGGCGGCTCGCCGTGCTCGGCGCGATCGTGCTCGCGCTGGTCGCGGCCGCGGTGGTCGTGCTGGTCGCCCGCCCGCACCGCGCGCCGGGCGCCGCGGCGGCGCGTCGCGACGGCGGGGCGCTGGTCCACGCGCCGCTCGGGCCGCGCTTGCCCGGCGCGCCCGACTCCGGCGTGCACCTGACCGGCTTCGTGATCGACGGCGCCGGCGTGCCGGTCGCGGGCGCCGAGGTCTCGGCCGAGCCCGAGCGCGGCGCCGCCGATCGCGCGCTCGCGCCCAGGCCTGCCGCGCCGCAGGACGCGGGCGCGCCGGCGATCGCGACCGCGCCGCCGACCGGCGCAGACGGCCGGTTCGCGATCACCAACCTCGAGCCCGGGCGCTACCGGCTGCGCGTCACCGGGCCCGGCCTGCTCGCCGCCGAGCTGCGCTTCGTGCCGGTGCCGTCCGACGAGGCGCGCATCGTGGTCGCGCGTCAGGTCGCGATCGACGGCACGGTCAGCGACGGCGGCAAGCCGGTGACCGCGGCCAACGTCGGGATCCGCGGCGAGGCGATCGGCGGCACGCTCGAGGTCAAGACCGACGCGCACGGCGCGTTCCACGTGCCGAACCTGCCGGAGGGCCGCTACCAGGTCTACGCGTGGCAGGCCGGGCTGGCCGCGCGCACGATCCGCGTCGCGCGGCTCGGCGCCGGACCGTTCTCGCCGGTCGAGCTCCGGCTCGAGGCCGGCGCGATCGTGGTCGGCCGGGTGGTCGACAAGGACGAGGGCACCGGCCTGGTCGCCGCGGTCGAGCTGCGGCCGTCGGGCGAGGACCAGGCGCCGCGCTACGCGCGCACCGGTACCGACGGCGTGTTTCGCATCGAGGGCGTGCCGAGCGGTCGCTGGATCGCCGACGCGTTCGCGCCGGGCTACAGCTCGCCGGGCGGGGTCGAGCTCGAGGCCGGGCGCGGCGTGCCCGAGCTCGACCTCGTGCGCGGCGGCGCGATCGAGGGCCGCGTGCTCGACGGCGACGGCCGGCCGGTCGCCGGCGCGAGCGTGCGCGCGCTGGTCGGCGGCACGCCGCCGGCGGAGCTGTCGGCCGACGTCGATCGCGATCGGCTGCGCCGGTTCTCCGGCCGCACCGCCGCGCCCGCGCCCGATGCCAGCTCGCTCGCCGGCGATCCCGAGCTGGTGCCGCGCGGCGAGCTCGGCGTGCTGGTCGGCCCGATCCCGCCGGTGCCGGCGCCGGGCGCGCAGGTCGCGCAGCCCGCCGAGGTCGTCGATCCGACCAGCGCCGCCGGCAGCCTGCTCGGCGAGCCGCCGCCGCTCGCGGTCGATCCGGCGAGCGCGTCGATCTGGGTGACCGGCGCGGATGGCCGCTATCGCATCCGCGGGCTCGGCAAGACCAAGGTCACGGCGCTCGCGGTCGCCGCGGGCTACGCCGAGGCGCGCTCGCGCACGATCGCGATCGAGCCCGGCCAGCTGCTCCCGAACGTCGACATCGTGCTGTCGGCCGGCACGTACCTGGTCGGCAAGGTGGTCGACCAGCACGGCGCCGCGGTGGTCGGCGCGGAGCTGCAGGCGGTGCCCGAGCTCGGCGTGCCGGTCGAGGGCTTCAGCGACGCCGACGGCGCGTACCGGCTCGGTCCGGTGACCGGCGCGATCGAGCTGCGCGCGACCGCGTACGGTCACGTCGACTTCCGCGAGAAGCTCGAGCTCGCGCCGGCCAAGGGCACGGTCGCGGCCGAGCGCCACGAGGACCTCGTCCTCGAGGTCGCCGACGCGGTGCTCGCCGGCACGCTCGAGGACACCACCGGCGTGCCGGTCGGCGGCGCACACCTCGAGGTCGCGGGCGAGGCCGGCGAGCCGCGCCGCGCGCTGGTCAACCCCGACGGCACGTTCGAGCTCGCGATGCTGCCGCGCGGCCACCTCCGCGTGCACGTCGAGCATCCCGACTATCCGCCCGACGAGCTCGACGCGATCGCGTCGACCACCGGCGAGCGCGTGCGGCTGCGCATCCCGATCGGCGGCGCGATCGAGGGGGCGCTGATCGATGCCTCGAGCGGCGAGCCGCTCGCCGGCACGACGATCACCGCGAGCGGACCGAGCGGACAGGTCGAGGCGACCACCGACAGCGCGGGGCGGTGGAAGCTCGGCCCGCTGAGGCCCGGCACGTGGGCGATCGAGGTCAAGCTGCCCGGCTACCTGACGCAGCGCCGCGAGCTCGACGTGCCGGCGGCGCGCGCGCCGGGGATGACCTCGGTGCACGACGTCCGGATCGAGCTCGCCCGCGGCGCGATGCTCGGCGGCACGGTGCGCGATGGCCGCGGCCAGCGCGTGCCCGGCGCGCACGTCGTGGTGCGGCTCGCCGATGGCACGGGTCCGGCGATCGAGGGCGACGCCGACGCGCAGGGCGAGTTTCGCATCCACGACTGCCCGACCGGCGATGTCGTGGTGAGCGCGTCGGCGGGCGATGCAAGCGGCGCGACGCGCACCACGGTCCGGCCCGGCGACGAGGTGCTCGGTCTCGCGATCGATCTGCCGTAGTGCACGTGCGTGCACAATGCCATCGGATGTGAACCGTTGTGACCGCGGTGCCAGAAACGGCGATGCCAGCATGCCGCCATGACGAAGCTTTGCATCGCCCTCGGCATGCTCGCGGCCTGCGGCAGCAGCGGCTCGAAGAACCCCGGTGGAACGACCGACGCGCCCGGAGGCGGCTCCGACTCCGGCAACAAGGTCTACCTGGACGCGCCGGGCAACGTGCCCGCCACGATCACGGTGTCGGGCAACGCGGCGGAGCAGGGGCTCGGCAGCTCGACCCCGCAGGCCGGCGTCGCGATCGCGGCCTACGCGCCCAGCGACGAGACCACCGCGCTCGCGACCGCGACCACCGACGCGCAGGGCAACTACACGCTCGCGATCACGACCCACGGCGCGCCGGTCGATCTGTTCGTCAAGGCGAGCAAGGCCTCGTACATGGATACCTACCTCTACCCGGCCGCGCCGCTCGTCGCCGATACGCCGATGAGCGACGTCAACATGATCACGCCGTCCAACTTCAGCTCGCTGTCGACGTTCGCGGGCGGCAACCAGATGTCGGGCAAGGGCGTGATCGCGCTCGCCGTGCTCGACGGCTCCGGCATGCCGGTCACCGGCGCGACCGTGTCGAGCGATCCGGCGTCCAACCCGTATCGCTACGACGGCTCGGGCGGCATCCCGTCGTCGACCGCGACCTCGACCTCGAGCGACGGCTACGCGTACATGTTCAACGTGCCGGGCCAGGTCACGATCACGGCGAGCAAGTCGGGCGCGACGTTCAAGTCGCACGCGGTCGACGCGCACCCCGACGCGTTCACCCAGACCGTGGTGACCGAGTAGTCAATCGCTGACCGCCATCCGGGTCGTCGCGTCGTACACGACGCGCAGCTCGGCGACCTCCGCGATCGCTTCGGCGAGCGCGAGCAGCGGGCCCGGCTTGCGGGCCTCGTCGAGATGGATCGTGCCGCCGACCCGGCGCTCGACGTAGGCGATGTACTTGCCGCCGCGCGCCGACACCACGACCGCGCGCAGATGAAACAGCGGGATCGCGGCGCGCCGCCGGATCCCGAGGATCCGCTGCTCGCTGCGCAGCAGGCCATCGTCGCGGTCGAACACCAGCCGGCGGCGCAGCGTTGCGAGCAGGCCTCCCATCGCCAGCACGAGCGCGCCGAGCAAGCGGAGCCACATCGGGCCGAACCACAGCAGCCGCGCGCCGGCGAGCGCCAGCGCCCACCCCGTCCACGCGGTCGCCCGCGTCAGATCGAGCTCGACGCGGCTCTCCGTGCGCTTGCGTACCTGAACGGAGCCGAGCCAGTCGAGCACGTCTCAAGAGTACGGCGAGAATCGCGATCGAGCTAGCCCGCGTCGCTGGGCGGAGGGGGAGGGCCTCCATCGCTTCCGCCGCCTCCGCCGGAGTGCTGATCCCCCCGCCACTCGCGGTTGCGACCTCCGCGCCCGCGACGGCGGCGCCGCCGGCGCTTGCGGATCGGAAGGCCGTCGGGCCCGAGCATCGGGCCCTGCGCGTTGGACGCCGGCTGGAAGAAGCTCACCGGCTCGCCCTCGGGCGGCGGCGGCCCTCCGCCGAGCTCGAGCGGGGCTCCCGGCATCGCGGCGCCGTTGCCTCCGCGCCGCCGGCGGCGGCGGCGGCGGCGGCGGCGCTCGCCCGGCGGTCCGCCCTCGGCCTGCTGCTGCCAGCCGGGATTCGGCGCACCCGGCGGGCGCGCATCGGGACGATTGTTGTTGGTGAAGCGCGGGGGGCCGCCGTTGCCGCGCTCCCACCTGCGCTTGCCGCGCCGGCGGGTCACGCCGGCGTCGTTGGGGTTGGCGGACGCGACCGGCGCCATCGCGATCCGCATCGGGCCGCGGACGTACTCGATCACCGGGCCTCCGCCCGAGCCACCGGGGCGGCGCGGCTGGGCCTCGGCGATCGGCGCCGCGGTGGACAGCACCGGCGTGACGAACGCGCTCTTCGGCGGCAGCATCGCGCGGCGCTTGCGGCGTCGTCGCCGGCGCCGCCGCCGTGCCTCGGCCGCGCTCGCCGACGGCGAGTCGACCGGGCGCAGCGGGCGTTGCTTGGGCTGCTTGGGCTGCTTCTTGCGTGCGAGCACCGTGATCTCGCCGGGCCCCTCGATGCCTTCCTCGGCGAGCTCGGCGGCGGTCTTGTCGATGACCTCGTAGTCGTCGTCCTCGTCGTCGTCGTCGTCCTCGTCGTCGTCGTCGTCGAGCTCGTCGTCGTCGTCGAGCTCGTCGTCGTCCTCGTCGTCGTCCTCGCCGTCGGCCAGCTCCTCGCCGTCCTCGAGCTCGTCGTCGTCGAGCTCGTCGTCGTCGAGCTCGTCGTCCTCGAGCTCGCCGTCCTTGGGCTCGGGCGCCTCGGCGCGGTGCGCGGTCGGCTCGGCGGCGCGAACCGGCTCGGCAGGCGGCGGCGGCGGCGGCGCGGCCGCGGGACGCGCGGCGTGGCCGTTCTTGCCGGACGCCGCCGGCGGCGGCGCGGCGGATCCCGGCGTGCGGCGCAGCACCGTGGTCGGCCTGGCGAGCGTCGCCGCCGGCAGCTCGGGCGCGGCGTTGGGATCGATCGGGGCGGCCGCGGTCAGCGGCTGATCGATGCGCACGACGCGCGCCTTGATCTCGCGGCGCGGCTTCGCTTGTTCGACCGCGTCCTCGTCGAGCTCGCGGGTGAGCGACGCGCCGAGCCGGGTGGCCTCGGTCGACGCCGCGAGCGCGGCCTCGCGCGAGCGCAGGCAGTTGTCGCAGCGCCCGCACTTCTGCGGGTTCGGCTCGCCGAGGTACTCGAGGATCGCCACCGAGCGGCAGCCCGGCGCCTTGACGTAGGTGAGCAGCGCGTCGAGGCGCTGGCGATCGGCGATCCGGCGCGCCTCGTACTGCCTGGCGCGCTCCATCAGCAGCTCGCGATCGGGCGGCGGATCGGCGACGAAGTACAGCCCGCCGTCCTTCTCGGTGATGAAGCCCTCGTCCTTGAGCAGCGACAGCACGGTGCGCGTGCGCTGCTGGCCGACGCCCGAGCCGAGCGCGACGTTGGCGACGGTCGGCTGGCTGTCCTCGCCGAGGTGGCTGGCCGTGCCGGCGCGCGCGAGCGTGTTGGTGAAGTGCTCGAGCGCCTCGAACACCTGGCGGACCTGGCGCTTGGTCGGGTAGGTGCCGCTCAGGAAGTACTCCTGGATCGCGACGTCGTCGGGCGAGAACAGCAACACGCAGCGCGCCGGCTTGCCGTCGCGCCCGCCGCGCCCGGCCTCCTGCGCGTAGGCCTCGAGCGAGCCCGGCACGTGGTAGTGCAGCACGTTGCGGATGTTCGCCTTGTCGACGCCGAGGCCGAACGCGTTGGTGGCGACCATCACCAGCTCGGGCGAGTCCATGAAGCGCTGCTGCGAGTCGTCGCGCTCGCCCTTGTTCATCCGCCCGTGATACTTCGCGACCGGGATGCCCCAGCGGGTGAGCGCCTCGTACAGCTCCTCGACCTTCTTGACGGTCGCGCAGTACACGATGCCCGGCCGCGGCAGCTTCTTGAGCAGCGTGACCAGGGTCTTCATCTTCTCGTCTTCGTCGTGGAAGATGATGACCTCGTAGTGCAGGTTCGGACGATCGAACGTCGTCGTGACGATCGTCGCCTTGTCCATCCCGAGCTGGAACAGGATGTCGTCGCGGACGTGCGGCGGTGCGGTCGCGGTGGTCGCGAGCACCGGCGGCCGCCCGACGTCCTCGATCGCCTTGCGCAAGGACAGGTAGGCCGGCCGGAAGTCGTGGCCCCACTGCGACACGCAGTGCGCCTCGTCGACCACGAACCGCGACACGCCGACGCCGCTCGAGGCCTCGCGCAGGAACACGCGGAACTCGGGATCGGCCATGCGCTCGGGCGTGGTGAGCAAGAGCTTGCCGCCGGGTGCGCGAACCAGCGCGTCGACCTCGCGGCGCTGCTTGACGGTCAGCGTCGAGTCGATCTTGCACGCCGTCACGCCCTTCGCCGTCATCTTGTCGATCTGATCCTTGATCAGCGCGATCAGCGGGCTGACCACGACGGTGATGCCGGGCATGACCAGCGAGGTCAGCTGGTAGAGCAGCGACTTGCCGCTGCCGGTCGGCATCACGGCGAGCACGTCCTCGCCGTCGAGCAGGTGGCTGAACGCCTCGGCCTGACCGGGGCGGAAGGTCTTGATGCCGAGCGCGCGCTGGCCGACGCCGAGCAGCGCGCCGACGTTCGCCGGCAGGCCGGCGCCCTCGGGCGGGATCGGCCCGTTCAGGTCGTAGCCCGGCCGTGCCGGCGGCGGCGGCTCCGGCGCGGCCAGCTTCTTCTTCGACGCGCGGGGGGCAGCCTTGGCCTTGGCGGGCTTGGCCGCAGGCTCCGGCTTCTTCTTCGTCGTGCTACTTCGGGTGGTCGGACGCTTGGTCAAGGACCACGTCTCCTTCTCTCAACCTCTCGCCGAGCAGAACGCCACATCGCCCCGGCGAGCCAGGCGGAAGCACTCACTCGAGCGCCGCCGCGTTTCATGAAGACCATACCACAAGGTCATCGTGCAAGGTCCCTCGTCGTGATCTTCCGGTCCGTGCACTGTGTTACACGTCTCTCATCGTATGGCGAGCGACCGGCCGGTCCGGGAAGCGGAAAATCGCCTGGAGCGGTTCAACGCCGACCGCGAGCGCCTGCTCGCCGAGGTCGAGCGCCGCGTCGTGGCGCGGCGGATCGCCGAATCTCGCCAGGGCGGCGACGCCTCGCTCGAGTACGTGCTCAACGACGTCGCGTTCTGCGAGATCCGGCGGCTCGAGGCCTCGCACGGCAAGAACGGCGCGCTCGGGCGCTGGCGCGATCTGTCGCGCCGCCTGATGACGATGTCCGACGAGGACAAGCAGGGCGAGCTGCGCGCGCTGGTCCGCCACTACGGCCAGGACGTGGTCGGCAACTTCGATCCGCGGGTGTATCGCTTCGCGACGGGAGTCGGGCCGTCGCTGCTCGGCGTGCTGTTCAACCCGACCGGCTCGCTGCGCGAGGGCGCACGCGCGTTGCGCAACGTGGACGCTCGGATCACCGCCGACGGCGAGATCGACATCGCGCGGGCGTGCGCCGAGCGCGGCACGATCGTGGTGACGCCGACCCACAGCTCGAACATGGACTCGCCGGCGATCGGGCTGGGCCTGCTGCGCGCGCACCTGCCGCCGACCACGTACGGCGCCGGCAAGAACCTGTTCTCCAATCCGTTCATCTCGTTCTTCATGCGCAACCTCGGCGCGTATCGCGTCGATCGCCGGCTCAAGTTCGAGCTCTACAAGGACGTGCTCAAGGAGTACTCGACCGTGCTGCTCGAGCACGGCTACCACTCGCTGTTCTTCCCCGGCGGCACGCGCTGCCGGTCGAACCTCGTCGAGAAGCACCTGAAGCTCGGCCTGCTCGGCACCACGGTCACCGCGTACAAGAACCTCGTGCGCGAGGGCCAGCCGCACAAGCGGATCTACATCGTGCCCGCGACGATCAACTATCGCCTCGTGCTCGAGGCCGAGACGCTGATCGACGACTACCTCGCCGAGACCGGCAAGAACCGCTACATCATCACCGACGACGAATTCAGCCGGATCGGCCGGTTGCTCGAGTTCTTCCGCAAGATCCTGGTGCACGAGGGCTCGGTCGTCGTGCGGTTCGGCCGGCCCTACGACCCGTTCGGCAACGAGATCACCGACGACGGCGAGTCGCTCGATCGCGCCGGCCGCGTGGTCGACCCCGCGAGCTTCGTGCGCGGCGCCGAGGGCGAGGTCACCGACGACGACCAGCGCGACGCCGAGTACACCCGCGCGCTCGGCCGGCGGCTGGCCGAGGTCTATCCCCGGCTCACCGTGTTCCACGCGACCCACCTGCTCGCGCGCGTGCTCTACGACGAGCTCGCGCGCCGCGCCGGCACGCGCGACATCTACCGGCTGATCCGGGTCGCGCCCGCGACCTGCGCGGTGCCGGTCGGCGATGCCGAGGCCGCGCTGGTGAAGCTGCGCGCGCGCCTGGCCGCGACGCCGGCGTGGGGCGCCGAGCACCCGCTGCTCGCGCCGCAGGCGGCAGGCGCGGTGATCGAGGACGCGGTGCGCGGGCTCGGCACGTATCACACCCGCCCGGCGGTGACCCGCGACGCCGACACGCTGCACGTCGAGGACGTCAAGCTGCTCTACTACTACCAGAACCGGACCGCGCACATCCCCGTCGAGGGCGCGGCATGACCCGGCGCGGCGACACGATCGGGATCGTCGGCGCCGGCTCGTTCGGCACCGCGCTCGGCTCGGTGCTCGCGCGCGCCGGCCGGCGCGTCGTGCTGTGGTCGCGCGATCCCGCGGTCGCCGACGCGATCAACCGCGATCGATCGTGCCCGCGGTTGCCGCGCGCGCCGCTGCCCGAGCCGCTCGAGGCCACCGCCGATCCGCGCCGGGTCGCGGGCGAGGCGCGCTTCCTGGTGATGGCGGTGCGCTCGACCGACGTGCGCGATCGCGCGCGCGAGCTCGGCGGCTTCCTCGACGGCAGCCACATCGTCGTCCACGCGGTCGGCGCGCTCGCCGCGCCCGGCAACGAGCGGGTGTCCGAGGTGATGGCGCAGGGCCTGCCGACCTTGAAGCTCGGCGTGCTCGCCGGGCCGTCGTTGCCGGCCGACCTCGCCGAGGGCCAGTACTCGTCGATGGTCGTCGCGTCGGCGTTCGACGAGGTGGTCGGCGAGGCGCGCCGCCTGCTCAACGCGCCGCCCACGCTGCGCGTCTACGGCTCGAAGGACCTCGCCGGCGTCGAGCTCGCGTCGGCGCTGTCGGGCGCGTACACCGTCGCGCTCGGCCTGTGCGACGGCCTGGGCATCGGCGCCGGGCCGCGCGTCGTCCTGATCACGCGCGCGGTCGCGGAGGCGTCGCGGCTCGGCCAGGCCGCGGGCGCGGAGGCGCGCACGTTCGCCGGGCTCGCCGGCCTGGGCAACCTGCTCGCGCGGTCGAGCGAGCGCAGCGCCGACTACGAGCTCGGCCGCCGGCTGGCCGACGGCGTGGTCACCGCCGACGCCGCGCGCACCGAGGGCGCGCGCGCCGCGATCGCCGGCGACGCGCTCGCCCGCAAGCTGCGCGTGCGCATGCCGGTGCTGTCGGGCGTGGCCGCGGTGCTCGCGGGGCGCGCCGAGCCGCGCGAGGCGGCGCAGCTGGTCGGGGACAACGTCGCGACCGAGGAGTGATGCGCGCCGCGCTGGTCGCCGTGGCCTGCGCGTGCACGCCGCCTCCTGCCGCGCCGGCGATCGCCAACCCGGGCGCCGGGATCGCGATCGCGCTGTACGACGCCGGCCCGGGCAGCGCGCCGTACGCGGTGATCGACGATCGCCGCTGGGTCGAGGTCACCGGCGGCGCGCTCGAGCTGTCGCGGATCGATCCCGGCGCGTCGCTCGCGTCGCTCGTGATCGAGCCGCTCGCCGGCGGCGCGCTCGCGGTCGGCGCGTGCTCGCGCGAGCGCATCCCGCGCGATCCGGGCGTCCGCCGGGCGGCCTCGGCGCCGGATCCCGAGCGCTACCTGCCGGAGCTGCGCTGCGCGGTCACCGCCGCGCCGGGCCGCCACCTCGTGCGCGTGCTGTACGTCTCGACCACGCTCGGCTACCGCGCCGAGCACGCGATCGCGGTCGACCGGGCCGATCGCGCGAGCGTGACCTCGCGCTTCGCGATCGGCACGCCGGCGTGGCACGAGCGCGCCGACGTCACGGTGTTCGACGGCATCCCGGGCGGCGCGCGCGCGCCGCGCGAGCTCGCGCGCGGCCCGATCGAGCTCGACGGCTCGACCGCGGTGATCGCGGCCGCGCCGCGCGACGCCGCCGCGCGGCTGCGCCGGGTCTACGCCGGCGCGATCCATCCCACCGGCGTGGCCGCGACCGATCCGCAGTGGGGCCGCGACTCGGTGCCCGAGGTCTGGCTGTGGCTCGAGCTCGACGGCATCGAGCTCGTGCCGGGCGTGGTCCACGCGCACCTCGCGCTGCCCGGCGAGCCGGCGCGCGACATCTCGGTCGCGCACCTCGAGCGCGATCGCGGCCACACCCGCGTGCCGCTGTGGATCGATCCCGAGCTGCGCGGTACGCGCCAGCGCTCGAGCGACCTCGCCGAGGCCGCGGGGAGCTCCGAGCACTTCGTGATCACGGTCGTCAACACCGGCAGCTCGCCGCGCGAGGTGTGGGTCGAGGAGCAGCTGCGGCCGCGCCGGTGCACGATCGAGCACGCCAGCCCGCCGCTCGCGGTGATCGGCGATCTCGCCCGCGTGCGGCTCGCGATCGCGCCGCTCGCCATCGCCCACGTCACGTTCACCGCGAGCTACGAGTGATCACTGGAGCGCGAGCGTGAAGGTGTACGAGTTCGTCGCGCCCTGCTCGCCGGGGTAGACCTCGAACACGTAGGTGCCGGCGGCGAGCGACGGGCACGGCGGCTGCTGCGCCGGGCAGGTGATCGACTCGCCGTCGCCGAACCCGCGCGAGTGCGTGATCGGCGTACCGTCGGCCATGTCGAGATCGAGGTCGAGGTCGCCGAGCGCGTCGGTGAAGCTGATCGAGACGGTCACGCTGGTCGTGCCGGCCGGGACCGCGAACGAGTAGTAGTCGAGGTCCATCGTCCCGGCGTCGCTGGTCGGGCAGATCGCGGCCGGGCCCATGTCGCTCGGCGTCACCGGTGCGGCGGTAGCGACGGTGTCGTTCGGCTCCTTGTACGCGCACTCGTCGGCGGTGTACGGCGCGTCGATCGCGGCGTCCTTCGGGATCTGGCTGCTCGAGAAGTCGAGCAGCCACGAGCATCCCGGGCAGAGCGCAGCGAGGACGACGAGCCGGAGCCCACCCATGGCGCCGACGCTAGCCGTGGCGTGGCGAGATCGTCAAGTATTCTGGCGCACTTAGCTCGGCTCTGCGGCTTGACCGGCCGGCCCGCCGACGGTAGGGTGCGCCCGGCGCATGTACCTGCAGGATCTGATCTTCACGCTCGGCGCGTTCTGGGCGGAGCGCGGCTGCGTGATCGAGCAGCCGGTCGACGTCGAGGTCGGCGCCGGCACGTTCCATCCCGCCACGTTTCTTCGCGTGCTCGGCCCCGAGCCGTGGAACGCCGCGTTCGTGCAGTTCTGTCGGAGGCCTTCGGACGGCCGCTACGGCGATAACCCCAACCGCGCCGGCGCGTACTACCAGTTCCAGGTCGGGCTCAAGCCGTCGCCGCCGAACGTCCAGGACCTCTACCTCGACTCGCTGCGCGCGATCGGCCTCGATCCGGCGAGCCACGACATCCGGTTCATCGAGGACGACTGGGAGTCGCCGACGCTCGGCGCGTGGGGTCTGGGCTGGGAGGTGTGGTGCGACGGCATGGAGGTCACCCAGTTCACCTACTTCCAGCAGGCCGGCGGGATCGACCTCATGCCGGTGACCGCGGAGCTCACCTACGGGATCGAGCGGCTGTGCATGTACCTGCAGGACGTCGACAACATGTTCGACCTCAAGTGGAACAAGGACGTCACCTACGGCCAGATCCGCCACCCGTGGGAGGTCGAGTACTCGACCTACCACTTCGAGCAGCTCGTGCCGGAGATCGCGTTTCGCGCGTTCGACACCTGCGAGGGCGAGTGCGCGCGCCTGCTCGAGCGCGGGCTCGTGCTGCCGGCTTACGAGCAGTGCATGAAGAGCTCGCACGCGTTCAACTCGCTCGACGCGCGCGGCGCGATCAGCGTCACCGAACGCCAGCGCTTCATCGGCCGGGTGCGCGCGATGGCGCGGGCGTGCGCGCACGCCTACGTCGCGTCGCGCGCGCGGCTCGGCTTCCCGCTGCTCGGCGCGCGGGGCGGGCAGGCCAAGGCGGTGTACGACGGCGCCGGCGATGCCGGGGTCAACGCCGGCGCGCTCGCCGCCGGCCGCGCGATGGCGCCGCATGCGAAGGAGTTTCCGCATGTCGGCTGACCACCACTCCGCACCCTTCGGCGGTGCTGCGCGGTCCGGCAACGCCGGACCTTGCGATCTGCTGTTCGAGATCGGCTGCGAGGAGATTCCGGCCAGGATGCTGGCCGACGCGCTGGCCGAGCTGCCGAAGCTGGTCGAGGGCACGCTCGAGCGCGATCTCCTGGATCACGGTGGTGTTCGCGTGCTGGGCACGCCGCGCCGGCTAGCGGTGATCGTCAAGAAGCTCGCCGATCGCCAGCGCGACCTGCGAGAACAGCTGGTCGGCCCGCCGGTCTCGGCGGCGATCGCGCCCGATGGCTCGCTGACCAAGGCCGGTGAGGGGTTCGTCGCGAAGAATCGGCTCGATCCGAGCAAGCTCGCTCGCCAGGAAGTCGCGGGCAAGAAGGGCCTCTACCTCGTCGCCGAGAAGGTGTTCCACGGCGACGACGTTCGCCGGCGGCTCCCGCACTTGCTGCCAGAGCTCGCGGCGAGAGTTCGCTGGCCCAAGTCGATGCGCTGGGGCTGGGGCGAGACCGCGTTCGTCCGCCCGGTGCAGTGGCTGGTCGCGCTCTACGGCGGCGAGGTCGTCCCGTTCGAGTGGGCGGGCCAGGCCGCGGGCCGCAAGACTCGCGGCCATCGCTTCCTGTCGCCGGGGTGGGTCGCGCTGGCCGGCGCCGACACCTACGTCGAGGCGCTGCGCGCCGCGCACGTCGTGGTCGATCCCGAGGCGCGCCGCGACCTGGTGCGCGCCGAGCTGGCGCGGCTCGAGCGCGAGACCGGCTCCCGGGTCCGCCCCGACGACGCGCTGCTCGCCGAGGTCATCCACCTCGGCGAGTACCCGGTCGGCGTGTCGGGCGCGTTCGATCCGGCGTTCCTCGCGGTGCCCGAGGAGATGGTCGTCACCGCGATGCGCACCCACCAGCGCTACTTCGCGATGGAGGATGCGAACGGCAAGCTCGCGCCGCGGTTCGCGACGATGATGGCGACGGTGGTCAAGGATCCGGCGCTGGTCGCCAGAGGCAACGAGAAGGTGATCGCGGCGCGGCTGTCCGACGCGAAGTTCTTCTTCGACGAGGATCGCAAGCACACGTTCGAGGAGTGGAACCGCCGGCTCGACGGCGTGGTGTTCCAGGCCAAGCTCGGCGATCGCGCGCGCACGATCGGCGACAAGGTGCGGCGGATCGTCGTCGCGGTCGAGGCCGTGGCGCCGGCGGCGAACGTTGCCGCGATCGCGGTACAGGCCGCCGCCGTGTGCAAGGCGGATCTCGCGTCGCACGCGGTCGGCGAGTTCCCCGAGCTGCAGGGCGTGATGGGGCGGCACTACGCCGAGCACGCCGGGCTCGGCCATGCCATCGCCGTCGCGATCGAGGAGCACTGGTGGCCCAAGGGGCAAGGCGGAGCGCTGCCCAGGACCGATCCCGGCGCGTTGATCGCGCTCGTCGATCGGATGGACACGGTCGTGGGTTGCTTCGCGGTCGGGCTCGAGCCGACCGGCTCGGCCGATCCGTTCGGGCTGCGCCGCGCCACGATCGGGATCTGGCAGATCCTGCTCGATCGCCCCGACTGGGCGCGGCTGTGGACGCCGCTGTTCGCCGCGTCGCGCGCCGCGCTCGACTCGCAGGGCGTGATCGTGAAGGACCTCGCCAAGCTCGAGGAGTTCTTCCGCGCCCGGCTGCGCGGGATCTTCGTCGACGGCGGGATCCCTGCGCAGGACGCGGACGCCGCGCTCGCGCAGGACTTCCGCGATCCGGTCGATGCCAGGAGCCGCGCGCTCGCGTGCGCCAAGATCTCGAGGGAGGCGCGCGCGGTGTTCAAGCGCGTCGCCAACATCCTCGACGATGCCCGCGCCAAGCAGATCGAGCCGGGCCATCACGTCGATCCGAAGGCGTTCGTCGCCGATGCCGAGCGCCAGCTTCACGCGGCGATCGCCGGCGCGCAGGACCGCGAGCGCAAGGCACGCGAGGATCGCAACTACGCGGCGGTGTTCGACTCGCTCGAGCAGCTCCGCCCGACCGTCGCGGCGTTCTTCGACAAGGGCGGCGTCATGGTCATGGATCCCGATCCCGAGCTGCGCGACAACCGCCTCGCGCTGCTCCACTGGTTCATCACGCCGTACATGAAGATCGCCGACTTCCGGCTGCTCGGAGGCGCGTCGTGAAGTACGTCCGTCACTTCGGCGGCGGCTCCGCCGAGGGCCGCGCGCGCGACAAGGCGCTGCTCGGCGGCAAGGGCGCCAACCTCGCCGAGATGGCGTCGCTCGGCCTGCCGGTGCCGCCCGGCTTCACGATCACGACCGAGGTGTGCCGCCACGTCATGGCGCACGGCGCCGAGGCGTATCCCGCCGAGCTCGACGGCGAGGTCGCGCAGGCGCTCGCCAGGGTCGAGCAGCTCGCCAGCGCGACGTTCGGCGACGCGCATCAGCCGCTGCTGGTCTCGGTGCGCTCGGGCGCGCCGGCGTCGATGCCCGGCATGATGGACACGATCTTGAACCTCGGGCTCAACGACACCACGGTCGCCGCGCTCGCCAGGCGCTCGGGCAACCCGCGGTTCGCGTGGGACTGCTACCGCCGGTTCGTCGCGATGTACGGCGAGGTCGTGCTCGGCATCGCGCCCGCGCAAGAGCACGACGATCCGCCGTTCGATCGCGCGCTCGAGGACATCAAGATCAACCATCGCGCCGCCAGGGATCAGGACCTCACCGAGGCCGCGCTGCGCGAGGCGGTCGCCGCGTTCAAGGCGATCGTGAAGGACGCGACCGGCCGGGCGTTCCCCGACGACGTGCGCGCCCAGCTGTGGGGCGCGATCGGCGCGGTGTTCCGGTCGTGGAACAACCCGCGCGCCGACGTCTACCGCAGGATGAACCACATCTCGGCCGACCTGGGCACCGCGGTGAACGTCCAGGCGATGGTGTTCGGCAACCTCGGGGACGACTGCGCGACCGGCGTCGCGTTCACCCGCAACCCGGCGACCGGCGCGGCCGAGCTCTACGGCGAGTTCCTGACCAACGCGCAGGGCGAGGACGTGGTCGCCGGCATCCGCACGCCCGAGCCGATCGCCGAGCTCGCGAAGAAGCTACCGGCCGCGCACGCCGAGCTCGTGCGCGTCGCCAAGCTGCTCGAGGACCACTTCCGCGACATGCAGGACCTCGAGTTCACGATCCAGCACGGCCAGCTGTTCATGCTGCAGACCCGCAACGGCAAGCGCACCGGCAAGGCGATGGTGAAGGTCGCGGTCGATCTGGTCGCCGAGGGCAAGCTCGATCCCGCACAGGCCGTGCTGCGCATCGATCCGGCCAAGCTCGACGAGGTGCTGCACCCGACGATCGATCCGAAGGCGCGGCCCGCCGCGATCGCGAAGGGCCTGCCGGCGTCGCCCGGCGCCGCGATCGGCAAGGTCGTGTTCACCGCGAGCGCGGCCGCCGAGTGGGCCGGGCGCGGCGAGCAGGTGCTGCTGGTGCGCACCGACACCTCGCCGGAGGACATCCACGGCATGAAGGCCGCCGCCGGCATCTTGACCGCGCGCGGCGGCATGACCTCGCACAGCGCGGTGGTCGCGCGCGGCATGGGCAAGTGCTGCATCACCGCGTGCAGCGCGCTGCGCATCGACGCGGCCAAGAAGCAGGCGTCGTTCGTCGGCGGCGGCAGCGAGCGCAAGCTCAAGGAGGGCGACGTGCTCACGCTCGACGGCTCGACCGGCGAGGTGTTCTGGGGCTCGCTCCCGCTCGTGCCGGCGCAGCTCGGCGACGAGCTCGCCCAGCTGATGACGTGGGTCGATTCGTTCCGCAAGCTCCGGGTCCGGACCAACGCCGACACCCCGACCGACGCCCGCACCGCGCGCAGCTTCGGCGCCGAGGGCATCGGGCTGTGCCGCACCGAGCACATGTTCTTCCAGCCCGAGCGCATCCTCGCGGTCCGCGAGATGATCCTCGCCGCCGACGAGGCCGGCCGGCGCGCCGCGCTCGCCAAGATCCTGCCGATGCAGCGCAGCGACTTTGCCGAGCTGTTCCGCGTGATGGACGGCCTGCCGGTCACGATCCGCCTGCTCGATCCGCCGCTCCACGAGTTCCTGCCGCACACCCAGGCCGAGCTCGACGAGGTCGCCCGCGATCTGGGCAAGACCGCGCCGCAGATCGCGGCGAAGGTCGCCGAGATGACCGAGGCCAACCCGATGCTCGGCCATCGCGGCTGCCGGCTCGCGATCACCTGGCCCGAGATCTACGAGATCCAGGTCCAGGCGATCGGCGAGGCCGCGGCCGAGGTCGCCGGCGCCGGGATCGCGGTGCACCCCGAGATCATGATCCCGATCGTGATGGTGCCCGAGGAGCTGCGCCGGCTGCGCGCGCTGGTCGAGCGGGCGATGGCCAAGGCGGCGCCCGGCATCGCCTACACGATCGGCACGATGATCGAGCTGCCGCGCGCGTGCGTGGTCGCCGACCGGATCGCCGACCACGCCGACTTCTTCTCGTTCGGCACCAACGACCTGACGCAGACCACGTTCGGGCTGTCGCGCGACGACGTCGGCCGGTTCCTGCCGACCTACCTCGACCGCGGCGTCTTGCCGGCCGACCCGTTCGCGGTGCTCGACCCGGAGGGGGTCGGCGCGCTGATCGAGCTCGGCGTGCGCGGCGGCCGCCAGACCAAGCCCGGCCTCAAGGTCGGGATCTGCGGCGAGCACGGAGGCGAGCCGAGCTCCGTGGAGTTTTGCCACAGGGCGGGCTTCGATTACGTGTCGTGCTCTCCGTTCCGGGTGCCGATCGCGCGGGTCGCCGCGGCGCGAGCGGCGCTCGCCGGGAACAAACCGTGATGGCGGTCGCACAGGCAACCCCGCGGGCGCCGGCCCGGTCGAAGCACCCAGCCATGAGGACCGTGTTTCTGCTGGTTTGCGGCGCCACCGCGGCCTGCACCGCGTCCGCATCGGCGGTCGAGCCTCCCGACGACCAGATCTTCTATCCGACCGGCATGGCGATCGCGCCGGACGAGAGCGTGCTGTTCGTGGCCAACGCCAACTCCGACCTGCGCTACGACTCGGGATCGGTGTCGGTGCTCGATCTCGGGATGGTCGACCAGGTGATCAGCGACTGGACCGGGCCCAACCAGATCATCCCGACCGACGGCGTGCCGTGCACCCAGGACACGAGCTACAGCGAGACCCTGCAGTGCGACGAGGCGCGGTTCTTCGTGCCGAGCTCGGGCGCGCGGGTCGGCAACTTCGCGACCGACATCGCGGTGCAGGATCTCGGCGCCGGCAGCCTCCGCCTGATCGTGCCGACCCGCGGCGATCCGTCGATCTCGTGGGTCGACTGGAACGGCTCGTCGCTGTCGTGCAACACCAGCACCGCCGGGTTCGCGCTGTGCGACGACACCCACCGGCTGTCGTACGTCGAGAACGACACCAACCTGCGCGCGCTGCCGGAGGAGCCGTTCTACGCGTTCGCCGACTCGGTCGGCCAGTTCGCGGTGGTCACCCACCTCGCGACCGGCGACATCACGCTGATCGATTCGCCGGCCGGCGGCGACGCGGTGATCAGCGACATCGCGTCGAACCTGTTCATCCCCGATCCGCTGACCGGGCTCGAGGGCTCGACCGGGGTGTCGGGCCGGCTGCCCGGCGCCAACGACATCGTCTACGTCGGCAGCCGCACCGAGAACCGCATCCAGATGCTCACGGTCGGCCGGCCGGCGAACGACTCGCCGCCGTACTGGGTGCCCGGCAACTACTTCTTCCTCATGCTCGGCGCCGGCGCGGGCAACTCGACGGACACCCGCGGCATCACGTTCTCGCCCAGCGGCGACCGGATGTACCTGCTCAACCGCAACCCGCCGAGCCTGCAGATCTTCGATACCTCGCTCGGCCCGACCGGCTTCCCCGACAACACGCTGCTCGCGGCGACCGACATCTGCACCACCGCGTCGACCCTCACGCTCGCCGACTCGGGCGACGGCGACAAGGTCTACGTCACCTGCTTCAACGACGGGCAGATCTACGTGATCGATCCGCGCGGGCTGTCGAGCCTCGACGCGATCGTCACGGTCGGCCGCGGTCCGTACGCGATCGCGGCCGCGACCAACCGCAAGCGGGTCTACGTCACGAACTTCCTCGAAGACACGATCGCGGTGGTCGACATCGACCCCGCGTCGCCGCTCCGCAACCACGTCGTGCTCCGCATCGGCGTGCCGAGACCCCCCAACCAGCAATGAAGCGGCTCGCCTGTCTCCTCGTCCTCTGCGCGGCGTGCAGCGACACGAACGACCTCGTCGCGTCCGATCTCAACATCGACCGGCCGGTCGACGTCGCGTTCGCGTGCTACGGCGGGCTGCGCATCACCAACGGCTCGGACGAGGATCCGTCGCAGATGGTGACCACCTCGGCGATGCCGATCTCGGCGTGCGACATCCGCGCGGGCTCGGCGACGCCGGCGCCGGTGCCGCCGGGTCAGGACGACCTGCACTCGTTCGGCGGTGAGGAGATCCCGACGGTCAACTGCGGCCAGACCGCGGCGACCGACTGCTACTACGCGTTCATCCTGCAGTCCGGGCCGGGCACGGTCGCGGTGGCCGGCTGGGAGCCCAAGCCGCCGAGCACGATGATCGGCGGCGACGTCCAGGTGATCGACACCGATCCGCTGACCCCGGGCAAGAACAGCTTCACGGTCGGCGATCTGCCGGTCGCGATCGCGACCGACAAGCTCGGCTGCTACGAGGTCACCGCGAACTCCGGCTCGTGCGACATGAGCGCGCTCGACATCGGCACCGCGCTCGACACCACGCCGGGCGTGCGGGTCAACCAGTTCGACGTGCTGAACGCGACCGGCGGCAAGGTGCGCGCCAAGCCGGCCGCGATGGTCGGCGAGCCGCAGAGCGGCACGATCGGCGTGTCGTGCGGGCTGACCCCGAGCGGCGTGGTCTACGTCGCGTATCCGAGCTGCCACGCGGTCGCGGCGATCGACACCTCGACCGGCAACGTGCTCGCCAACATCCAGTTCGATGCCACCGGCGCGGCGACGGTCCATGGCGACGGCAACCTGAGCTGTCCCGACGAGTGCGACGGCGGTCAGGTCGCGCCCGGCACGCGCCCGGTCGCGCTCGATCTCCAGGTCGACCCGCGCAGCCTGCGCCACGCCCTCGCGATCGGCGCGGACAACTCGGCGTCGATCACGATCGTCGAGCTCGATCCCGACACCAACCTGCCGACGACCACGGTCAAGCAGTACGCGCTCCAGGATCCGACCGGCACGCTCGGCATCACCTCGGTCTCGATCTCGCCGCAGATCGGCATGGGCGGCAGCCCGCCCGAGGCCGGCACGCTGGGCTCGCTCAACGACGACACCTCGACCATCCAGATGCAGTTCGTCTACGGCGTGGCGACCGACGGCTCGGTGCGCGTCGCCGAGATCCTGAACGTCAACGCCGAGTGCGATACCCAGGTCGACCCGCGCTACCTGCACGACGTCAAGGACGTGAAGCTGCTGTCGTGCCTGCCGGTCGGCGGTCCGAACACGCCGCCGCGCCGATCCGGTGCGCGCGGGCCCGGCATCTACGTCCCGCCCGGCGCGATCCCGACCTCGGTCGCGACCTACAAGGTCGACACGTTCGACGGCGACACCCGCAGCCCGGCGTTCGACACGCTGCTCGGCTACTTCGGCGTGATCACCGCGTCGAACGGCTCGAGCTACGTGTTCAACATCGACGACGACGACCACGGCGACTTCGTCGGCGACGACGGCACCACCGGTAACCCGGTCGCCGACCCGATCCCGCTCGACATCGCCCACCAGCTGCGCGACAGCCTGCCCGAGCGCGATCTGTTCGCCGGCCAGTCCGACGACACCGCGTCGGGCGCGAGCTACAGCTGCGACGACTCGGGCCCGGATCCCGACTCGGCCAACGGCAACGAGGGCGGGCCGCGCGCGGCCACCCCGCCGACCCAGATCATCCCGGGCGCGTACGTCTCCGCCGCCAAGGCCGGCTACCTGCCGAGCATCCAGCAGGTGCTGTGTCAGGGGCCGCCCGGCAGCATCACGGTCGATCCGCACGGCGTCTCCGAGCTGACGTTCGCTGCGCCGCTCACCGAGCGCGACGCGGCGTGGCCCGACCTGATGGCGATGGCGACCGACGAGACGGTCACGCTGACCTACGAGGGCTCGCTGTCGCAGGATCCGACCGGGACGGCGATCAACGGCCCGCCGGTCCGCACCGGCGCGCTCGACATCGACGCGAGCGGCATGAAGCTCGACGACTCCACCGCGCCGTTCTGCAACGCCGGCGTCGAGCCGTACGACGTGGTGCAGCTGCGCGGCTGCGATCCCGCGAACAACAGCACCGACTGCCCGCAGGGCTACGAGTGCTTCGTCCACCCGGAGAGCCAGGTCGCCAACCTCGGCGCGTGCATGCTCAAGACCGAGGCGAGCCGGCTGGCCGACGCGTGCCGGTCGTTCCTGATCTCGCTGCGCCGCTACACCGTCGGCAAGGCCACCACCGGCGAGCTCGTGCTGCTGCCGAGGACCCACGTGCTGTACACCTCGCCGGTCGACGGCTGCACGAGCGACGCGCAGTGCCAGACCCTGGCGACCTTCGCCGACGAGCTGTTCGACTCCAACCCGCCCAACGCGGATAACACGCCACCCGATCCGCACACCTTCACCTGCGCGGTCGATCCCAACCGGGCGCCGGATCTCGACGCCACCGGCAACGTGATCAAGCGCTGCATCGAGACCTGCACGGTCGACACCGACTGCATCGCCGGCATGGCGTGTCAGGCCGGCATCTGCATGGAGGGCGTGATCCCGCCGCAGGCGTGCGTGAACGCGCCGCAGAAGTACGACCTGCGCGCCGGCGAGGCGTTCACCGTGGTCGGCACCAGGACCGGCTACATCCATCCGATCATCGCGGACGCGAGCGGCAACTGCGTGCGCGATCCGGCGGCGCCGCCGACCAGGATCGGCCGCATCCCGCTCGCCGCGCCGGCGTGCGATCCGACCGCGGATCCGCGCACGCTCGAGAAGCCGGACGGGACCTACGGGCCCAACCCCTGCGAGATGACGGTCGACCAGTACGACCTGTCGACCCAGTTCCTGCCCGGCACGTGCTCGCTGTCGAACCCGACCGGCGCGCGCCAGACCGCCGGCATCCGGTTCCAGGGCCCGGGCGCGAACTACACGCTGGTCGATCCGACCTACCCGGGCGACCTGAACTGCATCGGCGACCGCGCCGGCAACCTCGGCCACATCCCGGTCGCCGGGCCCGGCTTCCAGATCACGTTCCGCGCGACCGCGGGGTTCCAGCCGCTCGCGCTCTCGATCGTGCCGGCCTACCCGGTGAAGGTCGTACGCGGCCCGGGCCAGAGCATCTGGGTGATCGACGAGGGCGACTTCCTGTCGACCTCGATCACCGAGTCGTCGACCAGCGGCAAGGTGTTCCGGGTCGAGACCCAGAACATCGAGACGATCAACACGCTCGAATAGCCGAAATCTTGCCCGCGCGGCGCGGCGGCGAAAGGCTCGTGGCATGGCGCGCGAGCCCGAGCTGTACAAGGACAAGATCGAGGTCAGCCTCGACGGACGGCAGATCTTCTATCTGTTCTTCGGCGGGGCGGTGATCGTCGGGCTGGTGTTCGTGCTCGGCGTCATGGTCGGGCGCCGGCTCGAGGCGCGCGGCCACGTCGAGCGCGCGCACGTCGAGGCCACGCTCGATCCGCTCGCCGCGCTCGATCGCCTCGAGGGCGGAGGGCTCGCGTTCCAGGGCACGCTGCGCGGCAGCGCGGTCAAGCCGCCGGCGGTCGACGAGACGATCGACGAGCTCGCCAAGGCGCGCCAGGCCGCGGCCAGACCGGCCGACAAGAAGCCCGAGGCGGTGGCCAAGCCCGAGCTGGTGGCCAAGCCCGAGGCCAAGCCCGACAGGAAGCCGGATCCGGAGCCCGAGGTCGCCGACAAGAAGCCCGACAAGCCGAGGTTCACGCTCCAGCTGTCATCGCTGCAGGACAAGGCCGAGGCCGAGGCGCTCGTGCAGTCGATCCGGACGTCGGGCTTTCAGGCCTACCTCACGCAGGGCGACGTCGACGGCAAGCAGTTCTATCGCGTGCGGGTCGGCAGCTATCGCACGATCGACGCGGCCAACGACGCCAAGGCCGAGCTCGAGAAGACCGCGAAGAAGACCGCGCTCGTGACCCGGCTCTAGCGCCCCGATCAGCTACAGCGCCGGGACGTCGGCGATCCACGCGCTCGGGCTGCCGTGCAGGACGAGCACGAGCCCGGCGCCCTGCGGCCACGGCCGCGGCCGCGCGACCGGCGGCGCGAGCGTGACCGCGGTCGCGCCGTGCAGGCGCGCCTCGAGCAGCCCGGCGGGCAGCGCGCCCTCGACCACCGCGATCCGGCCGAGCTGCGCGGCGAGCTCGGCTTCGATCGCGGCGTCGGACCGACCGTCGCGCGCGACCCGGAACAGGCCGGCGCGGGGCGCGGTCGGGGCGCCGCCGAGCAGCCGGATCGAGCGCGGCGCCGCGCCGTCGAGCAGGTCGCACACCGGGGCGCGCAGCGCGACCCG